>DATDFB010000305.1:0-29466 GCA_036522835.1 Thermoanaerobaculia bacterium | reverse complement strand
CGCGCAGGCGCTCGCACAGCGAGCGCGCGTCGCGCAGCGCCTCGGCGCCCTCGCGGCCGCCGACGTCGAGCCAGAGGCGGAAGCGCGGGCCGGCGAAGGCGTCGACCTCGCGCAGGATGGCCCGATCGCCCCACCAGACCGAGGGAGACATCGCGGCGACGGCGCGGAACGCCTCGGGATGCTGCAGGCCGAGGTGCAGCGAGACCAAGCCGCCGAGGGAGGAGCCGCCGATCGACGCATCCTTGGCGATCGTGCGGTAGCGTTTATCGATGAGCGGCTTCAGCTCGTCGAGGAGCAGGCGGCCGTAGTCGTCCGCCTTCCCGCCGGCTTTGCGCTTCGGATCGCGCGTCGGCGTGTACTCGTCGATGCGCGCGGGGCCGGCGTGGTCGACGCCGACGATGATCATCGGCGCCGCGGTGCGGTCGTTGATCGCCGCGTCCGCCGCCTCGGCCAGGCGCCAGTGCTGCCCGGGCACGAAGGCGCGCTCCGGCTCGAAGAGATTCTGCCCGTCCTGCATGTAGAGCACCGGATAGGCGCGCTCGCCGCCGTAGCCGGGCGGCAGATAGACCGTGACCGTGCGCCGGAATTCGGGCAGATGCTCGAGCGCGCCGCGGCGGACGCTGCGGCGGCGGTTTTCGACGCGGAAGACGCGCTTCAGTGTTGCTCGAAGGGGGCTGACTGCCATCAGAGCCGCATCTCGCGATACGCGGCACGGAAATAAAGCAGCGGCGCCCCCTCGCGCGTCTGGGTATCGACGACTTCGCCGATGAAGATGGAGTGATCGCCGCCGATGATTTGCTCGTGCACGCGGCACTCGAGCGTAGCAAGGGCGTTGCCGACGAGCGGGACGCCGGTCGAGCCGCGGCGAATGTCCAGGCCGGCGAATTTGTCGCCGCCGCGCGCCGCGAAGCGGCCGGAGATCGCCTCCTGGTCGCTGCCGAGGATCGAGACGCCGAACTTCTGCGACTTCGCGATCGGATCGTGGCTCGACGACGACTTGTTGATGCAGACGAGCACGAGCGGCGGGCTCAGCGACAGCGACGCGAACGAGGCCACGGTGAGACCGTAATCCGTCCCCTCGTGCTCGGTAGTGACGATGGTGACGCCGCTCGCGAAATGCGAGAGGGCGTGCTTGAACTGGGCGTCATCGACTGGCATGACCGGGCGATCTTACACCGGGCCTCGTGTCATTCCGAGCGAAGCGAGGAACCCCGCCGCAGGCGATGCTTCACCGTCTTCGCGGTTCAGCATGACGCGGGGCCGCTAACCTTTTCCTCTCTCCAGCGTAATGAGCCTCCGGAGGTTCCCATGCATCGCATTCGCATCGCGCTCGCCGCCGCAGTCCTCGGCTTTTTGACCCTGTCCGCACAGGCTGGAGTCGACAGTCCCGTCCACCGCGCCTTCAACGTCGCGCCGGGCGGCACGCTGTATCTCGACACTGACGTCGGCAGCGTCCACATCGTGCCGGGCGGTGGCGGCGTCACCGTCTCGATCCGCCGGCATGCTCGGAGCCAGAAAGAGCTCGACCGCGTGCATCTGACGATGGAGCAGCAGGGGAACGACGTGCACGTGCGCAACGAAGTCGATTCGACGTCGCGGTGGTTTTCGTGGGGCAACGACCTCGACATGACCTTCGACGTGACCGTGCCGGCGCGCTACAACGTCGAGCTCAAGACCTCGGGCGGCGATGTGAGCGTGGGAGACCTCCACGGCTTCGTGCACGCGCGCACGTCGGGCGGCGGCGTCCGCCTGGCGCACATCGACGGGCCGGTCGACGCGCACACCTCCGGCGGCGACGTCCGCCTCGACGGCGCCAGCGGCAACGCCAACCTCCACACCAGCGGCGGCAGCGTCGTGACCGGCGACATCGGCGGCAACCTGGAGATCAAGTCCTCGGGCGGCTCGCTCGAAGCCAATCGCGTCGCCGGCACCGTCTTCGCCCGCACCTCGGGCGGCGGCATCACGATCCGCGAAGCGCGCGGCGCCATCGACGCCGAAACCTCCGGCGGCTCGATCCGCGCCACGATCTCCGCGCAGCCGAAAGCCGACTCGCGCCTCTCCACCTCGGGCGGCGGCATCACCGTGGCGCTCGCGCCGAACATCGGCGTCGATCTCGACGCGCATACCTCCGGCGGCGGCGTGAACAGCGACCTCCCGATCACGGTGTTGGGCAAGATCACCGACGACTCGCTCAGCGGGAAGCTGAACGGCGGCGGCCCGCGTCTCGTGCTCCGCTCCTCGGGCGGCGGCATCCACGTCCGGAAGCTGTAAGGTGACTGCGTGGCCGATGTCAGCGATACCGTCAATGAAGCCGTAGAGCGCGAGCGCGAAAAGCCGTCGCACTTGAACTCCGCAGTGGCCATCCTGGTGGCGCTCACCGCCACCTTCATGGCCATCTGCAACGTCAAGGACGGCAACGTCACGCAGGCCATGACGCAGGCGCAGGCGCAGGCGGTCGACACCTGGTCGTATTACCAGGCCAAGAGCATCAAACAGCACCTCGCGGAGCAGACTGTCGACAACCTGCGCATCCAGCGCGCGCTCGCGCCGCCGGCGATGGCGCCGATGCTCGACGCAAAAATCGCCGAATACGAGAAGCAGGCGAAGAAGTACGACGGCGAGAAAAAGCAGATCCAGGCGCAGGCCGAGGGATATCAGAAGGAGTACGACCGCCTGAATTTCCACGATGACCAGTTCGACATGTCGGACGCGGCGCTGTCGGTGGCGATCGCGCTCTTCGGCATCACCGCGCTGACGCAGAAGCGCTGGCTGATCATCGTGGCCATCGGGTTCATGCTCTTCGGCGTGCTGATGGGACTGGCGGGATTTTTCGGGTGGGCGATTCACCCGAACTCGTTCGCGCGCTTTCTTTCGTAGGGGCGCACAGCGTGCGCCCGAGCGCTCGTGGGCGCACGCCGTGCGCCCCTACCCTGCCAGAATCGCCTTCGCCGCCGCCCGCGCGCTCGCCAGCACCGCGTCCGAGAGAATCCCCTCCTCGCCCACCCAATCGCCGGCGAGGTACAGCCCCTTGATGGGCGTCACCGCGGCGGGGCGGGGGACGCCGGGCCGCACCAGCGCGTTCGAGAACGTCATCGACGGCAGGAACGTCGATCAGCACGCCGCCTTTCGGCGTGAGCTGCGCCCCAGGCGGGATGAACGGAGTAGTAGAGCGGATCAGCCGGCGAGCCGGACACCCGCCCGCTGACAGCTTCACACCAAGTTAGGCGGGATGAGCGCGAAGTTCAAAATCACAAGCGAATCAGTCGCGGTTCTCCCTAATGCCACTAATGCCGTCACTGAATTCATCGCGCACTTCACGTTCCCATTTGCGACCTAATATTGCTTTTGTCGCCGTTAGACTGTCCTGCGATCTGTTCCCGCGCTGAATGCTGTCGACGCTGGCTGCCGTCGAGTTATTATGTACGGTGTGCTGATAAACACTGTCGAGGAACAATGATCAAAAGGAGGCCTGCGTGTAGGATGGCTGCTTCCGAATAACATGGGCGTCGCGCTCAGGCGCGTCTGACAGCAACGCGTGCGCATTCAATCATATCTGGCGTTGTCGCTTGTATCGGAGGCGCCCATGATCCCGGCTGACCAAGCTTCTCAAGCTCTTTCCCAGCATCTCGGTGCTTTTCGGCAGCAATTTTATAATAATCAAGTAATACCTTCCCAGCAGGACCGACAAGGCACACCGCAATATCACGCGGCTCGCCAGGCTTGCCGCCTATATCGCAAACGCCTGATTCCCACGTTTTGGCTTGTTTATCGATTCGCGCGTTAGACATCGGCACAAACTCGTCTTTACCAGGGTAGTGCCGGAAAACATGCAACGAAAAGCCTCGCGGAAGCGTCGGCTTCTTAATCGTGCCACGAACTGCGATTTTGGCAACGCTATCTCCAGTTCGCGGCTGCGTAATTTCAATGCCGTAACGTGAGGCATTCGGCATATTGCCAGAAGCATTTGCAATCGATAGCCAGATGCCCACGGTGATCAGTGCTAGGCCGACTGAACCTGCGGCTAGCCGCGCGAACGGCTCGCCAATCGGCAGCCAGTTTCCATACGTAACACCGCCGGCGAGACCCAGTATCAACAGCCCCGTTCCTACTACAATCAGTAAAGTAGGTGCGGACTCGATCAAAGCCGTTCCGATTCGGCCCCATGTCGTTTCTTCAGGCACCTCGTACCTCCTGCTTTTATCAGAGTGCCGCAGAGACGTCAAAACTGCAAGGAGGCGCACTTTAAACCGCCTAACGCGCTCACTCTAAGCTGCAAAAGCCGCTCTCCATGCCGGCCTCACAGCGGCAGGCCAGCCGCGGCGATTGACGAGTGATTCGGAGGGAGCGAGATGCGGCTGGCGTGACGCCGTGCAGTTGGAGCCGCCTAGGCGGCTCCGCCGCTGAGCCAAGGCTCGGCGGTTTTTGTCAGCTTGTGACGGTAGTTCGGCGGTTGTTCACGGCAGCGACGCCTATTACCGCCACAGAGGCACGTGTGCTGCGGCGAAATGCCACAGACGAAATTCGGCAACATGAAAAGGTTCGACCTCGAGAGCCGGCGCGCCATAACGGTCTAGATAGAATCGCGCTTCGCTGTGAACCACCCGATCATCAACAGTTTTCAGCAATGCGGTAGTAAACGCCAGGAGAACGTCTTCACCATAGCGGAAGAACGCGATTCCGCCTTTAGTTTCATCGTCGCCATGATAGAACCTTAGGGCGAGAATACCTGGTTCGAGCAGGAGTACGATTTCAGGCCAGACAAAGTCGATCTCATCATGACATGCTCCGATGAGCCCTTGAGGATCGGCGGTTTGTCCGCCCGTCAGGAACATCGCGGCGGCGGCAATATGGTGGCCGCTAATCATCATACCCTGGTGCGGCTGACCCGCCTTCAGGCTGAGAATTTCCAAACGAAGGCCTGCAATCTCGTCTCGTAGCGACAGGTCGCGATGAGGAACAATACCTCGCACCGCCTGCGACTTCACAAGAACGTCGCGAAACTCCGCCAATGACCAGTTACTCTTACACTCTAGTACTGCGCGAACGGATTCCGCGAAAAAGAAAGCGTGATCACGCAATGGAAGCGATGGATATGCGTGCGAATCCCAAATAACAATATCAGCTTCACGACTGCGGTGATAAAGGCCATACACAATTCCTCGCCCTACTGAATAGCGATGCGGCAGAATCTCGGAGAGGTACGTCCGGTAGACCTCTTCACGATGGCTACCGCGCAGGCCTGCATGCGCAGAAACGGGCAATTCGGCTAGCGCCATGAGTTCGCGCCGTTTTGCGCGAAAATAATCGATTACGGCGTCCGAAGTCTCCTGCATGTTTTGCAAGTGTACCGGAGCCGTTGTGTTGAAGCTATCGCAAACGCTCCGCGCCGCGGCGGCAGAAGCCCTTCATTCACTTAAGAATGGCGATACTCCGCGGCTTGAAGCGCCAGCAAGCATTCGGCAGTGAAAAGTGTTGAGCCCCGCAGCCGGTGCTCTATGGCAGCTGAGGAGCACGGCCTCGCCGGTTTACTTTTGCGATCGGTGTTATTCCAGCTGGAGCCACACGCGTCTTTGATTATTCGGTGGTCCTAACGCGGTATTTGAGAGGAATTCCCGCTCCGCTCGTCCTAGTCTAAAGTTATAGTGACACGAAACCGCTGCCCGATCGGTGGCGATCGCGCTCTTCGGCATCACCGCGCTGACGCAGAAGCGCTGGCTGATCATCGTGGCCATCGTGTTCATGCTCTTCGGCGTGCTGATGGGGCTGGCGGGATTTTTCGGGTGGGCGATTCACCCGAACTCGTTCGCGCGCTTTTCTTTCGTAGGGGCGCACAGCGTGCGCCCGAGCGCTCGTGGGCGCACGCCGTGCGCCCCTACCCTGCCAGAATCGCCTTCGCCGCCGCCCGCGCGCTCGCCAGCACCGCGTCCGAGAGAATCCCCTCCTCCCCCACCCAATCGCCGGCGAGGTACAACCCCTTGATCGGCGTCACCGCCGCGGGGCGGGCGACGCCGGGCCGCACCAGCGCGTTCGAGACCGTCATCGACGGCAGGAATCTCCGGTGCACGACGCGCTCGCGCCAGCCCGGCTGCATCTCGTCGAGGACCGACTCGAGCTCCGCCTCGTCCGCGGCGGCCGACGGCGAGCGGCGCGAGCTCGTCGACTCGAGCTCCTCGTCGTTTCCCGCGCCTGTCTTGCGGTACTTCGCCACGTGGATCAGCGCGCCGCCCTTCGGCGTGAGCTGCGCCCAGGCGGAATGCACGGAGTAGTAGAGCGGGCGGTCGATGCCGAGGGCGAACGTCGGCTTCGGCCGCGGCAGCGACGAGAGCGCCACGTCGAGACACGTCGCGATCACGGCGTGCGGCGGCGTGAAGTCAAGGCCGTCGACGAGATCGCGCGCCGTCGTCGGATCGACGGCGAGAATCACGTCCGTCGCGGGAAGGCGCGTGCCGCGCGCGTCGCCGGCCATGCGCGGGAGGCGCATCGAGCGCGTGCTGCTGCGCTGGAGGTCTTGTTCGAGCTCGCCCAAGGCGATGGCCTTGACGGCGCTGCCGTCGTGCTCGACGCCGACGACGTGGGAGCTGGTCACGAAGTTCACGCCCGCGGAGACGGCCGCGCCGTGCAGGGCGTCGACGATGCGCTGCCATCCTTCGTCGACGTAGATCACGCCCCGCATGGCCGTCTTCAACTGCCCCACCGCCGCCGCCGCGCTCTGCTCCTCGGCGTGGTCGGAGTACGTGGCCAGGCGCAGCAGCGCCTCCATCGTCTGGCGCAAACGCTCGTTCGTCACATTCGCGTCGAGCCACTGCCGCGCACTCATGTCGCCGAGGCTCTTCGGGTCGATGCGGCGGATGCGCCAGAAGAGCTTCGCCGCTTCGAATCGCGCGGAGAGCGGCAGGAGATTCGTCGTCAGGAGCTTGAAGAAGCTGCCCGGGAAGCGATAGCGGCCGGCGCCGAGCATGGCAACGCCGCTGCCGTCGGGAACGCCGCCGCGGATCGGAATGCCCAGCTCGCGGCAGACCTGCCAGCCCGGACCTCCGCGATAAAACGCGTGCGGCCCGAGGTTGAAGCGGAAGCCGCGGCGGAGATGCGTCACGGCGCGGCCGCCAAGATGGGGGCGACGCTCGAAAACCGTAACGCGGTGGCCGCCGCGGGCGAGATAGATCGACGCCGCCAGGCCCGCCATGCCACCGCCGATGACAATGACGTTTTTTTGGATCACGCGGTGACGACAATGTTACCGCAACGACCTGGACCGGCGATGGATCTGTGGCACAATCTTGACCCATCCTGCATAAGTCATTGATTCCATTGCTCGCCGTTTTTTTCTACGCGACGACGCTGATCGGCGCGGAGCCGGACGAGTTCTACGACGCGGCGTTCCGCCAAGGCGTCGCCGCGTTCGAGGCCGGGACGTACGACGTGGCGGTGGCGCGGATGCGCATCGCCGCGTTCGGCTACATCGAAGACTTGCCGCGCTACGAGACCGCAGAGGCGTACATCGCCGTCGCCTCGCGGCGCCTCGGACAGATGGACAAAGCGAAAAGCGCTCTGCTCCGCATCGTCGGCGCGGAGCGCGTCGCGCACCATTTCGCGTCGCTGCAGCTCTCGCCGGCGTTGCGCGCGTCGATCGACGAGGCGGCCAAGGCTCTGCTGACGCCGCAGCAGGCCGCGCAGTTGACGATGCCGCCGCCGGAACAGCAGATCGCCGCGCCGGCCCCGACGCCGCCGCCGTCCACCGCCGAATCGGCGCCGGCGGGCGACAGTGCGACGGCGCTCGCCGAAGCCGAGCGCGCGCTCAATGCCGGCGACGCGCTGCACGCGCGGCAGCAATACGCGTCGATCCTGGGCGCCGCGTCGCTGCCGCATGTGACGCTGCTGCGGATCGGCGAAGGGCTGTACCGCGCGCGCGATTTCCGCGGCGCCGTGCGCGCCTTCGAGCGCGTCAGCGCGTTCGCGAAGGGCGAAGAGCCGTACCGCTATTACTACGCCGTGGCGCTGTTCGAGAGCGGGCGCTACGCCGACGCCAAGCGCGAGCTCGCGGCGTCGCTGCCGTACATCGAATCGACGCCGGACGTACAGCGGTACCGGGCCAAGATCGAAAGCGCGCTGGACTAAGCCGGCGACTGGATCGCCTTGTCGATCGCGTGAATCAGCCGCTTCCCCGCGGCCGTTCCCTTGGCCACGATCGCCGAGCAGGCGCGCAACTGCTCGCGCTCCTCGGCTGTCACGTCTTTCGCGGTGAGCGCGAGAATCGGAATCCGCGCCGTCGCCTCGCGCGCGCGAAGCGCCTGCGCGACTTGGAAGCCGCTCATCTCCGGCATCATCAGGTCGAGGATGATGACGTCCGGCCTCAATGCCTCGGCGCGCTCCAGTCCTTCTTTGCCCGAGTAGGCCCTTTCGAGCTGATAGCCCTGCTTCGACAGCTCCGGCTCGAGAAGGTCGTGCACGCTGACGTCGTCGTCGATGAGCAGCAGGCACGCGCGGCCGGGGGCGACGGCGCGCGTCGTCAGCTCGCGCAGGCGCTTGAGCAGCCGCGTCCAGTCGACCGGCTTGACGAAGTAGTCGTCGGCGCCGAAGGCCAGGCCGAGCTCGCGGTTCTCGACGATCGAGACGATCACCACCGGCACGTGCGCCGTGGCCGGATCGTTCTTCAATTCGCGGAGCACGTCAAACCCTTCGCTGCCGGGCAGGACGATGTCGAGGGTGATGGCCACGGGGCGCATGCTGCGCGCCAGGCGCAGCGCCTCGTCGCCGTGGCGCGCGCGGATCGGCACGTAGCCTGCGGAGAGGAGGTACGCGCTGAGCGTCGACCACGCCGCGTCCTCGTCCTCGACGACGAGCACGCGGTTGCCCGGCGGAACGACCGTGCCGTCGGCGTTGACGATCGGGCTCGGGATCGTCGGCCCGAGGAAACGGCGCGGCAGCGTGAAGGTGAACGTGCTCCCCGCGCCGAGCGTGCTTTTCACGCGGATCGTGCCGCCCTGCAACTGTACGAAGCGCTTCACCAGTGAGAGGCCGAGGCCCGTGCCGCCGTATTGGCGCGACATCGAGGCGTCGACCTGGCGGAACTCCTCGAAGATGGCGTTGAGATTCTCCGCGGCGATGCCGATGCCGTGGTCGACGACGTCGACGGCGATGGACTCATCGACTTTCCGCGCGCGGATCGTCACGACGGCATCGTTCGGCGAGAACTTCACCGCGTTCGACAGCAGGTTGTAGAGGATCTGTTTGAACTTGGCGTGATCGGTCTCGATCTCCGTCACGTCCGGCGCGACGTCGACGGAGAAGCTGATGTTCTTCCGCGTCGACAGCCCCTTCATCACCTGGCAGACGCTGTCGATGGCCGCGCGCACCGGGAAGGTCTCGGGGAAGATCTCCATCTTCCCCGCCTCGATCTTGGAGAGGTCGAGGATGTCGTTGATGATCTCGAGGAGGTGCCGCCCGGAGCTGACGATGGAGCGGAGGAAGTTCATCGACTTCGGATCGATCTTCTCGTCGAGGCGCTCGCAGAGGATCTCGGAGAAGCCGATGATGGCGTTCATCGGCGTGCGCAGCTCGTGCGACATGTTGGCGAGGAAGCGGCTCTTGGCCTGATTGGCCTCCTCCGCCTCGAGGTTCTTGATCTGCAGCTCGCGGAGGATGCGCGCCTTGGAGATGGCGCTGACGGCGTGCTCGCGCAGGCGGGTGAGCTTGCTGAGGTCGGAGCGTGTGAAGGCGTCCGGATCGCTGAAGTTGTCGAAGACGAGGTAGCCTTGGATGCGGCCGGCCAGCGTCACCTCCATCGCCAGCATGCAGCTCGGCACCGGAAGATTCGGCGCCAGCGGCGTATGCGCGCGGACGACGTAGACGCCTTCGTCGAGCATCTCGGCGCCCTCGGTGAAGCGGCCTTGGGCGTTCTCGATTGCGGTGTCGACATCGCGGAAATCGTCGATGTCGTAGCCGAGGACCGCGCCGACCTCGACGCGGCCGGTGTCGTAGTTGAACTGCAGGAACGTCGCCTTCTCGGCCTGCGGGAAGAGCTTCATCCCCTGCTCGAGAAGGCTCTTCAACACGTTCTCGAGCACGAGCTCGCGGTTGATGGCCTCGACCATCCGATCGAGCGCCTCGAGCTCCCGCGCCTGCGCCCGGATCTCCTCGGTGCGCGCATCGACCACGACGGCGAGCTCGCGGTTCTTGCGCTGCAGGTTCCGCACGCGCCAGCGGTTGACGACGTTGGCGAAGAGAACGACGGCGCCGATGTAGAGCAGCCACGCCCACCACGTCAGCCAAAACGGCGGATGGACGACGAGCTCGTACGTGATCGGCGCGCGCGTCCAGACGCCGTCGCTGTTGTGGGCCATGACCGCGAACCGATAGCGGCGCGGGAAGAACCAGGCCGGGAGGTTCGTGTAGCGGATCTTCTCGTCGGGGCGGTCCGGCGACCAGTCGCGGTCGTAGCCGAAGAGGCGCGTGCGGTAGTGGACGCGCGACTCGTCGGTGAACGTCAGGGCGGCGTACTCGAACGACACTTCGTTGTTGCCGCGCCAGCGGTCCTCGCGCGCGCCGATCTGGCGGAAGCGCAGCTCCGGCCGCTCGTTGTTCGGGAGGCGCAGCGCGGCGTTGAAGATCGAGACGCCCGCGGGCGTGGCCAGATAGACACGGCCATCGGCGCCGACGGTGACGGGGGTGTATGCCCATGCTTCGTCTTCGATGAGGCCGTCGACCTTCGAGACGCGCGCGGTGACCTGGTGCGTGCGCGGGTCGATGCGCACGACGCCGGCGTTCTGGCTCACCCACAGATTTCCGTCGGGCCCGGCCGCGAGGCCGACGACCATCGGCCCGCCGAGAACGTTCGGCCGAAGCATGGCCACCAGGTGAAACGGCTTGGTCTGAATGACGGCCAGGCCTTCGGTCGTCCCCACCCACAGTTTGTGGTCGTGCCACAGAATGGAGCGGATGGAGTCGCTCGGCGCGCCGTTCGCCTGCCGCCAGACATTGACGAACGCGTGCTGCGCGACCTCGACGCCGTTGCGTTGCGCGCGCAGATGCTCGGCGTTGAACGGCTCGACGCTGCGATAGAGGCCGTTGTCGGGCGTGCCGACCCAGACGTAGCCGTCGTCGTCGACCGCGACGGTCGATCCGCCCGCCGGCGGCAGGCCGCTCGCGCTGCGGAAGACGAACCACTCGCCGCCCACGAGGCAGCTCACGCCGCTGCTGCCGGCGAACCAGATGCCGTTGCTGAGCTCGCGGCCGAAGTAGGTGGTGTCGAGCGGATATCCGACGACCGTGGCGGGCTGTCCGAGGAGCGTGAGGCTGCGCCGCGTCTCGCCCGGATAGGCCGGCGGCTCCTTCCCCGCCGGCACGATGCAGTTCACGCCGCCGACGTCCCCGATCCACAACCGCCCCTCGGCGTCGCGCGTGATCGAGTAGACGGAGTTGCTGAGCAGCCCGTCCTGCGCGGTGATCGTGGCCACGCGCTTGTGATTGTCGAGCGCGGCGACGCCGCCTCCCGTGCCGATCCAGAGCGCGCGCGTCCACGGCTCGTGCGAGTTCGGCACAGGCGGGAGGACGGAGAAGGCGCTCGGGTCGGGCAGCAGCGGCGCCTCGCCGGTGTGCGAATGGCCGGTATAGGCGATGAAGGCCTTGTAGTCGCGCCGCAGCCGGGAGACGCCGCCGTTCTGCGCGAACCAGACGTTGCCTTCGCGGTCCTCCATCAGCGACCAGAGCGTGTCGCCGAGGAGACCGGTGGAACGGTTCACGCGCAGGCGGTCGGCGAAGTCGAAGCCGTTGATGCGCAGCGCGCCGCTGCCGAGCGAGGCGACCCAAACGTCGCCCGCCGAGGTCTCGCGGATGGCCACGATGCGCTCCTTCAACTCGTTGCTGATCGAGATGGAGAGGACGTTCTGCAGGCGCCAGATCGAGCCGTCGATGCCGCCGCCCCACAGCGCGCCGTCGCTCGTCTCCGCCATGGCGCCGAGCGGCGTCGCCGGAATGCCGTCGAGCGGCCCGAGGAGACGGCCGCCGGCGCTGAAGCGCAACACCCCGCCGCGGTTCAGCGCGACGAGGAGCGTGCCGTCGCGGCGGACGAGCATCGCCGAGACGCCGCTCGCCAGATCGGGATGATCGACGGAGCCGGTCTCCATCGTGCGCCCGCGCATGCGGTAGCGCACGAGCGCGTTCTGCACGCCCGCCCACACCCACCCGTCCGGAGCGGCCACGAGCGCGGCGCGGCGGATGCGGGAGCGCGGCAGGAGCGTGTTGCCGACGCGGCTGACGAAGCGGATGCGGCCGCCGGGCTCGTAGTCGTCGAGCGGCTTTTCCGAGACGACCAGGCCCGACTCGCTGCCGGCCCAGAGGTAGTGCGCCGAGTCTTCGACGACCTCGCGCACGGTGAGGTCGAGAAGGCCGTCGGCCGTGCCGTAGGTCTCCATGGCGTGGCCGTCGTAGCGCGTGAGGCCCGAGGAGTAGAAGGCCAGCCAGATGTAGCCGAGGTGGTCCTGAACGATCTTCTGCACGCTCGCGGAGGGGAGCGGGATCTGGTCGTTCGGCGTGTAATGTGTGAAGGGAAGCTCCTGCGCGGCGAGCGGCGAAGAGAGCAATGCCAGGAAGACGAGGACGCGCCGCGCGGCGGGGGACATGGAGCCGGTCATTGTAGCGGACGAACCTGATGAGCGCCGCTCCGTACAATGCGGGCAATGGCGCGCGTCCGCGATTGGGTTGAGCTCGGCAAGGACACGATCTCGTCGCTCAAGACGAGCGACGTGGCCACGCTCTACGGCACCGAGTGGCCGTCGACGCGGGAGATGCTGATCGCCGAGCACGCCGGGGAGATCGAGCGCGAGCCGCGGCGGATCAAGCGCTTCGTCCGCACGCGCAGCGCCATCCTCTTCGGCATCGCCAAGCGCCTGGCGCCGCTGCGGCGGGTCATCTTCATCATCGCCTTCGTCTGGTTCTTCGCCTGCCTCTTCACGATCTTCGCGGCCACGCGGCACCGCCTCGACTGGTGGCTCTTCGTCGAGGTCGCGGCGAGCTTCATCATCATGACTCTCCTCCTGGGCATGGAGCTGATCGACAAGATCAAGTTCCGCGACGAGCTCGAGCTCGCCCGCGACCTGCAGGCGCATCTCCTTCCCGCCAACCCGCCGCAGACGGAGGAGTACGCGATCGCGGCGTTCAACCGGATCGCGAACACGGTCGGCGGAGACATTTACGACTTCGTGCCGCTCCCCGACGGACGCCTGGCGATGCTCTTCGGCGACGCCTCCGGACACGGGATGGCGGCGGGCTTGGTGATGGCCGTCGCGCACGCGGCGTTCCGGACGCAGCTCGACGTCGATCCGTCGCCGTCGTCGATCGTCGGAAGCCTCAACCGCATCCTCTGCCGCGCCGGCGGCAAGCGGTCGTTCTTTTCCTGCTGCTACTTCCTGCTGGAGCGCGACGGCAGTTGGGTGGCTGCGGTGGCGGGCCACCCGCAAGTCATCCGCATCGACGCGCACGGCAAAGTCGCGGAGCGGATCGGCGTCGGCTCGTATCCGTTGGGCATCAAGCCGCCGCTGACGTGGCCGGTGCTGCGCGGCACGCTCGGCCCCGGCGAGCAGTTGCTCTTCCACTCGGATGGCTTGACCGAGGCGCGCAACGCGGACGGCGCGGAATTCGGCGACGCCTACGTCGACTCGATCGTGGCCTGCAACGCCAACGCGACCGCGCACGGCCTGGTCGACATGCTCGTCGGCGCCTGGAGCGCCTTCGCCGGCGGGAAGGCGGACGACGACGTGTCGATCGCGGTAATTGCGAGACGGTAAGGATCGGAGGGCGCACGCTGTGCGCCCCTACCGGTGGTGGCCGCGTCGCGTTCGGTAGGGGCGCACAGCGTGCGCCCCTTACGCGGTGAGCTCGTCGACCCAGACCAGGTAATCCGTCACCGCCGGCTTCGCTCCGATCTGCCGCAGCAGCGTCACGATCTGGCCGCGGTGGTACGACGAGTGATTGGCCGTGTGCAACAGGATTTTGCCGACAGAATATGTGTACTGATTTCCGTGACGATTCACGTAGGTAATGTCTTCGTTTAAATCAGCACCGTTAACGAGTGACAGAAAACCGTTGTCGATTTCGATCCAACGCTTGCGCAAGGAGTCGACGTCCGGGAAGTCGCTTACGTCGAGCAACCCCTTCGGCCGCTCGCCGATGCAGCGCTGCCACCAGATCCACTCCGCGCCGAGGATGTGCACCATCGTGTCGCGGATGGAGGCGAAGCTGCCTCCCATCGGTGCGGTGAACGCCTCGCTCGAGATGCCGTCGAGCGAGTCGAGCGTCTTCCTGTTCGCCCAGGTGTTGTATTCGTAGAAATCCCGCAGAGTCTCCCGGTTCATCGCGCCTCCGCCGTTTTTTGATTGACCAATCCGTCGAACACCTGCAGCGCCAGATCCACCCGCCCCAGCGGCGCCGAGACCTGCACTCCCGCCACCGCGCCGCGCACGCGCGCCAGCGTCTCGCGCGCGATGGTCACGCCCTCGACCATCCCGTGCTCCTTGCTCTTCTCGCTGGCGATGCGCATCCGCTCCATGACGTCGTCCGGCACGTTCACGCCCGGAACCTCGTTGTTCATGAACTGCGCGTTGCGGTACGAGAGCAGCGGCCAGATGCCGGGGACGATCGGCAGGCGCCACCCCTCGATGCGCGCGAGGAACTGCTCGAGCTGCCGCGCGTCGAAGACCGGCTGGGTGATGGCGTACTCGGCGCCGGCCTTGATCTTCCAATCGAGGCGGCGCAGCTCCGTGTCGAGGTCGAGGTGGCCGGGGTTCACGCCGACGCCGATGGTGAACTTCGTCGGCTCGCCGAAGGGGTTGCCGCCGAGGTCGAGGCCGCGGTTCATCAGGCTGACCATGTTCGTCAGGCCGATCGAGTCGATGTCGAACACCGCCGTGGCGTCGGGATACGGCCCCATCTTCGGCGGATCGCCGGTGATGAGGAGCAGGTTGCGCAGACCGATGGCCGCGCAGCCGAGCAGATCGGAGTGCATGCCGAGGAGGTTGCGGTCGCGGCAGCAGTAGTGGAGCACCGGCTCGATGCCGACGCGCGTGTGCAGCAGCGCCGCCACGGCCAGCGCGCCCATGCGGTTTTGCGCGCGCGGGCCGTCGGGGACGTTCACGGCGTCGACGCCGGCGTCCTTGATCGACTGCACCGACTTGATCATGGCCTCGGGGTTCGGCCCCTTCGGCGGCACGATCTCGATCGTCGTCACGAACTCGCCGGCGGCGAGCTTGCGGCCCCAGTTCGAGCGCTGCGGCATCGGCACCGGCTCGACGCCGTTCTGCTTCTTCCCGTTCGTCTCGCGCTCGATGACGACGAAGGAGCGCCGCGGCGAGAGCGGCCGCACGGCGTCGCGCATCTGCTTGACGTGCTCCGGCGTCGTCCCGCAGCAGCCGCCGAGGAACTTCACGCCCTTGTGAATGAGCCGCTTCGCGTACTTGCCCATGTACTCGGGCGAGGCCATGTACATCTGCCGCCCGTTCACTTCGCGCGGCAGGCCGGCGTTGGGCTGGCAGGAGATTTTTTTCGCGGTGACACCGCTCATCTCCTCGATGGCATCGAGCATGACGTCGGGACCGACGGAGCAGTTGAGGCCCACGACGTCGGCGCCGGCGGCGTCGAGCCGCTTGGCGACGGTGGCCGGCGTGTCGCCGTATATCGTGCGATGGTCGTTGCCGATGGTCATCTGCGCCACGATGGGGAGCGTGCAGACGTCGCGCACGGCCAGGATGGCCTGCTCGGCCTCGGCGATGTTGGAGATCGTCTCGATGACGATCAGGTCGACGCCGCCGTCGCGCAGCGCCGCGGCCTGCTCGCGGAAGAACTCCCGCGCTTCCTCGAGCGCGGTCGGTCCGTACGGCTCGATGCGGATGCCCAGCGGCCCGATGGCGCCGGCGACGTAGACGGAGTCGCCCGCCGCCTTTCGGGCGATCTCCACGGCGGCGACGTTGATGGCGCGCAGCTCGTCCTCGATGCCGAAGCTGCGCAGCTTGACCCGGTTCGCGCCGTAGGTGTTGGTCTCGAGGATCTCCGCGCCGCAGCGGACGTACTGCTTGTGCACGTCGAGGACGATCTCCGGGTTGCGGAGATTGAGCTCGTCGTAGCACTTGTTGATGAAGACGCCCTTCGCGTACAGCATCGTCCCCATGGCCCCGTCGAAGAGGTAGACGTGCTCGTCCGCGATCGCCTGAATGAAATCCTGCATAAACAAAAAGCCCCACGATCGACGTGGGGCCCAACTCGAAAGCGTTTCGAACCGGCGGCGATTTAGCTTTTTTTAAGCTGGTTGCAAGCGGCCCCAAATCAATCCAGCGAAGGTGAATGTACCATGTCGCGGCTCCTTATGAGAAATCTCGTTCCCCTTGCCCTTTTCCTGCTCGCTCTCCCTCTCGCCGCGCAGCGCATCGACTCCGTCGCGCACGAGCTCCCGGTGGAAGCCATGCCGCCGGCGACGCTCGACGAGCTGGCGCGCCAGGTCGTCGCGCAGCCGCTCGGCGGACGCCACGATGAGCGCCCGCGCCGCACGCGGCGCTTCGCGGCGAAGAACGCCATGGCGCCGGTCGTGGCCGACTTCGTGACGGCGCCGGCGGCGGTGGCCGTGCCGTTCGTGGCGCGCGGCTTCCGCTCCTCGTTCGATCCGCTGCCGGCGGCGACGGCGTACTTCTATCCGCCCGACGCCGCGGGCGCCGTCGGGCCGCACCACGTCGTCGGCGCGTACAACAACTCGCTTTCGGTGCAAGACCGCGACGGCAAGCAGCTCGCGTTCCTGTCGATCTTTCAGTTCTGGGCGAACGGCGGCGTCCAGCTCGGCAACTTCGTCTTCGACCCGCGCGTGATGTACGACGCGGCGAACGACCGTTGGGTGCTGGCCATGCTCACCGACTTCAACGAGACGCAGGGCGCGCTGCTGCTGGCCATCTCCGCGACGGGCGATCCCGCGGGCGTGTGGCGCCGCTACCGCGTCAACATCTCGACCGACCCGAGCGTCGACCTCGACTTCACGCGCATGGCCATGACCGCGGACCAGATCGTCATCACCGCCAACGAGTTCGTGAATGTCGAAATCCTCAACGGCACCGACGTCTTCACGATCGCGAAGAGCAGCGCCTACTCGGACACGCAGGCGCCGGCGGTGGTGAAGACGCAGCCGCCGTTCTATGAAGACCTCACGCCGGTCTCGTCGGCCGATACGACGGTGCGCATCCTCACCGAGGAAAACGAACGCATCCTGCAGTACGAGCTCACCGGCGGGCAGCTCGTCCAGACCGCGAGCTACGCCCCGCCGGTCTCGTTTTTCATCAACTCGGATGCCTGCGATCAGTTGGGAACGTCGAAGCAGCTCGACTGCGGCGACTCGTTGCTGCACTACGCGATCTTCCGCGACGGCGTTCTCTGGGTCGTGCAGAAGGCCTCGACCGGTCGCAGCATCATCGTGGTGTGGAAGATCGCCGGCACGAGCGCCAAAGGGTTCGTGATCGGCGATCCGGCGGCGGACTATGCGTACCCGTCGCTCGCCGTGAACCGGCTCGGCGCGGCCCTGGTCGGCTACTCGACGATGTCGCCGTCGATGTATGCCTCCGCGGCGTGCCGCTACATCGACCCCGCCGGCAACGTCAGCGTGCCGGCGACGGTGAAGAGCGGCGAGGACTGGAACGGCAACTACCGCTGGGGCGACTACAGCACGACGCTCGTCGATCCGTTCGACGATACGAGCTTCTGGACGCTGCAGACGTACGCCGCGCCCGCGGTCGGCGGCGCGCACATCTCGTGGGCGACGTGGTGGAGCTACGTGCAGGTGAAGTTGCCGCGGGTGCGCGCGGTTAGGCATCCGTGAGCGCCGCCGAAGTCACGGCGCTGTTCCGCAACGATCTGCCGGCGTTCCTCGTCGGCACGATTCTCTGCACGATCGGCCTCGGCTTCGCGGTCTTCAGTCCGCGCGGCGCGCGGCGCGACCTGATCCCGGCCGGGCTCTTCGCCTTCATCTACGGCGCGCGCATGCTGGTGCGCGCCGGCTCGACCGCGGAGCTCTTCGGCCATCCGGCCACGCTGACGTACGCCGCCGCGGCGCTCGAGTACCTCGTGCCGATCCCAGCCAGCATCGCCTTCGCCCGCTTTTTCGGCGACCGCTGGCAGCGCGTCAATCTGGCGGTGACGGTGATCTTCTGCGCCGTGGCCGCGGTGGCCATCCCGTACGAGATCGCCGCGCAGCGCCCCTTCGCGCTGATCCGCGTTCTCAACGGCGTGGTGGTGCTGCTGATCTGCGTCCTCCTGTTGAACTACATGGCCCAGCCGCGGCTTCTGCGCAACGTCGTCTCGCTGGGGATGTTGATCTTCGGCCTCTTCGTGCTGAACGAGCATTTCGGCAGGAGCGGCATCGAGCCGTTCGGCTTCCTGATCTTCGTCGGCACGCTGCTCTATGACTTGGAGCGCCGCTCGGCGCGCGCGCAGTGGCGCCTGGCCAGCGTGGAGAGCGAGCTGGCCACGGCGCGGCGCATCCAGGAGTCGATCCTGCCGCGGCGCGGGCCGGCCGTGCCGGCCGACGTCGCCAGCGTCTACGTGCCGGCGTCGAGCGTCGCCGGCGACTACTACGACTTCATCGACGTCGACGAGCACTGCTTCGGCGTCGTCGTCGCCGACGTCTCCGGCCACGGCGTCGGCGCCGCGCTCGTGGCGTCGATGCTGAAGGTGGCGATGGCCATGGAAGCGGCGCACGTGCGCGAGCCGGCGCAACTGCTCGAAAAGCTGAACGCCTTCTTCTGCGGCAAGCTGGAGCGGCAGTTCATCACCGCGGTGGTGGCGTTCCTCGACACCGACACCGGCGCCGTCGTCATCGCCTCGGCGGGTCATCCACCGCCGCTCGTCCGCCGCGCGAACGGCACCGTCGAGGAGATCGTCACGGAGAGCTTCGTCCTCGGCCGCATGCGCTCCGTGCGGTACCACGGCGTGACGCTCACACTCGCGCCCGGCGACGCCATCGTCTTCTACACCGACGGCGTGACCGAAGCGCAAGGCTTCTCCAGCGAGCGCCTCGCCGAGTGCGTCGCGCGCGGCGGCACGGCGCGGGAAATCGCCGACGGCATCGTGCGCGCGCTGCCGAAGGAGAACGAGGACGACGTGACCATCGTCGTCGTCACCCGCCCGTTGCACGAACCGACAAATCTGCGGCCGAGCCTGGTTATTTGAGGTAGGAGAACGCGACTCTTCGTCACTCCTATCGCAGCAACTGCAAAGGAGACGGGCATGGCCGACGTCCTGCCGCTCGACGACGAGTACGTCCTCAACTTCTGTGGCAAGTACCTGGCGCGCGACGAGTTCGACACGCGGCACAACTATGGGCAATACCCGAACCCGAACGATCCGCGCGGGGCGATCGCCGAGGCCTGGCGGTTCCCGATCGTCGACACCTTCCGAAGCGAGTCCGGCTCCGACGACGACCACCGCTACAACGGCGTCACCTTCGTCTACCCCGGCCTGCGGGAGGCGCCGCCGAAGAGCGTCGGCGTGGTCGGCACGTTCGGCGCGCTGTACGACGCCGTGCCGCTCCAGCCGGTCAAAGACGCGGACGGCCAAGCCACCGGCTACCTTGCCGTCACGCTGAAGCTGCTGAAGGGCGAGGCGCACACGTACCGCTTCGTCGCCGACGGCGTCGCCGTCAACGATCCCGTCAATCCGCAGGAGACACGGCTCGACAACGGACAGATCTGGTCGCGCTTCTTCACCCACCTCTGTACCCAGCCGGTGTCGTTCGAGCAGTGGGAGCTGGAGATCCTCAACCGCCTCACCGATCACATCCTCCCGTTCCGCACGCGCGACGCGCAGAACTTTCTCAGCCGCTTCTACGACTCGGCGGACAAGGACAACAAGCGCACGCAGTACGCGCACGCCTACCGCCTCGATCAGCCCGTCGGCGTGGTCAACTTCATCGACAAGCTCGTGGCGCGCGAAGAGGCCCATCACCTCGTCGACTACAAGCTCTGCCTGCGCCTGATCGACGACGTCCTCTCCTCGCGCCGTCCGGGCGTTGCGCGCACGGCGTGGGACAAGGAGGCGTACATCGAACTTTACGACCAGATGGGGCAGGACAGCGTGCCCGGATGGAACACCGGCGTCTACGGCAGCCCGCGCTATTTCCTGCAGATCCTGCGGCGGCACACGTACACCGGCGCGTTCTCGCATCCGAAATACGGAGGCAACGTCGGCGCGGCCGGGTGGGCGTACCTCGAAGAGACGTACCGCGGCGTCGCCGGCGCCAGCGCCTTCGACTGGCGGCGCGCGCTGGAGCCGCCGCTGGGACGCTGCGGCGACTACTTCGGCTGAAGGAGAGCGAGATGGCTGAGGACTTCGATGCGGTGATCATCGGCAGCGGCGCGGGCGGCGCGCCGATCGCCTGGACTCTGGCTCGGGCCGGAAAACGCGTGCTCATCCTGGAGAAAGGTCCGCTCCTGCGCCCGCAGCGGCAGCGCCGGAATCAACTCTCCGACTTCAAGCGCGATGAGATCTTCGCCACCGGCACGGAGAAGCGGATCAAGGTGGCGGGCATGGCCAACTTCAACGGCTCCTATTACTCGAGCCACGTGGAGCCCGACCTCAACGACGAGCCGCACGTCTACAACAAGAACGGCACCGACTTCGCCACGATCGAGGGCTACACGGCGCAGGTGGTAGGCGGCGGCACGCAGCTTTACGGCGGCGTCTCGCTGCGCTTCACGCCGCGCGATCTGGCGCTGCGGAGCTTCAACGAAGGACGCACGCTGCAGGCCGACGGAAACGGCGACGTCAAGCGCGAGGCGCGCGACTGGCCGGTGAGCTACGACGAGCTCGAGCCGTGGTACTGCGCGGCGGAGACACTGATCGGCGTGAACGGGACGGTGGCCAATCAGGGCAAGCGCTTCAGCAAGGACTGCTACATGAAGCCGCTGCAGCCGAACCCGATCAGCAAGCACGTCGAACAGGGGATGGACGCCTTGGGCTTTGCGCGCTACCGCACGCCGCTGGCCGTGATCACCGAGGATCACGAGCCGAGCGGACGAAAAGTGCCGGCCGACCCGGAGACGGCCAAGACGGCCTACGTGAACCGCTACGGCGATCCCCTGGGGCTGAAGTCGAGCACGTGGGTGTCGCTGCTGGCTCCCATCGAGACGAAGCTCACGCTGCGGCCGAACTCCGTGGTGACGCATCTCGAGGCCGAGGGCGCGGCCGTCAGGCGCGTGCACTACCGCGACGCGGCGGGCAACAAGAAAGTGGCCGCGGGAAAGATCGTCGTGGTGGCCTGCTCGGCGATCGAGTCGATCCGGCTGCTGAAGCTCTCCGCGCTGCTCGACCCCAACTTCGACGCGCGCATCCACGCCAGCGGCCTGCTCGGAAAGTACTTCCTCACCCACGCGTTCGGGGGCGCCTCCGCGCAGGTCTCGGCGCCCGAGCGTTACGACAAGTCGCAGACCCTCGACTCCGACTGGGCCACGGACGCCTGCGCCAGCGACGCCTTCCTCGACGAGCGCGGGCTGTGGGCCGGCGGCGCGATCTACAACAACACCTCCGACCGGGCGCTCCCGATCTCCCTGGCCCGCACGCACGGAAGCCAGGACCTCGACACGATCTGGAACGCCTTCGTCAACGACACCAGCATGACCGGGCAGAAGCTCGTCGATTTCCTCGACGGCAACTTCGGCCGCGGCCTCTCCGTCAGCTTCATGGCCAACCAGGTGCCGCTCCCCACCAATCGCATCGAGCTGCATCCAAGCGTCAAGGACAAGTGGGGCCGGCCGGTGGCCTACATCGAGAAACGCTGGCACGAGCACGACGTCTATCTCATGAACGTGTTCGCCGACCGCTGCGCGGAGATTCTCCGCCGCGGCAGAGTGACGGACGGCCTCGGGTCGGGCGGCGTGTACATGGCCGAGAACGCCCTGGCCCGCTGCGCCAATCACATCCTCGGCGGCGCGCGCTTCGGCACCGATCCGAAGGACTCCGTGCTCGACCGCGACAACCGCGCCTGGGAGTTCGAGAACCTCTACGTCACCGACGGCGCGTTCATGCCGACGTCCGGCGGCGCCAATCCGACGCTGACCATCCAGGCCAATGCCTTCCGCGTCGGCGACACTCTGAAAGGACGGGTCTGATGAATCCAGGCTTCGAGTCCATCGTCAACAGCCCCGAGAACCAGATCTTCAAGGTCGTCTTCTTCCCCGACCGCATCTACCACGCCCAATACCTCAACGCCACGCGCAGCCCGCGCTACCGCTACAACGTGATGGAAGTGCGCGGCTACGCGGACGTCGTCATCCTCAAAGGCGAGCTCTATCTCGACGGCAACTTCCTCTGCAACTTCCTGCGCATCGAGTACCGCGCGGCGCGGCTCGTGGAGTTGATGCGAGAGAAGGGCCGGCTGCTCGGATACGAGATCGTCTCGTGGCTGCGCGTCCGTCCCGCCAACGAGCAGAACGTGGCCGAGGCAAGAGTGCGGCTGCATTTCGACCCCTGGATCAACGCCTTTCAGACCGAGATCTGGGAGACGCTGGAGGCGCCGGGCAACGGCGCCCACGACCTCTCCGTGCTGGACATGATGGGACGCAACGGTCCGATCACGCGCGTCAAGCAGTTCGGGCCGGCGCTCGCCGACATCAAGGGCTTGCGGCGCGTGGAGATCGCCTTCTCCGAGCCGGAGTCGACGCCGCTGTCCGGCCACAAGGTCGATCCGAACGACGTGGTCTGGGACAACGACTACACGCGCACGCATCAGGAGCCGGTCACCGACAACCCGAGCGACCCGCGCAACACCATCCCCGACCAGAATTACCTCATCGATTTCCAGCGCGGCTACTACCAGCAGGCCGCCGACGTGAAGCCGGTGCGCTACCGCAACGCCATGATGGAGCCCGACCGCAACAAGGACGCCAAGGACGACAACATCATCGAGATGCGCTGGCTCTTCCAGCGCGAGCTCGGCTCGTCGCTGATTTTCTTCCACGAGGTGACGATCCCGGCCGGCAAGGTCGAGGGCAACCACCAGCACGTCGGCTCCGAAGAGCTCTACTTCATCACCCAGGGCCAGGGCGTGGCCTACCTGCGCGACGGCGACGACCCGGCCACCGATTCCTTCCCCAGCGTCGAGCGCGAGGTGTTCGGCATCGGACCGAAGTCGTTCAAGGAGCTGCCGGTGAAACCGGGCAGCATGATCTTCACCAAGAGCGGCGGCATGCACGGCATCCGCAACACGAGCAGCGATCCGGCCTCGCCGCCGCTGAAGTTCGTGGCCTTCCTCTACCACAGCGTCTGAAACGGAGCGCGCCATGCAAATCGTCGATACCGATACCGTCCGCTCCGTCCCCGCCGGCACTTCGCCCGACTACGAGTCTCGCAATCCGATGACGCAGTTGATGCACTTCATCGAGCAGGCCCAACTGGCCGCGGAGCGCGAGCAGTACGTCTCGAAGTCGATGCAGTACCTCGTCCCCTTCGACCATCTGGAGCTCTATGGCCCCGCCGGCGACACGGCGCAGCTCGATCCGCGCCGGCAGGACAACAAGACCGACTTTCAGAAACAGAACGTCGCCGCATTCACGACCACCGATACCTTCCTCACCCGCGGCCTGGCCTCGGCCGGCAACTGGACGGGCCCGATCCTCCGCTTCTCGTATCGCGCCGGGCCCGATTCGAAGCTCTCCGCCCTGACCGGCATGAAGCTCGGCGCCGCCATCCGCCTCTGGACGCGCATCGGCGCATCGGCGGTGAGCGAGCCGCTCACGGTGCCGTACAACGAGCGGAGCGGACGGTACGAGATCGAGCTGTGGGCCTATCCGGGCGGCGACCTGCGCGATCAGTTGGACGACAAAGGCCGGCAGGCCATGGACCGCGGCGAGCTCGTGGCCCGCCCCGACCTCGTGCACGGCTCGCGCGACGACTTCCCGCGCGAGCAGTTGAACGACCGCGACATCGCCTCGATCGCGCCGGACAGCACGATGCATCCGGTCCGGCCGCTGCACGTGGAGTGCGCGTGGGCCGACGCGCAACTGAAGACGTGGGATTCGCAGAACGGCGCGAACTATCAGTACGAGTTCAACATGGTCGTGCGCGGCTGGAACGCCTTCGAGCGGACGGGGATGAGCCGCAGCCCGCATGGCGGCGTGGGGCTCCTCGAGTACCGCAACCTCCTATCGAACTACGGCGCCTTCGCCGGCTCCGGCGAGCTGGCGCGCACGATCGAGCCGTGGATGTTCGACTGCTTCGGCCGCAAGAGCGACGGCACGCGCCGCGAGGAGTTCTTCAGCGTCGACTATCTCGACCTGCATCTCCTCCAGCCCTTCTGCGCCATCGGACTGCACCGGCACCGCGACAACCAGGAGATCTTTTTCCTCCTCGACGGGCGCGGCGTGATGGTCGTCGGCGACTGGGCCAAGCTGCCGAACCGCGAGCGCTCCTTCGAGGTGCGGCCGCTGCATCCCGGCCATTTCGCGATGCTCAAGGGAGGGAACCTGCACGGCCTGGTGAATCCCACGGACAGCGAAGTCTCCCTGCTGATGTTCGGAGGCTACGACTGATGTCCGCGTCCGACCGCCCCGGCATGGGGGCGGTGCCGTTTGCGGACGGCGTGAGCTTTCGCGTATGGGCTCCGAACGCCGCGTCCGTGGCGGTGGCGGGAGACTTCAACGGCTGGTCGCGGACCGCCGATCCGCTCACGCACGAGGGCGGAGGCTACTGGTCGTGCTTTGCCGGCTTCGCCCGTGTCGGCCACCGCTACAAGTTCGTGATCCACAACCCGGACCGCGGCGATCTCTGGAAGAACGATCCGTACGCGCGCTCCGTCGAGCGCGACGAGACGAACAGCGTCATCGCCGACGCGGGGTTCACGTTTCAGGTGCAGAACTTCCGTCCGCCGGAGATGAACGAGCTGCTGATCTACGAGATGCACATCGGCACGTTCAACGCGGAGCTCGGGCCGGGCTCGTTCGACACGGCCATCGACAAGCTCGACCACGTCCGCGACCTCGGATTCAACGCCGTCGAGGTCATGGCCGCGGGCGAGTTTCCATACGACATCTCGTGGGGCTACAACCCGGCCTACATCTTCGCC
Organism: Thermoanaerobaculia bacterium; assembly: GCA_036522835.1. Lineage (GTDB taxonomy): Bacteria > Acidobacteriota > Thermoanaerobaculia > Gp7-AA8 > Gp7-AA8 > DATDFB01. Next base: position 4,388 of record DATDFB010000305.1, on the reverse strand, counting down.
ATCGAGAGCGCGTTCGGCGGTCCGAACGCCTTCCGCCGTTTCGTCGACGCCGCGCATGGCCGCGGCCTGGCCGTGCTGTTCGACGTGGTCTACAACCACTTCGGCAACGAGCATCTCGATCTGTGGCAGTTCGATGGCTGGACGCTGCGCGACGGCAAGGGCGGCATCTATTTCTACAACGACGACCGCAGCCACACGGTCTGGGGCGAGACCCGGCCGGATTACGGACGGCCCGAGGTACGGCAATACCTGCGCGACAACGCTCTGCGTTGGATCCAGACCCGCGCCGCCGACGGCCTGCGCTGGGACGCCACGAACTACATCCGCAATCTCGACGGCTCGAACGACCTGAACCGCGACATTCCGGACGGCTGGCGGCTGATGCAACGGATCAACGACGAGATCGGCGCGGCCATGCCGTGGAAGATCACCATCGCCGAGGACATGCAGGCCAACGAGGCGGTGACCCGGGAGACGTCGGTGCAGGACGGCGCCGGATTCGACGCGCAGTGGGACGCCGACTTCCATCACACCCTGCGGGGCATCGTCCAAGCACCGTCGGACGGCGCGCGCGACATGGGTGCGCTGGCGCGCATCATCGGCGCGTCATTCAACGGCGATCCGTTCCGCCGCGTGATCTTCACCGAGTCGCACGACGAGGTCGCGCGCGAGAACGGGAAGCGGCGGCTGATCGAAGACATCTGGCCGGGCAATAGCTGGAGCTGGCCGGCGCAAAAACGCTCCACGCTGGCCGCCGCCATCGTCTTCACCGCCCCCGGCGTGCCGATGATTTTCCAGGGACAGGAATTCCTCGCCTCGGCGCCGTTCACCGCGCAGGACCCGCTGCGCTGGTCGCAGGCGCATCACGGCATCGAGCGCCTCTACGGCGACCTGGCGCGCCTCCGCCGCTCGGACGCGGCGCGCGGTCTGCGCGGCCGCAACCTCAACATCTTTCACCTCAATCACGACGCCAAAGTGATCGCCTACCACCGCTGGGCAAACGGCGGCGCCGGCGACGACGTGGTGGTGGTGGCGAACCTCTCCGCCGCGGCCTTCCCTTCGTACCGGCTCTGGTTCCCTCGCGACGGCGTCTGGAACGTCCGCTTCAACAGCGATTGGCGCGGCTACAGCGACGTCTTCGGCGATCAGCCGTCGAACGACGTGTTCGTCTCGAGCTCGCAGGGAGAGGTGGGCATCGGCGCGTACACGGCGATCGTGCTGACGCAGGGACACTAGCCCCTCACCCGGCCTTCGGCCACCCTCTCCCCGCTGGCGCGGGGCGAGGGATCTACGGGTGGAGGGCCTTCGCCCCGCTTGCGGGGAGAAGGTGCCGCGAAGCGGCGGATGAGGGGCACCACGCGCCTAGTCCCTGAAGATCCGCCGCAATCGCCCCAGCCTCCGCTCCACCTGCTGCCGGTTCCGGTCGACTTCCTCGGCCCACCGCCGGAACTGATCGAAGGTGATCGCGGGCGGCTCGTCGAAGTGCTCGCGGTCGAACAGCACCTTGCGGACGATGCGGCCGAAGAAGCCGGAGGGGCAGTGGTGCGCCGGCGCGGTGCCGTCGAGGAAGACCTCGTGCCACGGGCCGGGACAGCCGTCCTGCCAAAGCATGCCGCTCTCGGGATCGATGTCGCGGAAGACCACGCCGCCCGGCGCCTTCGGGTCGGCGCGCGTATGCGGAATGGCGCTCATGTACGCGCCCCAGATCGGGATCGCCGCCTCGGCCGAGGAGAGGCGCAGCGGCGCGCCGCGGTCGAAGCCGGTCCACACCGTCGTCACCATGTCGGGCGTGTAGCCGACGAACCAGGCGTCGCGGTAGTCGCTCGTCGTTCCCGTTTTTCCGGCCACGTAGCCGAGGCCGTAGCGCTTGAGGCGCGTGGCCGTGCCGCGCTGCACCACGCCGCGCAGCAGCGAGTGCATCACGTACACCGGCGCGGCCGGCGCGACCTTTTTCGATTCCAGCTCGTGACGGAAGAGCCGCCGGCCGCGCGCGTCGCGCACTTCGCGGACGAGGAACGGCTCGACGCGGATGCCGAGATTCGGAAAGGCCGTGTACGCGGCGGTGAGCTCGCGCACCGACACCTCCGTCACGCCGAGCGGCAGCGCGGGGATGCGCGCGAACTTCTCCTCGAAGCCGAAGTTCTGCGCCGTGTCGATGACCGGGTCGAGCCCCACCTGCTGCGTGAGCCGCACCGTCGGCACGTTGAGGGACCGCTCGAAGGCCTCGCGCAGCGTCACCCGTCCGCGGAAGCGCTCGTCGTAGTTGTGCGGCTCCCACGACTCGCCGCCGCTGACGTCGATCTTCACCGGCGCGTCGAGCAGCAGCGACGCCGCGGTGGCTTTCTTCGAGGCGATGGCGGCGAGATACGCGAACGTCTTGAACGCCGATCCCGGCTGGCGGCGCATGGCCGATGTGCGGTCGAACGGCGAGAGGCGGTAGTCGCTGCCGCCGACGAGCGCGCGGATGCCGCCGCTGCGCGGATCGACCGAGAGGATCGCCACCTGCAGCGGCTCGCGCCGCGCTTGGGCGCGGATCCAACTGAAGCGCGCCTCGAGCTGCCCCGGACCGTTCGACGCGGCGCGCTCCGCGGCGATTTGCGCGCGGGGGTCGATCTCGCAGGTGATCGAGAGACCGCCTTCGAGCACGCGCTCGATGCCGACGCTGTCGACGAGCTCGGAGCGCAGCGCGCGCAGATAGAACGGGAACGGCGGCTGCGGGATCTGTCCGCCGCGGAACTCGACCACGCGCGAGACGGCGTCGTCGTATTGCTTGTCGTCGATCCAATGGTGGTCGCGCATCACGCCGAGGATGGCGTTGCGGCGCGCGCGCACGACGTCGGGCCGCTTGTCGGGCGTGTCGCGGTTCGGCGCCCGGACCATGCCGGCCAGAAGCGCGGCTTCATCGAGGCGCAGCTCCTGCGGGCGCTTGTCGAAGTAGAGGCGCGACGCTTCGTCGATGCCGAGGACCGGCTTGCCGGCGTTGTGTCCGAGGTAGACGTCGTTGAGGTAGATCTCCAGGATCTCGTCCTTCGTCATGCGCGCGTCGAGCACGATGGCGAGCGGGATCTCGATCAGCTTGCGGCGCCACGTCCGCTCCTGCGAGAGGAAGCGGGCCTTGATGATCTGCTGGTCGATGGTGCTGCCGCCCTGGGCGATCTGATGCGCGCGGAGGTCGAGCCACAGCGCCCGGGCCATTCCGATCGGATCGACGCCGAGGTGATGCCGGAAGCGCACGTCCTCGGACGCCACGAAAGCGTCGGAGACGTAGCGCGGCAGCCCGTCGAGCGTCACCGGCTTGGTGATGCGCCAGTCGACGCCGTACAGCGTCCAGACGCGCTGGCTCTGCGGCGACAGCAACACCGTCGGCGCGCGCCAGGTATGGCGGACCAGTTCACGCGTCAGGCGGCGGTTCAACAGAAAGCAATAGACCGCCGCCGCTTCGAAGGCGATCCAAATCAGCGCCGCGATGACGATCGTCCATCGCGGAAGCCGTGACATTCGCTGCATCTTCGTCTACATTCAATTTCGAGCAAAGAAGCTGCCACGCAACTCCCTAAAAGTTCGAAAAGGAGATCACATGGCATCCAAGAAATCCGCCTCCAAGAAGTCCTCGAAGAAGTCGTCGAAGAAAGCGCCGTCGAAGAAGAGCTCGAGCAAGAAGTCGTCGAAGAAGGCGCCGTCGAAGAAGAGCTCCAGCAAGAAGGGCGGCTCGAAGAAAGCACCGTCGAAGAAGGGCGGTGGTTACCGCGCCTCGACCAAGGGCGGCGCGAAGAAGAAGCCGGCACCGTCAAAGAAGGCGCCCTCGAAGAAGCCTTCGAAGAAGGGCGGCGGCGGAAGCAAGAAGGGCGGCTCGAAGAAGAGCTACATCAGCCGCGCCGTGAAGACGATCAAGAGCACCGCGAGCACGATCGGTTCGGCCGTGTCGGGCATCATCCCGGGCGGCTACGGCTACGAAGGCGGCGGCGAGCCGAAAGGCTCACCGAAGGCGTAAGAGAACTGGGGGCGCACGCTGTGCGCCCCTACCTTCTTACCCCGCTTCGTTGAAGACGCGCCGGATGCGCTTGGAGAAGTACTTTTCCGGCAGCCCGTTCTTCCACTTCCCGTACTGCTTCGCTTTCCGGAAGGCGCTCATCGCCTGCGTGCGGTATTTCTCGTCCGCTTCGAACGCGTAGCGCGAGTACTGCGACGCGCCTAAGAACGCGTAGATCCAGCCGTTCCTCGGCATCTCCGTGGCCAGACGCTCGAACGCCCCCGCGGCCTCGTCGAAGTCGCCGCGGAAGTAGCTCTCCAGCGCCAGGCGCACGCGGCGCGTGGTGTCGCCCAGGACCATCGTGCTCGCCGCGACGGGACGGGTGGGCGGCGGGGCGGCGGCGACCGCGGGCGCGCCC
>DATDFB010000304.1:0-2143 GCA_036522835.1 Thermoanaerobaculia bacterium | reverse complement strand
GGCGGGATGGGCGGGCGCGCGCACCATGACCGCCACCTCCGGCCCCGGCATCTCGCTCATGGCCGAATTCGCCGGCCTCGCCTACTTTGCCGAGATTCCCAGCGTGGTCTGGGACATCGAGCGCGTCGGTCCCTCCACCGGACTTCCGACGCGCACCGCGCAGGGCGACATCCTCGAAGTCGTGGCCCTCTCGCATGGCGACACGCAGCACATCGCGTTGATTCCAAACTCGGTCTCGGAGTGCTTCGACTTCGCCATCGAGGCGCTCGATCTCGCGGAGATGTTCCAGACCCCCGTCTTCGTGTTGTCGGATCTCGACCTCGGCATGAACAACTGGATGTCGGATCCGTTCACCTATCCGACCAAGCCGTACCGCCGCGGGAAGGTGCTGTCGAAGGAACAGCTCGACGAGCTCGGCGGGAAGTGGGGGCGCTACCTCGACGTCGACGGCGACGGCGTGCCGTACCGCACGCTGCCCGGCACCGATCACCCGATGGCGTCGTACTTCACGCGCGGCTCCGGCCACGACGACCACGCGCGCTACTCCGAGAAGCCGGAGGTCTACAAGGCCACGGTGGACCGCCTGATGAAGAAGTACGAGACGGCCAAGCAGTACGTGCCGAAGCCGGTCATCGACCGCCGCGGCGGCGCGTCGATCGGCTTCATCGCCTTCGGTACGACGCACTATCCGGTCGAAGAGTCGCGGCATCAACTGCGCAGCGAGCGCGGACTCGAAGTCGACTACTTCCGCCTGCGCGCGCTGCCGTTCACCGAAGATCTGGCCCAGTTCATCGCCGAGCACGATCGCGTCTACGTCGTGGAACAGAACCGCGACGGGCAGATGGCGGACCTGATCCGCCTGGCGGTGGGCGAGGACCAGCGCAAGATCCGCAAGATCCTGCACTACACCGGCCTTCCGTGCGATGCGCGCTCGGTGACGAGCGCGCTGCTGCAGATGGAAGACGATCACGACCTGTTGGTGCTGCGCGTCGGCGTCGATAAGGCGCTCTCGACGAACGCGGTGACGGAGGACTAGCGATGGCCGAATCGACGCTGAAACTCGGAACGGAAGCGCCGAAGGAAAACCGCCTCGGCATGAAGGCGCTCGACTATTCGGGAGGCAAGTCGACGCTCTGCGCCGGCTGCGGCCACGACGCCGTGTCGAATCAGATCATCCGCGCGTTTTACGAGATGAGCGTGAAGCCGGAGCACGTGGCCAAGTTCTCCGGCATCGGCTGCTCGTCGAAGACGCCCGCGTACTTTCTCGGCCGCGCGCACGGATTCAACGCCGTGCACGGGCGCATGCCGGCCATCGCTACCGGCGCGATGCTGGCGAATCACAAGCTGGTCGGCATCGGCGTCTCCGGCGACGGCGACACCGCCTCGATCGGCCTCGGGCAGTTCATGCACATGGTCCGCCGCAACATTCCGCTCATTTACATCATCGAGAACAACGGCGTGTACGGCCTGACGAAGGGCCAATTCTCGGCGACGGCGGACGAAGGCTCGAAGCTGAAGACGGGGGTGATCAACGATCTTCCGCCGATGGACCTCTGCGCGCTGGCCGTGGAGCTCGGCTGCGGCTTCGTGGCCCGCGGCTTCGCCGGCGATCCGAAGCAGATGGTGTCGATTCTCAAAGCGGCCATCGCGCATGACGGCCTGGCGGTGATCGACGTGATCTCGCCCTGCGTGACGTTCAACAATCACGAAGGCTCGACGAAGGGCTACACGTACGCGAAGGAGCACGACGAGATCCTGCACCAGATCGGATTCGTGCAGGCGTACGAGCAGATCGAGATCAGCTACGAGCCGGGCGAGATGCGCGAAGTGGACCTCCCCGACGGCTCGCGGATTCTCCTGCGCAAGCTCGAAGAGGACTACGACCCGAGCGACGCCTTGCAGGCCCTGCAGCGGTTGCACAAGTCCGTGGTGGAGGGCTCGATGCTGACGGGGCTCGTCTACCTGCGGCCGGAGAAGAAGAGCTTCATCTCGCTTCTGAACGTGGTGGATCAGCCGCTCTGGTCCCTGGGCGAAGCGGAGACGCGCCCGCCCCAGGAAGCGCTGGACAAGATCATGCGGGAGTTGATGTAGGAGTTGTGGAGTGCGGCGGCCATGCCGCCGCTGTCAGAGCGGCGGCATGGCC
>DATDFB010000303.1:0-3245 GCA_036522835.1 Thermoanaerobaculia bacterium | reverse complement strand
GCCGTCGGTCGCCGCCTGGATGAATTCCGTTACCGCGGCGTCGAACTCGAGCGTGCGCGCTTCGACTTCTTCGCGGAGCTTGTTCCACGACGCGAAGCCGTAGTCGCGCGCGAGCCGCGTTTGCGCCTCATGCAGCGGGATGCCCGCTGAGGCCTGAAGTTCTTTCGCCTGTCGTTTGAGCTGTTCGAGATCCGGATGCGACGGGAGCTGCCTGGCCATAATGCCTCCATGCCGAGAGCCAGCGGTCCGCAAGCTGGCCAGCACGGAGTGCTGATGACCAATGATCATTGATCAAGGGTGGACTCAGTCCTTCGCGCGGACCCGCGTGCGCCCCGAGCGCGAAGAAAGGATATCCTCGGTGCGTGTCGTGCGCTACCTCCGCTCGAACCGCAGGTTGCGCACGCGTCCCGTCGTAAAGCGGAAGCCATCGACGCGCCCCGCCGAGTCCCGTGTGAACACGAAGATCCCGGCCGGCATTTCGAAGCCGTCGCGATACAGCGGCTTGAGCTTCCACGGGCCACCGGGCGTCGAGAGCCGGGTCGCGACGAGCGCGCCGGTCGAGTCCAGTGCCACCCGCAGCGTCGTCTCCGCCTCCGGGCTCTCGTAGCTGCCGGCAAAGCCCGCGAGCGCGGCGCGACTCGTGTCGGCGTCTCGGACCCAATCAGCCGGAATGCTGTTTTTGTCCTGAGTCACGATGCGCGCGTCGTAATGCCCGTCGGCGCGCCGATTGAACAGCACGCGATAGTCTCCACGCGCCGCCTGGAATGCGGTACCCGCCTGATTGACCGGGACGAGCTCGACCGAGTCCCCGGTCTCGAGCTTGCCGTTCGTCGCCCGCAGGCGCAGCACGTCCATGTCGCGGAGGTTGCGGTAGAGGCCGGCCTTGTCGGCGATCGCGCGCGCGGGCACCGCAACGCGCCCCAGCGTTGGCGGCGTGGCACGCGGACCGAACGCTACGAGCGCGCCCGCGACGGAATCGGCCATTGATTCGGCGTCGGCGTCGCCGCGGTTGCACAACACGGCGACCGACACGCCGGCGTTCGTATAGCGGACCAGGTCCGCGCGATACCCGGACGTTGCGCCGCTGTGCCCGACCCACGGTTGGCCGCGCCAGCTGCCCTCGAACAGTCCCGCGGCGTAGTCCACTGTCCGGCCGTTTGCGAGCACACCGCGCTGCTCCTGCTCGGCGCGGAAGCCTGGGCCGCCCACACGCGTCGAGTCGAACGCGGCGTTCCACTTGAGCAGGTCGCCCACCGTCGTCAGCAGGCAGCAGTTGCCGTAGATGTTTTCAATCGCGCGCTCCGAGTGCCAGCCGTTCGAGTCTTTGTCGTAGGAGAGCGCGCGGCCGCGTACGATCCGCATCGCGTCGTCACGCCAGCTCGTGGACGTCATGCCGAGCGGCTCGAAGATCCGGCGCCGCGTAAAGACGGGCAGCGATTCGCCTGCCGCGCGCTCGGCCACGATCGCGAGCAGGTTGTAGTTCGAGTTCGAGTATTCCCATTCGGTGCCGGGCGCGAAGTTGAGCTCGCGCTCGCGCGCGAGGATCTGCAGCACGTGCCGGTGATCGAGCGCGCGGGTATTGCGCGGCCAGCCGGCGATGCCGGCGATCGAACCCCAGTCGCGCAGGCCCGACGTGTGGTTCAAGAGGTGCCGCAGCGTGACCGGCTGCATGACCGCGGGCAGCTCGGGCACCCAGCGCCGGAGCGGATCGTCGAGCGTGAGCTTGCCGTCGCGCGCGAGCAGCAGAATCGCGGCGGCGGTGAACTGCTTCGATACGGAGCCCGGTTCGAGGATCGAGGTGGGTGTGAGCGGGACGTTGCGCTCGAGGTCGGCCATGCCGTAGGCGCGCTCCAGCAGGACTCGACCATTCTGCGCGACGCCGACGGTACAGCCCGGCGTCTCATTCGAGGCGTATTGGCGGAACACCTCGTCGACGCGGGCTTCGAGCGGAGATTGTGCCGCGAGCGGTGTTGACACGCTGACGAGCAGGAGGATTGAAGCGGACAGGCGAGTCATGCGGATCAAGGTTGCACGGCGCGGCTTGCGAAGCAAATATCTCCGCCATGCGATCCAACCCCGTCTCCGCAGCCCTGCTGCTCGCCGCGCTGGCGCCCGCGCTCTCGGCCCAGCATTTCCACCATCTCGCCGCAACGCCCAAGACCGTGGCCTACGGCTACTACAGCGCCGCCGCGACGCCCGTGCTTCGCATCGCGTCGGGCGACACGATCGAAGTCGAGACGCTGATCACGAATCGTCCCGATCGGCTCGAGGCCGCCGGGGTTGCGCCAGGCGACGTGCAGCAGTCACTGCGCGACATCGTCACGCAGGTGACCGACAAGGGGCCGGGCGGTCACATTCTCACGGGGCCGGTTTACGTGGAGGGTGCCGATTCGGGCGCTGTGCTCGAAGTGCGCATCCTCAGCATCGATCTCGCGATTCCGTACGGCTACAACGGCTGCGCCGGCTTCTTGCCGGCGAACTGTGACAGCACCCATCGGACGCGCATCATCCCGCTCGACAAGGCGCGCATGGTCGCGCACTGGGCGCCGGGGATGGATATCCCGTTGCATCCATTCTTCGGCAGCATGGGCGTCGCGCCGCCGAAGGATTCGGGCCGCGTCAGCAGCAACCCGCCCGGCATTCACGCCGGCAACATGGACAATCGGGAGCTGGTCGCGGGCACGACGCTGTTCATCCCGGTTCACACCGTCGGCGCGCTGTTCGAGATCGGCGACGGCCATGCGGTCCAGGGCGATGGGGAAGTGGACCAGACGGCGATCGAGACGTCGCTGGTCGGCCGGCTGCAGCTCATCGTGCGGAAGGATCTCCATCTCACGTGGCCGCGTGCCGAGACGTCGACGCATTACATCGCGATGGGGATGGACAAAGATCTGACGAAGGCCACGCAGATCGCCGTGCAGAACGCGATCGACTTCGTCGCCGCGACGCTCGGCTGGTCCAAGATGGAGGCGTATCGCCTCGTCAGCGTGGCGTGTGACGTCCGGGTGACCGAGCTCGTCGACGGCAACGTCGGCGTGCACGTCATGATTCCGAAGACGCTGCTGCGATGACCGCGGCCGCGAAAGCCCGCGTCACGCGGAGCGGATCGCCACCCAGATCTCCACGGAGTGATCGTTCGGATAGATCTCGAAGTCGCACGTGTAGGCTCGGGTTTCGGCACCGGGCCGCTCGAAGGAGGCCCAGACGTCCTGCCAGCCCCGCACGACGGATTGCGGTAAGGGCCC
>DATDFB010000302.1:0-16975 GCA_036522835.1 Thermoanaerobaculia bacterium | reverse complement strand
GGAGACGTGGCTGATCAGCGAGCACCCGCGCTACGACAAGATTCAATTGGTCTATCGCAGGAGCATCAAGTCGGTCGCGCTGGTGGTGACGGCTCCGTCTTAAATATTCTCCACGATCGCCTGGGCGAACTCGCTCGTCTTGAGCTTCGTCGCCCCCTCCATCTGCCGCTCCAGGTCGTACGTCACCTTCTTCTGCCGGATGGTCGCGGCGATGCCGCGCTCGATGGCGTCGGCGGCGTCCCACCACTTCAGGTGCCGCAGCATCATCACCGCGGAGAGGATCAGCGACCCGGGATTGATCATGTCCTTGTTCGCGTACTTCGGCGCGGTGCCGTGCGTGGCCTCGAAGATCGCGAACTCGTCGGATTCGTTCGAGCCGGGGGCCATGCCCAGGCCGCCCACCTGCGCGGCCAGCGCGTCGGAGATGTAGTCGCCGTTCAGATTCGTCGTGGCGATCACCGAGTACTCCGACGGCCGCAGCAGCACCTGCTGGAACATCGAGTCGGCGATGCGGTCCTTGATCACGATCTTGCCGGCCGGCGCTTCGCCCGTGATCTCGGACTCGGCGATCGTCACGTCGCCGAATTCGTCCTTCGCGATCTCGTAGCCCCAGTCCTTGAATCCCCCCTCGGTGAACTTCTGGATGTTGCCCTTGTGCACGAGCGTGACGGAGTCGCGCTTTGCCGCGATGGCGTACTGGATGGCCTTGCGTACGAGCCGCTTCGAGCCGAACTCCGACATAGGCTTGATGCCGATGGCCGAGCCTGGACGGATTTTCGCGCCGGCGCGGCGCTCGATGTCGTTGATCGCCGCGATGAGCTTGTTCGCCCCCTCGCTCCCCGCCGGCCACTCGATCCCCGCGTACACGTCCTCCGTGTTCTCGCGGAAGATGATCATGTCGACCTTCTCCGGGTGCGTGACCGGCGACGGCACGCCGTCGAAGTAGCGCACCGGGCGCACGCAGGCGTAGAGGTCGAGAACCTGGCGCAGCGTGACGTTGAGCGACCGGATGCCGCCGCCGACCGGCGTCGAGAGCGGGCCCTTGATGGCTACGCGGTAGTGCTTGATCGACTCGAGCGTCTCCTCGGGGAGATACTCGCCGGTCGCCTCCTTCGCCTTGTCGCCGGCGAGCACTTCGAGCCAGTGGATCTTCTTCGCGCCGCCGTACACCTTGGCCAGCGCGCCGTCGACGACGTGCTGCGTGGCGCGCCAGATGTCGGGGCCGGTGCCGTCGCCTTCGATGTAGGGAATGACCGGGTCGTCGGGGACGACGATCTGGTTGTTTTCGTAGCCGATGCGCGTGCCCTGCATAGTGCGGCGCACGATAAAGGAAAGGATACGGCGAAGTCGAGTTGCGTCACTGCTTATGGAGTGCGGCGGCCATGCCGCCGCTCTTGGTGCCGGCAGCGGCGGCATGGCCGCCGCCCTCCAGAAGAGATCGCAATTTCTGCAGGTTTTTCCGGTCGGACTCGTGCTCGATTTTCTTCGGCGTCTCGAGCAGCTTGGGGATGCGCCGGAAACGCGCGTCGCTCACGACGTGGCGGAAGGCCTCGACGCCGATCTCGCCCTCGCCGATGTTCTCGTGGCGGTCGACGCGCGAGCCGAGCGGCTTCTTGGAGTCGTTGAGGTGGAACGCGCCGACCTTCGCGACGCCGACGTGCTCTTCGATCTCGTCGACGGCGCGCTCCCATCCGTCCTTCGAGCGAATGTCGTAGCCGGCGGCGAAGATGTGGCAGGTGTCGACACAGATGCCGACGCGCTTCTTTTCGTCGACAAGGGCGATGATCCGCCCGAGTTCCTCGAACGTGCAGCCTAGGCAGGAGCCCTGTCCCGCCGCCGTCTCGAGCAGCGTCACGACCTTGTGCTCCGGCAGCAGCGCGTGCACCTGGTCGAGCGAGCGGGCGATCTGGTCGACGCCTTTGTCGACGCCGGCGCCGAGGTGCGCGCCGGGATGGAGCACCACGGCGTGAATGCCGAGCCGCTCGGCGCGGTCGAGCTCGTCGGCCAGCGCCTCGATCGACTTGCGGTGAAACTCGGCGTTGGTCGTGGCCAGGTTGATGAGGTACGAGGCGTGGGTGAAAATCGGCTTGACGGTGCGCAGCTTGGCGAAGAGCGCGACGTCGTCGTCCGTCATCGTCTTCCCCTTCCACTGGTTCGAGTTCTTCGCAAAGAGCGCGATCGCCGAGGCGTTGATCATCGAGGCGCGCTCGAAGACGGTGTGCAGGCCGCCCTTGGTGGAGATGTGCGCGCCGATGAGGTCGCCGTGTTTTTCGTGGAAGCGGAAACGGGGCATGAGAGAATTCGCCGGTCCAAAACCCGGAGACTCTCGTGAACATTCGCGTTTGCAGTGTGCTGTTCGTCTCTCTTTTCACCGCAGTCGCAGCTCTCGCCGCCCCGGTTTCGCTGCGCGTCGGCGCCGCGACGATCGAGCTGACCGACGGAACGGTCTTTCCGCAAAGCCCGACCGAGGCGGTGTTCATCGGCCACGGCGTCATCCGGAGACGATGGCCGCGCTGACGAAGGGAGCGCCGGCCGCTCCTTCCGCGCAGGCGCAGAAGACCTACGAAACGTGGAAGAACACCAGCGAGCGGAAGCTGCTGAGCGTCGAGTCGCGCCTCCTCGCGGCAGCGAGCGGCGATGCCGACGCCGACAAGTTCTTCGCCGCGCGCATTCACGGCACGCATCTCGGCGACTTCGACTACGTGATCGATCAGGTCGACCGCGTGGCCGTGCTCGGGCAGTGGGTCGCGGAGAAGCTCAGCGAGCGCGAGAAGCGCCGCGCCGCGGGCCGGCTCGAGAAGGAGCACCGCCGCGGCCGTTCCCTCGGTACCGAAGTCTCGGATCTCGGCACGTTCAACATCTGGAGCCAATTCGCGGCGGGACCGCCATCCGACCAGGGCGACTTCGAGCCGGAGCTCTACCACCTCGACGTGACCGTGCCCGCCGGCGCGGAGCGCCTCGGCGGCCGTGCCACGATCGACCTCAAGGCCGTCCGCGGACATCGCCGCGTCATCCCACTGACCCTTCATCAGGACTTGAAGGTCACGCAAGTCACCGACGCCGCCGGCAGCGCGCTGAAGTTCGTGCGCACCGGCGATGAGCTCGCGGTGGTCCTGGCGGCGCCGGCCGAGGAGGGGCAGCGGCTCTCCGTCACCGTCGCGTTCGAGGGCGTGATGTTCGAGAAGGAAGGACGCGCCTTCCGCCTGCGCAACACGGAGTTCTGGTACCCGCACGCGGGCTCCATCGACCGGGCGCGGTACGACGTCACGCTGCACTGGCCCGCCGACCTCGACCTCCTCGCGCCCGGCAAGCGCGTCGACGGCGGCGATCATTGGGAGAAGCGGGCGCTGAACCTCCCGGCTACCGGCTACACGTTCGAGATCGGCCACTACGCCGTCGAAACGATCCAGGCAGGGCACGTGAACGTCCGCCTGGCCTTCGATCCGGAAGCGGAGGACCGGCGCCAGGTCGCGAAAAGCCTGCAGAGCGACACCGGCCGCCGCAACCGCCAGATCGATTTTCGCGCCCGCGGCATCACCAAGCAGGGGCGCGACGAGATCCGCCAGCAACTGCGCGACTCGCTGGTCTTTTTCGAGCAGCTCTTCGGCCCGTATCCGCTCGACGAGCTGACCGTCGTCACCGTCCCGCGCAATTTCTCGCAGGGGCTTCCGGGATTCCTCAGCCTCTCCACGCTGATGATGACGGACCCCGGAACGGAGTGGCGCGACCTGTTCACCGCCGACGTCGACCGCCGCCTGGTCGTGGCGCACGAAGTGGCGCATCAGTGGTGGGGCGGACTGCTTCGCCCGGCGAACCGCCGCGACCGCTGGATCGACGAAGCGATGGCCTCCTACGCCGCGACGGTCTATTCGCGGCAGAAACTCGATTGGCGCGGCCGATTTCAAATCGGCTTCACCACGCGGTGGCCGCCGGAGCTGTTGTATCTGGAGCACGGCACGCGCCCGGTCGAGTCGCTCGGCCCGCTCGTGCTGGGCGAGAGGCTCGACTCGAGCCGCGCGCCGTACGCGTATACGTTCATCACCTACAGCAAAGGCGCGCTGGTCATGGACATGCTCGCCCAATCGGTCGGCGAGCAGAAATTCAACGCCATCCTCCGCGAGCTCTTCGCGCACGAAACGTTCGTCTCCACCGAGTCGCTCCTCGGCTACGTGTCGCGCGGAGCGGGCCGCGACCTGCAAACGTTCTCGAAGTACTTCATCTACGGCACCGGCGTGCCGGAGATCGAGTACCAGGTCGACGTCCAAGGCGGCGGCGGGAAGTGGACGATCCACTTGACCGGCGAGCGCGTCGATCCGTGGCGCTACCGCGTCCGCGTGGTCAAGCGCGAGGACGGCACGTTCGACGTCGTTCGCGAGAGCGTGCCGGTCGCGGCGACGCCGCTGCCGACGCTGCTCGTGCCGATGCAGGTGGCGCTCGAGAACCGTACGAAATCGGACGACGGCGTCAAATACGCCAAGCGCATGATCGATCTCTCGGCGCCGAAGTTCGCGCTCGACTTCGACATTCCGTGGGAGCCGAAAGACATCGCGCTCGACCGCGACCGCGAAGTGCTGGCGCTGGTCTACACGAAAGGGCGCAACGCCAAGGAAGTCCTCCTCAAGCGCGGGCTGAATCTCGCCGCGGCCGGCAAGACCGCCGAGGCGGAGACGGCGTTCCGGGAAGGCATCGCGGCGAAGCCCTCGTCGGAGCTGCAGTCGGCGCTCAACCGCTTCGCCCCGATCGCGCTGTCGCTGCCCGCCGGCGTCGAGATCGGCAACAGCTACAAGAAGCTGCTCTTGGACGTGCAGAATCAGATCACCAACGCGGCGCTGCACCTCTCGCTGGCGCGGCTGTACATCGACGAGGGGAAAGCCGCGCCGGCGGCCGATGAGCTGAAACAGGCCGGCCGCGCGCTCGACAGCGACTATCACGACTGGATCGACGACGAGGTCGCGTTGCTCGAAGCGAGGCTGGCGGTGCGGCGCGGCGACTACGGCGCGGCGCTCGACCGGCTGTCGAAGAGCGTGAAGGAGGACGGCGGCGACAGCGCCGAGGCGTACGCGCTGCTGGCCATCGCGGCGAAGCAGAGCGGACGGACGGCGGAGCTGCAACGCGCCATCGACGGCGCGCGCGAGCTCGGCGTCGACCTCACTGCAATCGGAAATTGACCGTCACCGTGTAATACACGTCGATCGGCTCGCCGCGGTACGTCGCCGGCTGGAAACGCCAGCGCCGCACCGCGTCCGCGGCGGCGTCGCCCAAGCCGTAGGGGAGGTCCTTGATCACCTCCACGTTGTCGATCGTGCCGTCGCGGCGGACGATGCCGCGCACGACCACCGGGCCCTGGATCCCGGCGCGGCGCGCGATGGCGGGGTAGCGCGGGATCACCCGGTCAATCTCCTCCGGCTGCGTGCCGCCCGCCGGCACGGCGGCGTACACGCCCGTCCGATCCGCGCTCGCCGGCACCTCGGCGGGAACAGGTGCGGCGGGTTGCGGGGCGGGCGTGGGGGCGGGCTCCTCGGTGGCGGTTTGCGTGGGCGCCGACGCCGTCGTTTCGGTCGGAATGGCGGCCGTGTCGGTGCGCACTTCGAGCTGGCGCGTGCCGGCGCTGCTGACGTCGATGGCGTCGACGTCGGCATAGGCAATCGCGCCGTCGTGGTCGATGGCGTAGAAATCGTGGTCGCGCGTGTAGACCTTCACCTGCGTCTCGCGCGGCAGCTCGCCGATGAGCGGATAGAAGATCCCCGGGCCGGCGTAGAGCGGCGTGCGCTCGCTGGCGATTCCGGAAAGCGCGGGGAGTTTCTTGATCGACTCGTAGCGGGCCAGGCGGCGCTCGCGCTCGCTCGTCCGCTCCAGCGAGTTGCGCTCGGTCCAGCCGGCCACGCCGTCTTCGTCCTGCACCTTCACCCACGCCCCCCGGTCCTCGAGCACCGTCAGCTTCTCGCCGTTCGTGGCGGTGGCGACGACCGGCGCTTTCGCCGTCGGCTCCGTGCGCAGGCGGATGCGCATCGGCAGCACCGACAGCGGCTCCGACGGCGTCGAGCTCTGCGCGGCCGGCTTCTTGCCGGTGGTGAAGATCAGCGCCGCCAGGATGGCGATGAAAATCACGCCGAGGACGATGACGATGAACGTGCCGCGGGAGTGTTTGTGCATCGCGCTATTTGCGCATCAGCGCCACGAGAATGGCCTTCTGCACGTGCAGCCGGTTCTCCGCTTCGTCGTAGATCACCGACTGCGGCGAGTCGATCACCTCCGCGGCCACCTCCTCGCCGCGATGCGCGGGGAGGCAGTGCATGAAGATCGCCGACGGCTTGGCCAGCGACATGGCGCGAGTGCCGACCTGCCACCCCTCGAAGTCGCGCTGGCGCTTCTGCGCCTCCGCTTCCTGTCCCATCGAGGCCCAGACGTCTGTCTCGACGACGTCGGCGTCACGCACCGCCTCGTCGATCGACGTCGTGATCGTGATCTTCGTCCCGGCGTGGTCGGCGTCGGCCTTCGCCTGCGCCACGACCATCGGGTCGGGCGCGTAGCTGCCGGGCGTGGCCACGGCGATGTGCATCCCCACCTTCGACGCGCCGAAGAGCAGCGAGTGGGCCATGTTGTTGCCGTCGCCGACGTAGGCGATCTTCTTCCCCTTCAGATCGCCCAAGTGCTCCCAGGCCGTGAAATAGTCGGTCATGGCCTGGCAGGGATGGGAGAGGTCGGTGAGACCGTTGACGACCGGTACGCTCGAATATTCGGCGAGGTCGGTGACGGTCTTGTGCGAAAACGTGCGGGCCATGATGCCGTCGACGTAGCGCGAAAGGACCTTGGCGGTGTCGTAGATCGGCTCACCGCGGCCGAGCTGGATGTCACGCGAGGAGAGGAAGAGGGCGTGGCCGCCGAGCTGGAACATACCCACTTCGAACGACACGCGCGTACGCGTCGACGATTTCTCGAAGATCATCGCCAGCGTCTGGCCGGCCAGGGCGTCGCGGTATTTCTGCGGATTCTGCTTGATGTCGCGGGCGAGCTCGAAGATCTGCCGCACCTCGTCCGCGCTGTAGTCGTGGATCTCGATGAAGTCTTTGTGTTGCATGCGGCGGACATTATCTCAGGCGGGCGCACGCCGTGCGCCCCTACCGGCCGAGGCGGCGGACCGTGTACGTCTCGGCCGGCGGCGTGCCGAAGACGTACGGCAGCGGGCCCATGTAGTCGGAGTAGAAGGCCGCCTTCATCGGATTGCTGACCGTGGCGGCGGGGACGCTGAGCGGGATTTGCACGACCTCGATGACGCGGTGCGGCGGGCGCTGCACGTCGTGCAGCAGCAGCGTGTTCGTCGACGGCGTGACCAGGAGGTCCTTGCCGTGCAGCGTCTCGTCGAAGCCGAACGGCACCGCGCCGGCGCGCTGCATGTAGAACTGGAAGCCCCAGTGCCCCTCGAACCACATGCGGTGGCCGTCGCCGGCGTAGTGGTTCATGAGCTGTCTTGCGGCGTCGCGTTGCGCGTTTGCGTACTGCAGATCGGCGAAGGCGACGAGGAGGCCGACCGCCGCGGTGGCCGCGGTGGCGGCGAGGATGGCGTTGCGGTTGGCGTTGACGAACCTGGCGATGAGGATGGCCACGGCGGGGATCATCGGCAGGAGCGAGCGGGCGTTGACGGTCCAGTTGACGTAGGCGGCGAAAATGGCGGTGCCGGCGATCCACAAAAGCAGGAGGATCGAGTCGGCATCTCTTCGGACGTTGATGGCGGCCAGCATGAAGACGCCGATTCCTGTGGCCACGAAAATCGTGAACACGACCGGCTGGGCGGGGGCGCCGTTGACGACGACCACCGTGATCGCGGCGGCGACGACGGCGGCCGGAATCCACCACCAGCGCCGCCGCACGACGAGGGGCGCGAAGAAGAGAAGCCCGATCGCGCCGCCGCCCATGAAGGAGAGCATCAGCAGCGTCTTCGCGCCGGGGTTCGTCCGCTCCACGGCGACGTATTGCGCGGCGCCGGTGATGGCGTGCGTGGCGAGCTCGTAGGCGCCGAAGAGCGCGACCGGCAGCACGAGGTGGTACGGGATGCGCCGCCGCATGACGGCGTAGACGAGCATCAGCGGCACCGCGGCGATGCCGAAGTACTTGAAGAACCCCGCCGCGCCGGCGAGGAGCGCGGCGAGCCAGAGCATCCACTCGCGGTGTTCGTCGAGGCCGCGCCGCCACAGCGCCAGCGCCCAGACGAAGCACGCCACCATCGGCACGTCGGACATGACGTTCGTCGCCGAGACGAGGAAGAACGGCATGGCCAGCGTGAGCACGGCCGCAAGGAGCGGCCGCTCCGTCATGCCGCGCGCCAGCGACCACGTGCCGGCCACGGCGGCGAAGGCGAAGAAGGCGAAGGCAAAGTGCAGCGCTCCTTCGCCCCACCCGACGATCTCCGACGCCAGCGCCAGCGCATACGACGTCAGCGGCGGGTTCTGCATGACGAAGCTCATCGGCTGCGTGCGGCCGTACCAGTTGAGGTTGAAGCCGTACGGATCGCCCGGGCTTTCGACGATGTGCTGCGCCGCCCAGAGAAAGAGCGGATCGTCCATGGTGAACGCCTTGCCGAGGAACGGGAGGAGGGCGACGGCGGTGGCGATGGCGAGGAAGAGGAGGGGAGAGCGCTCATGAAACGGGGTTTTTTGTATGGGGACGCGTTTCGCCATCGGGCGCGATTATCGCCGGAACGGTTTCGTTCTTGGTTCTTGGTTCTTGGTTCTTGGTTCTAAGATTTACCTCCCCAATGTCCTACTCGATCCCCATGACGGAGCAGGCCGTGACGGTGGCCCTTCTCGGCACCGATCCGGAGGAGCATTGCATCTACCTCCACCAGTCGTCGCCGATGCGCGCCGGCCCGGAGACGATGAGCGAGTACCTCAACAGCGACCGCCGCTTTTTCCCGATGCTCTGCGCCGGCGTGCCGAAGATGGTCAACCGCGACCAGATCCTCTGGCTCCGCTCGCCGAAGGCGCTCGACCCCGACTCCCTGGAGGTGACGATCATCGAGCGCCTGACGATCCTCGAGCTCACCGACGGCTCGCGCCTCGAAGGGGTCGTGCCGATCGACCGCCCTCGCGAGCAGTCGCGCATCAGCGACGTGCTCAACGACCCGAGCGAAGCGTTCCTGCGCATCGATGGGGAGGGGGAGACGTACTACGTGAACAAGGGGTTCATCCGGACGGTGATTCCGCGATGAAAGGAGAGCTTTGATGGCCGATTCAGTCCCGATGGATTTCACAGCCACGCACCAGAAGCACCCGCTCGGCGGTCACCGCATCTCGATCACGGTGAAAGCGAAGAAACCGCTCACGAACGTGAGGACGATCCTCGACGGTCTTACGCTCGACGAGCGCAGCGTAGACCCCAAAGGCACGAGCTACAGCCAGTCTTTTCCGCAGAAAGGCAGCTTTCATCCCGGCTCCGAGCATGAGCTGATCATCGTCGCGAAGGACGAGACAGAATTCACCGACGCGCATCACGAGGTGTGGACCGATGAGTAGGATCGCATTCGCCGTCTGCGCGTTCCTTGCCGCTGCGCCGGCATTCGCCACCGCCTTGCCGCAATGGATGGCCGGCTCCTGGCGCATCGACACTCCCGACGCGCGCGTCGAGGAGCACTGGACCGTGCCGGGCGGCGGCATGATGCTCGGCATGGGCCGCACGGTCACGGCGAAGGGGAAAACGTCGTTCGAGTTCCTGCGCATCGCCGAGGTCGACGGGCGCCTGGCGTACCTCGCGCAGCCGCAGGGGAAGCCGGCGACGGCGTTTCCGCTCCAGTCCGCGACGGAATCGCGCATCGTCTTCGAGAACCCGGGGCACGACTTCCCGCAGCGGATTCTCTACTGGCGCGACGGCGCGAAGCTCTGCGCGCGGACGGAGGGCAAGGTGCGCGGCAAGGACGAGGCCGAGCAGTGGTGCTACTCACCCGCAGATTAGCGGGAAAGGTGGCGCTATCCGCGATCTCCTACAACCTTCGCGGCCATCGCCATCGGCTTTTCGATCCGCCACACCGATGCCGCCGACAACACATTCCAATTCACCAGCCCGTCGTCGCTGCGCGGCTCGAGCAGATAGAAGATCAGACGAGCCAGCGGCTGGTTCGTCCGCACGAGGAACGTGCCGGCGGGGAACGTCTCCTTCGCCGACTTCCACTTCCCCGTCACCGTGACCTCGTGGTGCTTCTCGAACTCGTGCTCGGCGTGCGTCTCGTCCTTGACGGCGAAGCGCTCGGCCTCGAGCGTCGTCTCCGCGTCGAGCGTCTCCACGCTGACTCCGTGCGTCCGCAGCACCTCGGCCGCGTGCGCGTCATCGAAGAGATACGCCCACGGCACGTCCTCGCGCTCCGTCGCCTTGAATACGCCGTAGTCCGGCATCTTCATCGGCACGATCTCGCCGGTGCGGACGATCGCCCCCTCGTCCGTCCACGGATCGGGCGCCCCCTCGCCCTCGGGCGCCGGCTCCGACTTCTCCCACAGGATCTCCACATCCTTCCACTTGGCGAGCTCGAAGCGGAGGCCCTGCTTGCGCAGCTTCCCGCGCGCGATGCGCTCGTCGGCCTTGGCGGCGATGCGCATCATCTTCGCGCCGTATTTGCCGACCGCGGCGAGGATCTCGTGCACGAACTCGTACGTCACCTCCACGCGCGCGCGGAAGTCGATGTAGCTGTACGCCTCGGAGAGGATCGCGAAGCGGTTGCGCAGCCCGACGTAGTTGTTGCCGAAGCGCGGCCGGTTGTCGAACGTGTACCACCCCTTCTCCGGCTGCAGCTGCTCGACGAAGTTGCCGTAGTAGTACGTCTCCTTCCCGTGCCGCTCCTTCATCGCCGCGCGGATGTGCGGCAGGAGCATGCCGCGCGCGAAGTCGGTGATGTCGTCGTCGGCGTTCGGGTTGAGCGCCGGCGAATAGGTGAGTTGGTAGCCGTGGTACGAGCCGTTCGTCGTGTGCAGGTCGACGGTGAGGAGCGGGTCCCACCGCGTCAGGACGTTGGCGATCAGCCCCCGCGCCTCGGGCGACTCGAGCTTCATGTAGTCGCGGTTGAGGTCGAGCCCCTGCGCGTTCTCGCGTACGCCGGCGCCGTTGAGCGGACCCGATTGCGTGGGCCGGTGCTCGGGCGAGATCTGCTCGTTGCCGTCGGCGTTGTAGATGGGCGCGATCAAGATGACGAGGTCGTCGCGCAGCTTTCGGTGCGACGAGACGAGGTCGCGCAACAGCATCTGCGCAGCCTCTTTCCCCTCGACCTCGCCGGCGTGGATGTTGGCCATGATGAAGACGGCCGGCTTGCCGCTCGCGCGCGCCGACTGCGGCGTGTACGGCCCCACGACGACGAGCGGCAGCGCGCGCCCTTCATTCGTCGTGGCGAAGGTCTCGAGGCGGATGTCTGGATCGATGCGCTGGATGGCCCGCACGAAGTCGATGACTTCGGCGTAGCGGGAGGTGGAGAGATAGTTGCTCGTCTCTGCGGCGGTCTTCGGCAGTGTCATGACAAACGGTACGTGTCCGCGCTCTGCAGCACGCGTCCTTCCTCCATCAATTTGATGAGATGCGCCGTGATCTGGGTCTCGGCGGCCTGGCGCAACCGCGCGTCCAGCTCCGGATAGATCCGTTCCCGCATCTCCGAGACCGTTCCCGGCAGCGCTTCGATGATCTGCCGCTCGCGCTCGAGCCGGTGCGCGATGTACTCGTCGATGAGCGCCACCGCGTCGTCGCGCGTCGGTCCGTGCGCGGGGTAGATCCGCCGCGGGTTGCGCGCGCGGAGCTTCCGCAGCGAGCGCATGTAGTCGCCCATGTGCCCATCGGGCGGGAAGATCGTCGTCGTGCCGGCGCCGAGAATCGTGTCGCCGGTGAAGAGATCGCCGTCCGCCGAGAGATAGCAGACGTGCTCGCGCGTGTGCCCGGGCGTGGCGATGACTTCGAGCCCTTCGATGACGTCGCCCTCCGCGACGCCCTCGTCGTTGCCGAGCACGCCGGGCGGCGCGGCGATGCGCGCGCCGGTGGCCTGCCACAGCGGCACGGCCGCGGGCGCGTGGTCGCCGTGGCGGTGCGTGATCAGGATCGTGCGCAATCCCGGCATCGCCTCGAGGATGGCCCGGACGTGCGACTCGATGGCCGGACCGGGATCGATCACGGCGTGGTCGTCGAGCAGGTACGTGCGCGTGCCGCCGAGCGTGAAGGGGCCGGGATTCGGGGCGAGGATGTCACGCACGTTCATGGCAGGGTCACGTGTCATTCCGATCGCAGCGAGGAATCCCCTGATTCGGGGGATTCCTCGCCGTCGTTGCGGCTCGGAATGACACCTCTCTCATGGCAGCACGGGCCGCCCGTTCACGAGAACCGGCTCGACCGGCTCGACGCACACGCCGCGCCGCGACTCGATGAGCTCCGCCGCGCTGCGGAAGCCGACCAGCGCCTCGAGGTTCTTCCGCGTCGGAAAGACGATCGGGAAGTCGCCGCGCTCGATGGCCGCGGCCGGCGAGATCCAGACGATGTCGACGGCCTCGCGCTCGTCCGCCTTGGCCACGACGTCGCGGCCGACGCACGTCAGAAAAAAGTACGTGTCGAAGCGCTTCGGCAGGCCCTGCGGCGTAATCCAGCGCGACGTCCACACGAGCTTCTCCAGATCGAGCGGCTCGCCGAGCGACACGCCCGTCTCCTCGAAGAGCTCCCGCGCCGCCGCGTAGCGCATGCTGTTTAGAAGATCCCCCTCGGCGCGCGCGCGGTCGATCTCCTCGACCGCGCCGCCGGGAAACACCCACGCGTCGGGGACGAAGCTGCTGCGCGCGGAGCGGCGCATCATCAGCACTTCGTACGGCTCGGCGTCGCGCAGCACGATCGCCGACGCCGCGGGGATCGGCGTCAGCACTGGTGCTGCCATCCGACCCACTCCTCTCCCTCCGGCGTCCGCTCCTTCTTCCAGATCGGCACGGTCTGCTTGATGCGGTCGATCACCGCGCGGCAGGCCTCGAAGGCCTGGGCGCGGTGCGGCGAGACGCAGGCGATGGCGATCGACGTCTCGCCGACGACGAGGTGCCCTAGGCGGTGGAGACAGTCGACGGCGACGTCGGGCCACTCGAGGCGGACGTTGTCGAGAATCGCGCCGATCTCCTTCTCCGCCATCGGGCGGTAGGCGTCGTAGAAAATCGACTCGACCGCTTTTCCTTCGCTGTGGTCGCGCACGACGCCCTCGAACACGACGAGCGCGCCGTCGGAGCGGCGGAGGAGGCGCCGCGCCAGCGCGGCGGTGTCGATCGCGTCGTCGGTGAGATAGCTCATCCGCCTGCCACCGGTGGGATGAAGGCCACTTCGTCGCCGTCGCGCAACGCCGCCTCGGGGCGCACGTACGATTCGTTGACCGCGGTCATCGGCGGCTGCGCGTACGCCGCCAGCGGCGCGTATTGCGAGCGCAGCCGTTGCCACAGATCGACCGCGCGCGTGCCGTCCGGCACTTCCACATCCGCCTCGCTTTTGCCTACGATGTCGCGCAGCACCGCGAAGAAGAGGAGCCTGACCTTCATCGCCGCGATTGTATGACCGAACCGCGATTTCTCCCGGAGATGACCGTCGACGCCGCGCTCGCGCTGCACCCGAGCGTGCGCTGGGTCTTTGCCGCGTACCATATCCAAGGCTGCGTCGGCTGTTCGTCCTCCGCGTCGGAGACGCTGGCCGAGGTGGCCACGGGGTACGGGCTGCCGCTGGAGCGGATGCTCAACGACTTGAACGCCCTGCTGGCTTAGAATCTGTCGCATACACCGCTCGCTTTACGCTGCGTTCGATCGCTTCCCATCGCGCAAGGGGGCGGCGATCCACATCGACCGCTTTGCGCGAGCTCTCTTCGACGAGCTCGGCAGTGGCGTCCTTTACGTCCTCGGCGGCGACGGCTTCCCGCGCTGGCAGCGCGACGGGGCCGTCGACGTGATCCGCTACGAGAGCGCGAGCGAGAACTTCCTCGACCGCGCCGTCGGCTTCGGCGAGGAGCTCCAGAAGGTCATCGATGCCATGCCGGAGCTCGAGCTCGCGCACTTTCGCGACCCGTGGAGCGGGGCGGCCATCGCGCTGCGGCCGCACGACTACGCGACCGTGTACGAGGTCAACGCCTTGCCGTCGATCGAGCTCCCGCATCTGTTTGACCTCGGTCCGGCCACGCTGGCGAAAGTGCGCGCGCTGGAGATGGCCTGCTGCGCGGCGGCGGACCGGATCGTGACGCCGTCGGCGACGACGGCGCGCTGCTTGGCTTCGCTCGGCGTTTCTTCGGAAAAGATTCGCGTGATCCCGAACGGCGCGGATGTGGAGTGCGCCGGCCATGCCGGCGCTCTGACAGCGGCGGCATGGCCGCCGCACTCCACAATTCTCTATTTCGGCTCGCCGCAGTCGTGGCAAGGCATCGAAACGCTCATCCGCGCTTTCGCCCGCCTCGCCGATTTCAAAGATCTCAAACTCGTCGTCTGCGCCTCGCGCCAGTCGAAGGCATGGAAGCCGTACGAGAAGCTCGCCGAGAAGCTCGACGTCAAGATCGAATGGCACTACGCGCTGTCCGAAGAGGAACTGGGGAACGTTCGCCGCAACGCCCTCGTCTCCGTCGCGCCGCTCGCCGACTGCGCGCGGAACGTCGAGCAGGGCTGCGCGCCGCTGAAGATCGTGGAGTCGATGGCCTGCGGCGTCGCCGTCGTCGCCTCGGACCTCCCGCCCGTGCGCGAGCTGATCGAGCACGGCGTCAACGGCTGGCTCGTCCACCCCGACCGCCCCGCCGAGCTCGCCCGCGCGCTGCGCATCTTGATCGAGCATCCCACGCTGGCGCGCGAGCTCGGCGCCGCCGCGCGCCGCACCGTAGAGGAGAAATTCACCTGGGCGCGGTCGCTCGCCGCGCTTCGCTCGGAATACCGCGCCTTGAGGGAGGAGAGAGTCGATGCCCAAGCCGCCGCTCAACTCTGAACAAAGCAACATCGTCCGCGAGAAGCAGGTCTCGCTCCATCAGCCCATCAACGACCTGCTCGCGATCCTCGGTCCCATCGCTCAGTACGACACCGCCATCGAAGTCTCGCGCCGCAACGTCGGCTGCGCCGCCGCAGTCGCCATCGTCGCCGGCGTGGTCATGCTCTTCTTCGTCTGGTGGATCGGCATCCCGCTCCTCGCCGCCGGCGTCGTGCTGCTGATCGTCTGGAACAAGAAGAAGGCGGAGGACATCTCCGACAACCTCCGCAAGTGCGCCGTACCGCTGCTCGTGGCGCTGCGCGAGGACTTCAGCGGCGACCCGATCGAGCTCAAGCTCGACCTCCGCCCGCCGATGTCCGCCGAGAAGCAGACGAGCAAGGGGAAGGTCGACAAGGTGACGACGACGATCTACACCGATCCATGGATGTCGGGCGAGGGCGTGCTGCACGACGGCAGCCGCGTGCGCTGGAGCGTGGTCGAGACGATCATCGAGAAGAGCTACTGGAAGCGCGGCAGCTCCGGCAAGTCGAAGCTGAAGACCAAGCGCAAGAAGCACGTCGAGATCGAGGCGGACCTGACGCTGAAGGCGAAGAACTACGGCGAGAAGCAGACGCTGCACGGCGAGCAGAAGGTGAAGCGCGACACGATCGATCCGATCCCCCCCGACGTCATCATCAACGTGATCGCCGATCTGTACCGGCAGGCGCAGCCCGCCGCCGCAAGCTAGGAGAATAGACATGGCCTGCATGGCGAAACGCGGTTTGCTCACCCTGCGCGATTGCGAGAACACCGAGGAGCGGAATTGCGCGAACTGCGGCCGGCCGATGTGCCGGGAGCATCTGTCGGCGCGCAGCGGGTACACCAAGTGCCTCGAATGCGCCGCCGCCGATCCCGAGAAGGACCAGCAGTACGACGCGGAGTGGGCCTCCGGCTACCGCCGCGAGTATTACCGCCGCAGCGGTTACGCCCCGATTCTCTTCGGCGCCGCCGCCGCCCTCGGCGTGGCCGGCCTGGCCGGCGCGTATTGGGATCACGTCGACCAGCGCGCGTTTCGCTCGCGCACGGCCGGCATGATCGACGACGAGGAGCGGCCGGTCGGATTCGGAGACAGCTAATGGACCGGGTGCTCCTCGTCACGGAGAACTACCCGCCCGACCGCGGCGGGATGGCGGAGTCGTGCGACCGCATCGTGCGCGGCCTCGCGCGCGAGGGCGTCGCGGTCGACATCCTCCACTTCGACCGGCGCGTCGCCCGCCCCGAGCTGCGCCGCGCGCATCTGCGCTGGCCGCTCGAGCAGGATCCGGCGCACACGATCAACTGCGCCTGGAACCGCGCCCGCGTCGCCTTCGACATGGGCGCGGTCACGCACGTCGTGGCCTTCGGCGGGTACCTGCCGCTCCTGGCGGCGCCGGCGTTCGCAGCATTCATCGACCGTCCGCTTGTCACGCTGCTGCGCGGCAACGAGCTCGACGCGGGGCTGTTTGACACGCGGCGCCGTCCGATGCTCGACGATGCGCTGCGGCGCTCCGCCGCGGTCTGCACGGTGACGACGGAGCAGGCCGAGAAGGTGCGCGCGCTGCACGGTATCGAGGCGCGGGTAATCGCGAATGGGATCGACTTCGATCTGTGGCAGGCGACGGATGGGGATCGCGCGAAAGCGACGTCGTTGCGCGATCATCGCCGCCTCCTCGGATTCTTCGGCCACCTCAAGGCGAAGAAGGGCGTGCCGTTTTTCCTCGACGCATTGCGCCGCGCCGGCGACGACTTCCGCCTGCTCCTCGTCGGCGAGACCGATCTGCAGGACCTCGACGGCGCCACGATCGTCCCGCCCGTCGACCGTTTCGATCTCATCCCCTACTACCTCGCCTGCGACTTCGTCGTCATCCCGTCGCACTACGACGGCTTCCCGAACGTGCTGATCGAGGCGGCGGCGCTCGGCAAGCCGCTCATCGCCTCGCGCACCGGCGGCATGCGCGACCTGCTCACGGACGGCGAGAACGCCTTCCTCTTCGAGCCGGGCGACGAGCAGGGCTGCATCGCC
>DATDFB010000301.1:0-21626 GCA_036522835.1 Thermoanaerobaculia bacterium | reverse complement strand
GGCCGCGCCGGCCGCGCCGGCGGCGGCGAGCGCGGTGTAGAGCAGCGACGCCTGCGCGTGGCTCCATCCCGCCATCGTCAGGCGCTGGTAGAGGTGCGAGCGGTGCGCGGCGAAGACGTTTTCCCGCTTGCGCAGACGGCGCAGGAACGTGAAGGCGCTGTCGAAGAGGAACGGCCAGACGACGAGCGCCGGCACGAGCGCGTCGCGCGCGCCGTCGGCGCCGAACAGTGCGATCACCGCGAGCGTGTACCCGAGGAACGTGCTGCCGACGTCGCCCATGAAAATGCGGGCGGGCGGCCAGTTGTGCAGCAGGAACCCCGCGCTCGCCGCCGCGATCAGGAGGCCCGCGTCGAGGAGCACGGCGTCGCCGCGGCCGTATCCGATCGCCGCCCACGCCGCCCCGGCCATCGCCGTCTGTCCGCCGGCGATGCCGTCGATGCCGTCCATGAAGTTGAACGCATTCGTCAGCCCTGCGATCCAGAGCACCGTCAGCACGCCTGCGAGCGGTCCGAATCGCAGCGCCGACAGGCCCGAAAAGCCGCCGTAGGCGAGCGTCGTGCCGATGGCGGCGAGGAGCTGCAGCGTCATCCGCAGACGCGTGGAAAGGCCGTAAACGTCGTCGAGCAGCCCCACCGCGCTGATTGCCACCGCCGCGGCCAGCCACGGCCACAGCCGCGCCATCGACGCGCCGTCGAGCAGCAGCATTCCCGCTACGACCACCACGACGATGCCGACCCCGCCGCCGCGCGGCGTCGGCCGAGAGTGCGAGCTCCGCTCGTTGGGGTGGTCGAGAATCTCTTTGTGCGTCGCCCAGAGGCGCGCCAGCATCACCACGATGGCGGAGGCGCAGAACGCTGCCGCGCCGATCGCGGCGAGGTGGACCCAGATCACGGACACGAGCGATTTTACGGCGCGCTGAGCGAGTCGGCGTAGTGAATGAAGTCGGCGTTCTCGGGACGGATCTGAAGCAACTGCTTCACGATCTCCTGCCGCATGGCTCCGTCTTCGATCGACGCCACCATGTAGACGTTGAAGAGCGAGGCCTGCAGCAGGTGTTGCCGCGCCGCGGCGCGGTTGCCGGCGGCGATCTCCGTCATGCCGAGGTTCAGGAGAATCTCCGGGCGGCGATCGAGGAGGAGCGCGTGCTGGTAGAAGGCGATGGCCTGCTCCTCTTGTCCCAGCAGGCGGTAATTCGCGGCGAGCAGCATGTCGAGCGCGATGTCGCGGCACTCCGGCCGCACGCAAGCGAGCAGCGCGTCGGCGTTCTCGCGCGCCGCGATGCGGCCGTCCGGCGATCCGATTTTGTTGAAGGCCATCTCCGTCCGCTGCGACCGCACTTTCTTCAGCAGATTGCAGCGCCAGGGGACGACGCAGAAGACATTCAGCGCGTACACCCCGGCGGCGACGACGATGAGGGCGGCGGCGCGGCGGACGAGGCTCACGAGTCCTTCCATGCCACGACCATCGCCGCGGCCCAGAGATACGCGTGCGCGGAGGCCACGACCTCGAGCGGGAACTGCGCGAGCGCCAGCACGGCCATCGACACCGCCAGCGGCAGCGCCGTCAGGCGTACGAATTCGCGGCGGCCGCGCGCAGCGTCGCCGGCGTCCGCGGCTTGCCGCCGCAGCGACGGCCGCGCCAGGAGCACGAGCGCGGCGAGAAAGAGCGCGTATCCCGGCAGCCCCGTCTCGGACAGCACCTGCAGGTGATCGTTGTGCACCTCGCCATAGTTCTCCACCGTGATTCCGGGGCCGAACATCCAGCGGTGCTCGCTCTGCGCGCGCACTTTGTAGTCGAAGAAGTGGTAGGCGAAGCAGCCCGGCCCGACGCCCGTCAGCGGCCGGTCCCGCGTCATCTGCAGGGCCGTGAAGAAGGGAATGACGCGCGACGACGAGAGCGTCTCGTAGTCGCGCTTGGCCCAGGCCGTGCGCATCGTGGCCGTCCGGTCGCGCAGCGGTTGATACTTCGCCGCCACCACGACCGCGAGCGCGATCATCGCCGCGACGGCGATGAGCGTGGTGCGCCACGACCGCAGCCGCAGCGCCAGCATCACCGGCAGCGTGGCCACGATGGCCAGAATCGCGCCCAGCGTGTGCGTGGCCACGATCGCGGTCACGAGCAGCGCGGCCGCCGCTCCCCACGCCGCCGCGCGCCAGCGTTTTTGCGAGAGCGCCAGCGCCGCCGCCACGACCGCGGGGGCGACCAAGTAGCTCCCGACCTCGTTCGGATTGCCGAGGAGCGCGGTGCGGGCGATGTGTGTGCCGAGCTCCACGCTCGTCTTGAACGGGCTCCAGACTTCGAACTCCTGCAAGAGATAGACGACGGCGTTGACGATGGCCGGCGGCACGAGCAGTCCGGCCATCCAGGCCGGCCGCCCGCGCATGGTCACGACCGTCACGACGAAGAGCAGCGCGTACTCGAGCACGCGCACGGCCGGCGGAAGGCTGACCAGGCGGTTCGTCGACACGAGCGCGCAAAGAACCGTCCACGCTGCGATTGCCGCCACGAGCAGCAGCCACCGCTCGCGCCATGGAATGCGCGGAAGACCGGCGCGCGTAAACCCCCATCCGGCCGCGAGCGCCATCACCAGCAGAATGACCTCGGCGCGCAAGGCCAGCTCTTTCGGATAGCGGAACGGGTCTTGGCCGGTCAACGACATCACCAGCGGGATCAGGAGCGTCCCGGCGGCGACGATCACACTGAGCCATCGCAGCGCCACCGGTGCGGCCACGGCTGCGGCCGCGGAACGGCTCCGCGCCGCAGGAATCGCGGTCTCGTGCGTCAGTTTGAGCTTCGCCGCTTCCGTCAAGTGAGCACTGGGCTGGTCTGCAACGGCGCCGCGGGCGCGGCATCGTCGACCATGGTGATCTGGTATTCGGCGACGAGATCGCGGATCGAGCGGCGCACCGCGTCAGCGTCGTGGGCGGACGCGCGGGCCGCGCGCGCCAGCCAATGGTGAACCTTGCTTGGATCGGGCTGCGGCGCTTCCGTGATCACGATCTGCGGATGCACCGTGGGGTGGATCGACTCGCCCTGCAGACGGATCTCCTCGAACAGCTTCTCGCCGGGCCGGAGGCCGGTGAAGATGATCGGGATCTCGTCGTCGCCGTGATTCGACAGGCGCACCAGGTCGCGGGCCAGGTCGACGATCTTCACCGGCTCGCCCATGTCGAGCATGAACACGCGCCCGCCGTCGCCGAGCGTGGCCGCCTGCAGCACCAGCGAGATGGCCTCGGAGGTCCGGATGAAATAGCGCGTGACGTCGGGGTGCGTGACGGTGATGGGGCCGCCGGCGGCGATCTGCTCCATGAACAGCGGGATGACGCTGCCGGAGGAGCCGATCACGTTGCCGAAGCGGACGACCGTCATCTTCATCGGCGTGTCGCGGATGGCATCGAGGAGCAGGATCTCCGCGGCGCGCTTGCTCGCCCCCATCACGCTCGACGGGTTGATGGCCTTGTCGGTGGAGATGAAGACGAAGCGGCCGACGCCGTGGCGGATGCACATCTCGGCCAGCTCGCGCGTGGCCAGGGCGTTGTTGCGCAGATACTCGCCCGGATTCTCTTCGCCCAGCGGCACGTGCTTGTGCGCGGCGGAGTGAATGACGATGTCGGGCCGCTCGCGGGCGATGAGCGCGTCGACCAGCTCCGCATCGCGGATGTCGACGAGGTTCGACGTGATCCTCGACTTGAGCCAACCGCTCTCGCGGGAGAGGCGCTTGCGCACTTCGTAAAGCGCGAACTCCGAGCGCTCCACCAGGGCGATGCTCTCCGGCTCGAACTGCAGGACCTGCGAAGCCAGCTCCGAGCCGATCGTGCCGCCGGCGCCGGTGATGAGCACGTGCTTGCCGCGAAAGAGCTCGCGCACCGGATCGCCCGGCAGATCGATGCGGGCCCGGCGCAAGAGGTCTTCGACGTTGACCGGGCGCAACTGCGAGACCTGCACCTTCCCGCTCACCAGCTGATCGATGCCCGGCATCGTCTTGAAGCGGAGGTCGGCGGCGGAGAGGTGGTGGATGATCTCGCGCAGGCGCTTGCCCGACGCGCTGGGAATGGCGATCAGCGCTTCGTCGGCGGCCACGTCGTCGGCCAGCGCGGCGATGTTGGCGATCGGCCCGAAGACCTTGATGCCGCGGATGTGCGAGCCCCACTTGGCGCGCTGATCGTCGACGAAGCCGACGACTTTCATGCCGAGCTGGGGACGATGCTCGATCTCGCGGGCGAGGGTCTCGCCGGCGTCGCCCGCGCCGACGATGAGCACGCGCTTCCGCTCCTCGGACGGCGACTCCGCGGCGCGGAAGCGGTCGCGCCCGATGCGGATCAGCACGCGCGTGCCGAACAGCGACAGGAGCGCGAAGGCCCAATCGATGAGGTAAACGCCGCGCGGCGCTTGCGTGAAGCGCGGCTCGATGCCGACGACCGGCCCGGCGTAGCGAAGGGCCAGGAGCACGGCCAGAGCGCTACTCAGCCCGAAGACGAGGCGGATCACGTCGCCGATGCCGACGTAGCGCCACCAACCGCGGTAGAACCCGAAGATCACGCCGAGGAGGAGCTGGATGGCGATGACGACGAGGAGGTTCCACTTGAACGTCTCGTTGTACTCGGGCGGGATGACGAACTCGAAGCGCACCAGGCAGGCGAAGGCGTAACAGGCGGCGAAAACAATTGCGTGAAACGCAAAAAGGATCGCCACCCGCGCCCCGGCCAGGCGCACCAAGAAAAGATCGAAGCCAGACCTCGAATCCGTGCTCATGGGAGACCGGCAATTATAATAAGTTCATTACGCGAGGCGACAAAAAAAGAGGCGAGCGCAACCGCTCGCCTCTTTTGGTCTGCAACGCGTGGAGGGTTACTGGCTGACGTTCGCCGGGACCGTGCTGGTGCAGGTCTGCGTGCCGACGTTGCCGTCGATGACGTTCGTGCCGAAGCACTTGGTCGTGCCGCCGCCGCCGCCGATGCCGTTGACCGTGCTGTTGAAGATGCTGTTGCGCGACAGGCGCATCGTCGCGCCCGGGTTGACGTTCACGCCCGTGGCATTGTTGGAGATGATGCAGCTCTCCACCACGCCGTTGTCGCCGCTGGTCTCGATCTGGACTCCGACGCCGCCGTTCTTGTTGATGACGGTGTTGTACACCGAGAACGAGCTGGCGTTCGGCGAGGCCAGGTCGATGCCGTCACCGGTGTTGTGGGCGATGTAGGAGTTCGTCACGGAAAGGATGGTCTTGCCCGTGCCGGTGGAGATGCCGATCACGCCCTGCTGGCCGACGTTCTGGATGTGGGTGTGGTCGATCGACACGCTGATCGTGTTCGAGCTGTTCGTCGTCTCGACGCCGCGGCCGCTGTAGGTCTCGATGTAGACGCCCTGCAGCTGCACCGAGCCGGCCTGGATGATGTTGATGCCGTTCGTGCCGAGCGTCGTCCCGGCGCCGCTGATGTCGATGTTGCGGAAGATGACCTGGTGGTTGGTCAGGGCGTTGACGATGATGCCCTGGACGCCCGAGGAAAGGATGCTGCCGAGGGTGCCGGTGCAGTCGATCATGATCGCCTTCGTCACCGTCACGGCGCCGAATCCGCCCGGATCGAGGCAGTTGATGATGCCGCCCGTCGCGGTCTTGGAAATCGCGCCCGCGAACGTCTTGCACGGGGCGGTGCGGCTGCACGGGTTGGCATCGTCGCCGACGCCGGAGACCCACGTGCGCGTCGCCTGGGCATGGGCGAGCGCGGTAATGCTCAGACAGAGAACAGACAAAACGATGACTCTCTTCATACCGTTGACTCCTTCTCAAATTATCGGACCGGAGCGCAAGCGCTCCCCTCTGGTACCACAAACGAACGGGTGAACTGGTTGGCGGGAAAGTATAGCTGACTTTTGACTCTGGCCGTGACCCGTGTCACAAATCAAAGGTCTTTTCATCTCCGGGGTATATTCTTCCCGGCTTCGACCTGGTCTCGCCTGTCGTCATCCCATGCGCATTCTCTACGTCACCCCTGCCTACAAGCCGGCCTACCGGATGGGCGGGCCGATCGCCACGGTGGCGGCCGCGGCCGAGACGCTCGTGCGCAAGGGGCACCAAGTGACTGTCGTGACGACGAACGCGAATCTCGACGCCGACATCGACGTGGCCCTCGACCGTCCCGTCGACGTCGACGGCGTGACGGTCCATTATCTCCAGCGGGTAGAGCCGCTGCGGAAGTGGCTGCCGTTCGTGCCGTACGTGTCGCAGTCGATGGGCTTCGTCTACGCGCCGGCGATGAAAGATGTCTTGCGCGCTCTGATCCCGGCCGCCGACGTCGTGCACACGCAGATGCCGTTCGTCTATCCGACCTATGCCGCCGCCCGCCTGGCCGAGCGCCTCGGCAAGCCGCTCTTCTATCACCAGCGCGGCAACTTCCTCCCCTCGCACCTGGAGCGGCGCACGCTGAAGAAGCGGCTGTACATCTCTCTGTTCGAGAAGCACACGCTGTCGCATGCGGCAGGACTGATCGCGCTGACGGAAGCGGAGCGCGACGCCTTCCGCGCCATTGCGCCGGAGACGCCGTGTCACGTCATTCCAAACGGCGTGGCCGTGCCGGCCGCCGACGCGAGCGCGGCGGCGCGCGTCGAGTCCCGCTGGGGGATTCCTCCCGACGCGCTGGTGGTGCTGTACCTGAGCCGGCTGGAGCCGTGGAAGGGAGCGGACGAGCTGCTGGAGACGTTCGAGCGCGTGCAGGCCGCGCATCCGCATCTCGTTCTGGTGATGGCCGGACACGACGTCTGCGACGCCGCGCGCCGCTGGCGCCCTAGGGTGGAGGCGGGCGGGTACGCGCAGCGGGTGGTCTTCACCGGCGTCGTCTCCGGCGCGGAGAAGGAAGACCTTCTGCACCGCGCCGATCTATTCAGCCTTCCGTCGCGCGGCGAAGGGCTGTCGATGGCCATGCTCGAAGCGATGGCCCACGGCACCGCGGTGATGCTCTCGCCGGAGTGCCACTTCCCCGAGGCCGAGCGCGCCGGCGCGGGCGTCATCGTGGAGCGCGATCCGGAGCGGATGGCAGCCGCGCTCACCTCGCTCGCTGCCGCCCCCGCGCGTTTGCGGGCGATGGGGGAGGCAGGGCGGGCGTGGATGGGGCGGGAGTATTCGTGGGACGCCGTGGCCGGCCGGCTGCTCGAGGTTTACGGGCGCGCCATCAGGCGTTGAGCCCCGTCGAGCAGCACGTCGCCGTGCAGGCCCCTTCCGGCAGGTTGTCTTTCAGCACCACGAACGCTTCCCACTCGTTGCCGTCGGGGTCGTGCACCCAGGTCTTGTCCTGCGTCGCATAGCAGCAGTCGGTCTTCATCTCGTCGCGGGTGACGAGGCCGGCCTCGGCCCACCGCGTGCGGATCGCCAGCACGTCGTCGGTCGACGAAACCTGCAGGCCGAGGTGCGAGAGCGCGCCGGAGCCGGGGAGATCCGGCACCTCGTTGAGCGCGAGGTTGAGCGGCGGATTCTGCACGTCGAACTTCGCGTAGCCGGTGCGGACTTTCGACGGCTCGATGCCGAGCATTTTCCGGTAGAAGCCGACGCTGCGCTCGACGTTGCGGACGTTGATGGAAACGTGGGCCTTGAGAACCTGAACGTCTGATGGCATGATCATCTCCTCATATTCGTTACTGCGAATGTGAACGACACGATAGGCCCGTTTATTACATCTGTCAAGGCGAATATGAAAAATTCTCGTATGACCAGCGCCGAAGCGCTCGAAGCGCTCTTCCAGGCCCTCGGCGACCGCACCCGGCTGCGCCTGCTCAACCTCATGGCCGACGGCGAAGTGTGCGTCTGCTTCTTCATCGAGATCCTCGGCGAGCCGCAGCCGAAGATCTCCCGCCACCTGGCCTACCTGCGGAGCGCAGGACTGGTGGCCGCGCGGCGGGAGGCGAAGTGGGCGCACTACGCGATTGCGCCGCCCGAGCACGCGGCGGCGCGCGCGGCGTTCGATGCGGTGATGGAGACGCTCCGGGAGGACCGGGAGATGCAGCGCGACCGCGCGGCGCTCACCCGCGTGTGCTGCTCGCCCCGCGCGCCGGAGCTCTTGCGCCGCGCCCCTCGTCCGGCCATCGCCGGGGGCGCCGCGGTCAAGCTTTGAGCCCCGCCGTCCGCCGCGCCCACGCCAACGCCGTCTGCGCGAGGAAGCTCGCCCCGATGCCGAGGCCGACGAAGGCGGTCACGGGAGCCCAGTAGTTCTGGCGGAGATGCTTTTTGTAGAAGAGCCACATGCAGCCGTGCATGCCGCGGATCTTGCGGTACGGCTTCGAGTGCGCGCCGCCGTGGCCTTTGAGATGCGTGATCACGCTGCCGGGGAAGTACCACACTTCCCAACCCTGCTTGGCGGCGCGGACGCACCAGTCGAGGTCCTCGCCGAAGCCGAACATCTCTTCGTCGAGCGGGCCGACGGCGTCGACGGTCTCGCGCCGCGTCAGCAGGCAACAGCCCGACACCGCGGTCACGATGCTCGTGGCATCCTCGGGGATGGAGCGCAACAGATACGCGGAGAGGGACGGATGGCGCGGCCAGAGGCGGTCGAGGCCGAGCGTGTAGCTGAGCGACGCCAGCGGCGTCGGCAGGCCGCGCTTGCACTGCGGCTGAAACGAGCCGTCGGCGTTGAGGACCTTCGGCCCCACCACGCCGGCGCGCGGATGCGCTTCCAGAAATTCGATGAGCCGCGTCAGCGAGTCGTGGCGCAGGATCGTGTCGGTATTGAGCCAGAGGATGTATCGGCCGCTGCTCGCGGCGATGCACTGATTCGTCCCTTTCGTGAAGCCTGCGTTCCAGCCGTTCTCGATGAGGCGCACGTCGCTCTGCGCGCGCAGGTACTCGAGCGTGCCGTCGCGCGAGCCATTGTCGGCGACGAGGATCTCGTAGTCGCGAAAGCGGCTCTCCCGCAACGAGACCAGGCACGGCTCGATCACGCGGCGGCAGTCGAGCGAGACCATGCAGATCGAGAGGGTGGGCATCGGCGAGAGGCTCCGCCGCGTTAACCCCGGCGCCCGGATGCCTCTTCCACGCGTATAGACTCCGCCCGCAGCGCATGCCCTACTTCACCCTGGTCATTCCGACCTACAACCGCAGTCATCTGCTCGAGCGCGCCCTGCGCACGTGCATCGCCCAAAGCTTTGCCGGCTGGGAAGCGGTGGTCGTCGACGACGCCTCGTCGGATCCGTCCGCCGTCGACGACGTCGTGCGCCGGTTGTCCGATTCCCGCATCCGATTCCTCCGTCACGAGCGCAACCAGGGCGTCTGCCCCGCGCGCAACACCGCGGTCGGAGCCGCGCGCGGGACGTGGCTCGTCTTCCACGACGACGACGACGAGCTCATGCCCGACGGCCTCGAGCTCATGCACGACGCCATCGAAGGCTCGCGCGAGACGGACATTCACCGCCACGTCTTCGCCTACCGCGATGACTGGGGGCGGATCAGCCCCGAGCCTCCGCTCGCCGACGGCGCCGTGTGGGACTACCGAGGGTACCTCGAGTGGGTCGAGCAGGTCGGCACGCGCACCGATTTCCTGAACGTCATCCGCCGCGACGTCTTCGACTCCGTGCTCTGGCCCACCGACCAGAGCCGCGAAGCGATCTTTCACCTCGAACTGGCGCGGCGCTTCCGCACGCAGTGCCACGCCGTCGTGGCCGCGACCATTCACGCCGACGCCGCCGACCGCCTCACCGCTGTGCCGGAGCGCGACCGCCTCTTCGAGATGGCGCCGCAGCTGGCCGCGCAGTGGATGCGCCTCCTCGACGAGCACGGATCCGCGCTCGAGGCGTGGGCGCCGCGCACGTACGCCCGGTTCGTGCGCAGCACGGCCATCAACAGCTACATCGCCGGCCAGCGCGGGCAAGGGCTGCGCTACGCCGCGCGGCTCCTGCGCGGCCGTCCGTTCGCGCCGAGCGCATGGGGCGCGCTCCTGCTCGGATTGTTGCCCCCGCGCGCCGTCGGCGCGGTCGTGGCGCGCGAGAAATCGCGCCGCGCGCGCGGATGAGTGCGCTCCGCGATCGCACGACTCCCCTCCCGGAACGCACCCGTCCCATCCCGGGATAGGACTCATGCGATCAGCTCGCGGAAAAGTAGCTCACCACGTCCCGGATGATCCGATCGAGCGGCGTACTCGGCGCGAAGCCGATGAGATCGCGCACCTTGGAGATGTCGGGAACGCGCCGCGGCATGTCCTCGAAGCCTTCCTCGTACGCCTCGTCGTAGGGGACGTGCACGATCTCCGACTCCGAGCCCGCAATGGCGCGGATCCGCTCCGCCAGCGTGTCGATGGAGACCTCTTCCGTCGAGCCGACGTTGAACACTTCTCCGACCGCGTCCGGATGCTCCATCAGCTTCACCAGCGCCTGCACCACGTCGTCCACGTACGCGAAGCAGCGGGTCTGCTTCCCCGTCCCGTACACCGTCAGCGGCCGGCCGGCCAGGGCCTGCTTGACCAGCGTCGGGATCACCATCCCGTACTGGCCGGTCTGCCGCGGTCCCACGGTGTTGAAGAGCCGCACCACCAGCGTCGGCAGCTTCTTCTCGCGCCAGTAGGCGAGGGCCAGGAACTCGTCGATGGCCTTGGAGCAGGCATAGCTCCACCGCCCCTTCGTCGTCGCCCCCATGACCAGGTTCCCATCCTCCCGAAACGGCACCTGCTCGCTCAGCCCATACACCTCGGATGTCGAGGCGATGAGGACCTTCTTCTTTTTCTTGTTGGCGATGGAGAGCACGATCTCCGTGCCGCGGATGTTGGTCTCGATCGTCTGCACCGGGCTCTCCACGACGAGCTTGACCCCCACCGCGGCGGCAAGGTGGAAAACGACGTCGCAGGCGTCGATCAGCTCGGCCAGGACGTGGTAGTTCTGCACGGAGTCGACCGTGTAGTGAAAGCGCGGATTCTCCTTCAGATGCCGGATGTTCTCGATGCTGCCGGTCGAGAGATCGTCGATCACGAAGACTTCGTCGCCGCGCGCGATGGTTGCGTCGGCCAGATGCGAGCCGATGAAACCGGATCCCCCGGTGATCAGAACTTTCAAAGCGCGTGTCCCGTCAAGCGCGCGAGATTATAGCGACGCACAATGCCATCGCCCGCGATGACTCGGTCCATCAAGTCGCTCTCGCGCGACGAGCTCGCCGCCTACGTCGCCGACAACCTCGCCAACTGCTTCGAGGAAGAGGCGCTGGCCATCCTCGAGAACCGCTACGTCACCCCGCAGATCTGCCAGCAGATCGCCCGCAGCCAGCGCCTGACCGCCTTCTACTCCGTTCGCCTCCGCCTCGTGGCGCTGCGGCAGACGCCGCAGGCGCACGCGGTGAAGCTGATTCACTATCTTTACTGGTTCGACCTGCTGCGGCTCTCCGTCGACGTCAAAGTGCCGCCCCCCGTCCGCCGCGCCATCGACCAGTTGCTCCTCACGAACGTCAACAAGCTCACCGTCGGCCAGCGCGTCTCCTCCGCGCGCCGCTGCAACGGGACGCTGGCGAAGGCGCTGATGTTCGATCCTGAGCTCTCCGTCTTCGAGGCCCTCCTCACGAACCCGCGCCTGCGGGAGGAGGACCTGGTGGCCCTGGCCAGCTCGCCGCGGGCGACGCCGGAGCAGTTGCGCCTTCTCTCCGACGACCGCAAGTGGTCGTACCGCTATGCGATTCGCAAGGCCCTGGTGTTGAATCCGCTCACGCCGCGCGCCGCGGCGGCGTCGCAGCTCCGCCATCTCCGCCGCACGGATCTCCGCGCCATCCACGGCAATCCGTCCACCTCGACGTATCTCCGCCGCTGCATCGAGCGACTCCTCCCATCGTAGAATGCCCGGACTGATGCCTGACCAGACCGGGCAGCCCCAAACGCCGCCGCACTCGGAATTGGCCTCCTTCGGCGAAGAGCTCCGGCGCGAGCGGGAGATCCGCGGCATCTCCCTCAAGGAGATCGCCGACGCCACGAAGATCAGCAAACGCTTCCTCGACGCCATCGAGCGCAACGACCACCGCACCCTGCCGGCCCCCGTCTTCACCCGCGGCTTCGTCCGCGAGTACGCCAAGTACCTGGGACTCAACGCCGACGAGATGGTGAACCGTTACAACTACGCCGCCGCCGGCGACGACCGCATCGAGAAGAGCGCCCACCTGGAGCGCCTGGTCGCGCCGCCACCCCCTCCAGTGAAGGAAAAGCCGTTCCGCATCTCCGGGATCCCCCCGTGGTACGCCCGCATCGATCGCAATGTGATCGTGACGGGCGTCATCATCATCGCCCTGGCAGTTCTCGGATACTGGGCGGTGCGCCACAAGCGGGAGATCAGCGCGGCGGCGCGAGAGGAAGCGCAGACTGTGACCACAGCGACGACGCATCCGGCGCCGAAGGCGGCCGCCACCGCCACGACTGCGAGCATGCCGCCCGCGGCGGCGAGCAGTGCGCCCGACGCGACCCTCCGTCTCGTCGTCGAAGCGAGCGCGCGCTCCTGGATCGTCCTCGAAGCCGACGGCAAGACCGTCTTCAACGATGAAATGCGCAAAGGCGACCGCGCCACGTACGAGGCGAAGGAGCGCTTCCGCTTCCGCACCATCGGCAACGCCGGCGGCATCGCCCTGACGCTCAACGACGTGGCCCTCCCGTCCCTGGGCGGCGACGGCGACGTCGTCCACGACAAGGTGCTCGACCGCGAGCTCCTGGCGCGCGAGCGCGCCGAGCCGCACCCCAATCCATGAGCGCCGCCACTCCCATCGAGCTCAATGCCTCGACCATCATCGAGCGCATCGAACGCGGCGACTACCCGCGCGACGTGCTGCGCACCATCGCCGCCGGCTTTCTTCCGCTGCCGCAGGAGGACCTGGTTCCGGTCCTGGCCTTCCTCGCCATCGGCAGCGACGGCGAGATCGCCAGTGCCGCGCGCGCCTCGCTGGCCGAGGTGCCGGCCCGCGTCATCGCCGGCTTCGCCCAGGACGACCGCGTGTCTCCGCTGCACCTCAAATACCTGGCGCACGCCACCGACGACCAGGCTGTGCTCGAGGCCCTCGTCCGCAATCGGGCCCTGCCGGACGAAGTCGTCGTGCAACTGGCCGGCCTCTGCGAGCCGGGACTGCAGGAAGTCATCGTCATCAATCAGGCCCGCATCCTCCGCGCGCCGGAGATCCTCGACGCGCTGCTGTCGAATCCGATCCTGTCGCCCGAGGCGCGGCGGCGGGCCATGGAGACGCGCGAGGAGTTTTTCGAGAAAACCGCCAAGCCGCAGCCGGCCGTAGATCTGCCGGGCGTCGAAGGAGACGGCGGAGAAGAAGATCTGCCGGACCTGGCGCTCTCCGACGATGCCATCGCCGACCTCCTGGAACGGGCCCCCGACAACGATGCGCCGGCGACGATGCCGGCGATTCCGGAGAACGATCCGAACCGCTCCGTCTTTGCCAAGATCCTGATGATGTCGACCAAGGAGAAGGTTCAGTTGGCGTTCCGCTGCGGCAAGACCGAGCGGATGATCCTCGTCCGCGACCGCAACAAGCTGATCTGTTCCGCGGTCATGCGGAACCCGCGCATGACCGACACAGAGGTCGAGGGAATCGCCACCATGCGCAACATCGACGACGAGGTTTTGCGCCTCATCGGCACCCGGCGCGACTGGATGTCGAAGACGCCGATCGTGCTCGCGCTGGTGCACAATCCGAAGGCTCCGGTGGGGGTTGTTCTCCCGTTGATCAATCGTTTAACCTTACGAGATTTGAAACACTTGAAGGACGACAAGGGCGTCAGCGAAGTGGTGCGCGCGACGGCGCGCAAGCTCTTCAATCAGCGAAGCCAAAAATAATCTTCAATGAAGGTGAACTATTACGAGGTTCTCGGTGTCGAGCGCTCTGCCTCGGAGGCTGAGATCCGCGACCGCTTCCGCCGCCTGGCCCGCGAAAATCACCCCGACCGCTACACCGGGCCGGACAAGAACGACGCCGAGCGCCGCTTCCAGACGCTCACGGAGGCGGTCAACGTCCTGACCAACGCCACGCGCCGCAAGCAGCACGACGCGGAGCTGAGCTCGCCGGTGGCCAAGGGCGGCAACGTCGACTTCGCCCAGATCGCGAAGGCCTATCTGGCCAAGGGCGCCAAGGCGTGGAAGGAAAACGACTGGCGCGCCGCCTACGAGAATTTCGACATGGCCGTGAAGCACAATCCGGCCGACGCCAAAGCCCACCACTACCTCG
Organism: Thermoanaerobaculia bacterium; assembly: GCA_036522835.1. Taxonomy (GTDB): domain Bacteria; phylum Acidobacteriota; class Thermoanaerobaculia; order Gp7-AA8; family Gp7-AA8; genus DATDFB01. Next base: position 7,462 of record DATDFB010000301.1, on the reverse strand, counting down.
CGCTGGCCTCGATGCGCACCGGCAATCTGCGCCAGGCCGTGCAGGCCATCGAGGCCGCCGTTCAGAAAGAGCCGGTCAATTCCGTCTATTTGAAGGATGCGGGGCTGATCTGCCGCCGCGCCGGCCTCGTCGCCAAAGCCGAACGCTATTTGGGCGAGGCCTTGCAGTGGGATCCCGCCAATCTCGAAGTGCAGGGGGCGCTCGCCGAGATTCGTTCCGGCCGCGTGAAAAAAGGTTAGGAGGGATGGAGATCAAATCACACGGCGTGACGCACGTCGGCAAACAGCGGCAGCACAACGAGGACGCGTTTCTCGTGGCCGACGAAGCGAAGCTCTATCTCGTCGCCGACGGCATGGGCGGTCACGCCGCCGGCGAGATCGCCTCGCGCATCGCCGTCGATTCGATCTCCGAGTTCATCCTCCACACGAAAGAAGACGACGGCACGTGGCCGCACGCGTACGACGAGCATTACACGCGCTCGACGAACCGCCTCATGGCTGCGGTGCGCATGGCCAACACGCGCGTGCTCGAGGCCATGCGCAAGGACGCCCGCCTGCGCGGGATGGGGACGACGGTGGTGGCGTGTCTGGCCGACGAGGAAACGATGTCGGTCGCGCACGTGGGCGACTCGCGCGCCTACCTCGTCCGCGACGGCCGCCTGAGCCGCCTGACGAACGATCACTCCTGGGTGTTCGAGCAGGTGCAGGCCGGGATGCTGACCGAGGAGGAGGCGGAGAAGCATCCGCTGCGCAACGTGATCACCCGGGCCTTGGGCGGCGCGCTGCAGGTCAGCCCCGACGCGTCCGAAGTGGCGTCGAAGCCCGGCGACGTTTACCTCCTCTGCAGCGACGGCCTCACTGGCATGCTTCCCGAAGACGAAATCCTCCGCGTCGTCAACGACAACCTCGACGACCTCGAGCGCGCCTGTCAGCAGTTGATCGATCACGCGAACGAGCGCGGGGGGTTGGATAATGTGACGGCGATCCTGGTGAAGACGGTGTGAGAAGAGGTTCTTTGGTTGTTAGGTTCTTAGGTTCTTAAGTTCTTAAGTTTTTTGTGAACCTAAGAACTTAAGAACCTAACAACCTAAGAACCCAAGAACGTACGAACTATGACCATCCGAATCGACTACTGCGGCGTCTGAAACTACCTCCCCCGGGCCTCCAGTTTGGCGGCCGAGATCAAGAAGCAGTTGGGCTTCGACGCGAAGCTCGTGCGCGGCAGCGGCGGGATCTTCGTGGTCACCGTCGACGGCGAGCAGATCTTCTCCAAAGCCGAGGCGGGGCGCTTCCCGTTGGAGAAAGAGATCGTCGACAAGCTGCGTGAGCGGGCCGCCTGAGCGATACTCTGCGGCGTCATGCACCCGGACGTCGCCGAGCTTCAGTCCAAGCTGAAGGAAATCTTGTACGACTGCGCGGTGGAGATCCGCGCCACGAAGGCGGCGCTCTATCTCTACGACGGCAACGGCAAGTACGAGCTCGTCACCGAATATGGCTTCCGCGGCGAGGTGCGCCGCGTCGCCGACCGCAGCGACCCGCTGATCGACCGCTGCGGCCGCGGCCGGAATGCGTTCTACGTCAACGGCCTGGCCGCCGAGCCGCGCTTCTCCGAGCTCCTCTACGAGGCCGGAACGGAGCGCCTCCTGGCCGCGCCGGTCTACGCGCGCGGCCAGCTCGTCGGCGTGATCGACATGCGCGACAAAGCCGGCAAGCAGGCCTTCGACGGCACGGACGTGCCGAAGGCGCTGCGCATCGCCGACCGCGTGGCCGAGCTGTTCGCGAACAAGAACGTGTTCAATTTGCGGTACATCACGCTGTCCGAGATGGAGGAGGCCGCAGGGGGGAGGGCGCAGGGCGCAGATGCAGTCCTTGCCTCCGCACCGCTTGTGGCTGAAGCGCCTCCGGCCGCGAAGACATCACCTGCGCCCCGCCCCCTCCCTCCTGCGCCCTCGCGAAAGGACTCAGGAGCGTTCAAGCCCAGACTCGCCACCATCATCATCGAAGCCCGCCGCGCGGCGGAGCAGATCGTCGGCGCGGTCTCGCCGGAATCGCTCACCGAGACGGAGCTCGGCGTCGTGCGCGACGTTCTCCGCTCCATGCTCCTCATCCCCGGCGCCGCCGTCGCGTCGTTCTCCGCCTTCGGACACTTGGGCGGCGTGCAGGAGATTGCCGCGCGCTCCACGCTCTCGGATGACGGCGCGAAGTTCCTGCAGTCGAAGCTCAACATCTGGCTGACGAAGCGCGGTGAAGCGGGCGGCTTCGTCAAGACCAACGTCGCCACGCCCCTCGGCACGGCCGCGCCCCCCATCAGCGCGGCGCAGCTCCAGAAAGTCTTCACCGCCCCCGTCGTTGCCGGCGCGCTGCGCGGGCTCTACCTCACCGTCGGCTTTTCCGACGCGCCCGGCCGCGCCGCGCACGAGCTCCTGGCGGCGTTCCACGGCCAGCTCCAGTTGGCCATCGAGCATTCGATGAATCGCGGCGCGGTGCAGAGCATCCGTGCGCGCATCGCCGGGAAGCTGCTCGAGCCCGACTTCGCCAAGTTCCCGGAGCTGCGCCGCCACAGCGAGGCCGTGGCCGCGCGCGCCGAGGCGTTCGCGCGATTCCTGGCGCTGTCGCCGGCGGAGATCGAGAACGTCTGGCTCGCCGCGCTCGTGCACGACTGCGGCATGCGCCTGCTCGACTACGAGAAGCTCTACCGCAAGCGCGACCTCTCGCCCGACGAGATGCAGATCCTCCGCGAGCACGTCGCCATCGGCGCCGTTCTCGTCGAGCCCATCCTGGGCGCCGAGGTCGCGCGCATCGTGCTGTGTCATCACGAGCGCGTCGACGGCCACGGCTATCCGAACGAGCTGCACGGCGATGATGTCCCGCTGCTCTCGCGCGTCATCCAGCTCTGCGACGCCTACGAGACGATCATCGCCCCGGACGGCTACGAGCCGCCGCAGCCGCACGAGGCGGCCATGCAGATCATCGCCCGCGGCGCCGGGACGCAGTTCGACGCCGAGCTGGCGCGGCGCTTCGCGGAGATGATGCGCGCATGAGGGTGTCGAACGACGAAGTGCGGCGCATCGCCGCGCTGGCGCACTTGGCGTTCGACGACGCCGGCGTCGAGCGCATGGCCGAGGAGCTGACGAAGATCCTGAGCTACATCGATCAGCTCAATGAAGTCGACGTGCGCGGCTTCGAGGAGCACTCCGCGGGCGCGACGCCAATGCGCGACGATGTTCCTCGCCCGTCCATCGACCGCGATGCCGTCGCCCGCAATGCCCCGGAGTGGGACGAGGGGCACTTCGTCGTCCCGGCGATCATCGGCAACACCGCGCGCAGCGGCGGTTTTGCGGCGTCCGGCCCGTCGTCATCCTTGCCATCGTGCGACTCCCTCAACGCCTTCCTCCGCCGCGATGATCGCGCATCCGACGGCAAAGCCATCGCCATCAAGGACAACATCGTCACCACCGGCATGCCGACGACGTGCGGCTCGCGCATCCTCTCCAACTTCCTCTCGCCGTTCGATGCCACCGCCGTCGCGCGCTTGCGCGCCGCCGGCTACGCCATCGCCGGCAAGACCAACCTCGACGAATTCGCCATGGGCTCCTCGACCGAGCACTCTGCGTTCGGCCCCACGCGCAATCCCTGGGACCCGACGCGCGTCGCCGGCGGCTCCTCGGGTGGCTCCGCCGCGGCGGTGGCGGCGCGCATGGTGCCGGCGGCGCTCGGCTCGGAAACGGGCGGCTCCGTGCGCCAACCGGCGGCGTTCTGCGGCGTGGTCGGACTGAAGCCGACGTACGGCCGCGTCAGCCGCTGGGGCTTGGTCGCCTTCGCGTCGGGCCTCGACCAGATCGGCATCGTCACGACGACGGTCCCCGAATGCGCGGATCTCCTCGGCGTCATCGCCGGCGCCGATCCGTACGATTCGACCTCGTCGACGCAGCCGGTCGACGACTACGCCGTCGACCTCAGCGCGGGCGTGCGCGGCCTCCGCTTCGGCGTGGTCCGCGAGGCCGTCGGCAAGCTCGAAGGTGAAGTGCGCGCGAACTTCGAGGAGGCGCTGGACGTGTTGCGCGGCGGCGGCGCGATCGTCGAAGAGGCGTCCGTCCCCACCATCTCCTACGCCATCGCGATCTACTACATCGTCGCCAACGCCGAGGCCAGCGCGAACCTGGCGCGCTTCGACGGCGTGCGTTACGGCCACCGCAGCGCGAAGTCGGCGACGCTCGACGACCTCTACTTCAACTCGCGGGGCGAAGGCTTCGGCGCCGAGGTCAAGCGAAGAATCATGCTCGGCACGTTCGCGCTGTCGTCCGGCTACTACGACGCCTACTACGGACGCGCCCAGTCCGTGCGCGCTCGGATGCGGCACGACTTCGGCGAAGCCTTCCGCGCGTTCGACTACCTCGTCACCCCCACCACCCCCGAGCCCGCATTCCCCATCGGCGCGAAGACCGCCGACCCGCTGGCGATGTACCTGAGCGACGTCTTCACCGCTCCCGCGAACCTCGTCGGCATCCCCGCCATCGCCGTGCCGTCCGGATTCTCGAAGGAGGGACTGCCGCTGTCGCTGCAGATCATGGGGCCGCACTTCAGCGAGCGTGCGCTGTTTCGCGCGGCGGGGTTTTTCGAGGGGGAGACGGGGTGGGGGAAGAGGGAGCCTTCGTTAAAATATTGAAGGAACCATGAGCAGCAACAAGCCGCAGCCCTCGCCTCCACCGGCCGAAAAGAAGGTAAAGGTCCCGACGTTCGGCGGGGGAGGCCCGCTTCCTGGTGCCGCTCTCACCAACAACGCGGGCCCTTGAGGATCTGATCGAGCGTGAACGTGATTCTGAGCGACGTAAACGTGTTGGTGTACGCACACCGACGCGACGCGGTTGATCACGATCGTTTCCGCGGCTGGCTCGAATCCGTTGTTGACGGTCCTACGAGTCATGGTGTTGCCGATCTGTCCTGAGCGGCTTTGTCCGCGTGGTCACCAGAGCACGCGCACGTCGTGACTCCTGGTCCGCTTCATTGGGATCGGCCTCCGCTGGCGCCGCCCCTTCTGATCGCCTAGCGATCCTTGATCCGCGGCCGCATCTCCTCATCCAGCAGCAGCACCTGCAGCCGCACCCGCTCCTTCCCCGCGCCGTCCACGTAACGGATCGCCAGCGGCACGCGCATCTCGTGTTGCTTGGGATTGGCGGCGCGGATGGCGATGCGGAACCAGTTCGGGATGCTGTTCGTGTCGTCGAGCTTTGCGCGGCCGGGGCGGGTGGCGCGGTAGGTGAGGGGGCGGGACTGGCCGGGGGCGAGGCTCTCGATGGCGTCGAACTCGAACGTGGCGTGGCCGACCTGGATCGACACCACCACCGCCGTCACCGGCGTGCGGCCCACGTTGGCCACGGAGAGCGCCGCGTCGTGCCGGCCCAAGAGGCCCAGATTGTCGACCGCGGGGCGGACGACGAGCTGCGATCCGCTGCGGCGCAGGCGCGCGCGCAATCGTGAAAGGAGAGGGACAGCCGGCACGGCGCTACGGTAGCACGCGAGGGGGCGGGGCGCCCGGCCCCGCTTCGCGTGTACAATGCCTCCGTGCGTAAGTGGTGGGTGTGGGCGCTCGTAGTCCACCTTCCGGCGATTGCCTTCGCCGACATTCCTCCGAAAGTCATTGCCACCGCTTCGATCACGCCCGAGCTGCGCGCGTCCTTGACCGGCGACTACCTCATCGACGTCGTCGTCACGCCGCACGACGGCGACGCCTGGACGCGTCTTGCCAAGCGCGTCACCGGCGACGCCGAGCGCTGGCACGACATCGCCGCCTTCAACAACGCCTCCGAGAACCTCACCAGCGAACAGAAAGTGCGCGTGCCGCTGTCGATGCTCCGCGCCGAGCTGCAGAAGCGGATCGTCACGACCCTCTTCCCGCGCGACGCCTCGACCGCCCAAGGATGGCGTCACATCGTCGCCGGCGGCGCCGGCATCGAAGGGGAGTCGCTCTGGAACATCGCCGAGTGGTTCACCGGCCGCGGCGAGCGTTACGCGGCCATCCGCAGTGCCAACCCCGGACAAGGTCTGTCCACGCGAACGGGTGACGTAATTCTCATCCCACGGGAACTGCTCACGGCCGCATTCGGCGGTGAAGTGGAGGGAAGGAATGCACCGAAGACAGGTCAGGCTCGGAAGTCAGAGGACGATCCGGATGAGCGTCCGTCAGCGGATGCGAATGTTGCGGATGCGCCTGTGGAGGTTCGCGCCGTTGGCGAACTACGCGCCTCCGGCCTACCGTCGCTGACGTACGACCGGAGCGCCGCCGAGCCGTTCGCCGTCTACCGGTTGCAAAAAGGCGAGGCGCTCTACTCCTCGGTGGCCATCCGCTTCACCGGCCGCGTCTACTCCAAGGACGTCGGCGACGTGCTCGACCGCCTGGTCAAGTTCAACGGCATCGACGACGTCGCGCGCATCCCGGTCGGTTATCCGGTGAAGATCCCGATGGAGCTGCTGCTGCCGGAGTACCGTCCCGCCGACGATCCGGCGCGCGTGGCCGACGAAGCGACGAAGCGCGCCAGCGCCAAGGCCGCCAAGCGCGCCCGGGCGCGCAACCTCGCCGGCGTGCGCGTCATCCTCGACGCCGGGCACGGCGGCCGCGACGTCGGCGCGATCCACGACGGCGTCTCCGAGTCGAGCTACGTCTACGACGTCATGTGCCGGCTGAAGCGCATCCTCGAGACGCGCTCCGCCGCGGCCGTGTCGTCGACGACGAAGTCGGCTTCGGACGGCTACGACGTCATCGACGACGACGTGCTGCAGGCGAACGACGACCACGTCGTCCTGACCACGCCGCGCTACGCGCTCGACGACGACACCACCGTCGGCGTGAATCTGCGCTGGTATCTCGCCAACTCCATCTTCCGCCACGCCATGAAGAAGGGCGTACCGCGCGAGAAAGTCGTCTTCCTTTCGCTGCATGCCGACTCGCTCCATCCCGCGCTGCGCGGCACGATGGCCTACATCCCCGGCTCGGACTACGTGACCGGCAGTTACGAGAAGAGCGGCGGCGTGTATCTCGCGCGCGCCGAAGTGCGCGAGCAGCCGGCGGTGCGCCACACGGAGAAAGAATCGCTCGCCGCCGAGGGGCTCTCGCGCGAGCTCGCCGAGTCGATCGTCGGCGCGATCGAGACGAAGGGCTTGCAGGTCCATGCCTTCAACCCGGTGCGCGACAACGTCGTGCGCAACGGCCGCGAGTGGGTGCCGGCCGTCATCCGTTACAACCTCATCCCCACGCGCCTCCTCCTCGAGATCTGCAACCTCGGCAACGCCCGCGACCGCGCGCTGATGAAGACGAAGGCGTACCGGCAGAGAATCGCCGAGGCGATCTACGACGGGCTGGTAGGGTTCTACGCGGATCACGAGCGCGGCGGTGCCGTCGTGGCGGCGTCGCGCTGAAATGTGGAGTGCGGCGGCCACGCCGCCGCTGTCAGAGCGGCGGCATGGCC
>DATDFB010000300.1:0-3260 GCA_036522835.1 Thermoanaerobaculia bacterium | reverse complement strand
GGTCGAGCGCGACCGCCGCGCCGCCGCGGCCATCGCCAACCTGGCGCGGGCCTGGAGCCTGCCGGTGTCGGTCGTCGGCGAGGACGCCATCGCGGCAATACCGCGCTTGGGCGACGTGTTCGATCTCGTCTACGCCGATCCGCCGTACGGCTACGAGCGCTACGACGACCTGCTCTTGACGATCGACGAGCGGCTCAAGCTGCGCAACGACGCCATCGTGACGATCGAGCACCGGCGGCGCACGGAGCCGTTCGCCGCGCCGTTGCGGCGGCTGACGCAGTTCCGGCGCGCGGAGTACGGCGACGTGGCGATGACGTTTTTCACGAAGGCAGAGAATGGCTGAAGTCCTCGAGATCACTCCAACGCAGCTCGAATCGATGCTCGCCGAGAGCGACCCGCCGGCCGTGCTCGACGTGCGCGAGCCGTGGGAGCTGGAGATCTGCCGCGTCGGCGGCGCGCAGGAGATTCCGATGAGGTCGCTGCCACAGCGCTTGCAGGAATTGCCGCGGGACCGCACGATCGCGGTGATCTGCCACGCCGGCGCGCGCTCGTACATGGTGGCGCAGTGGCTCTTGGCGCAGGGCTACGAGGCGGTGTCGGTGGCGGGTGGGGTGAACGCGTGGCCGGGGATGGCGAGGTACTGAATGAGTGCTGAGTCCTGAGTCCTGGGTCCTGAGTGACTCAGGACGCAGGACTCAGGACCCAGGACTGAAAGGCACGAATGGAACTGACTCTGGACGATGAGGGAACCCATACGCTGTTCGGCAATCACGACGAAAACCTGCGCATGCTGGAGGACGAGTTCAACGTCAAGATCTCCTCGCGCGGGAACGAGATTTTCGTCAACGGCGCGGAAGGGAACGTCGCGCCGGTGCAGAAGCTGCTCGCGCAGATGCAGGAGCTCATCGAGCGGGGCTATCCGCTGAAAAAGTCGGACATCTCGACGGGGATGCGCGTGCTGCGCGACCGCCCCGAGGCGAACCTCATCGACTTCTTCACCGACGACGCGCTGGGCGCGGCGGTGCGCCGCGTGGTCACGCCGCGCAACGTGGCCCAGAAGCTCTATCTGCAGGCCATGCAGGACTACGACATCACCATCGCCATCGGGCCGGCCGGTACGGGGAAGACGTTTCTCGCCGTGGCGGCGGCGGCGGCGGCGCTGCAGGACAAGCAGATCAAGCGCATCGTTTTGTGCCGCCCGGCGGTGGAAGCGGGCGAGCGCCTCGGATTTTTGCCGGGCGACATCGCCGAGAAGGTGAACCCGTATCTGCGCCCGCTGTACGACTCGCTCTACGACATCATCGGCTACGACAAGGTCGACAAGCTGATGGAGAAGAACATCATCGAGATCGCGCCGCTGGCGTTCATGCGCGGGCGGACGCTCAACGACTCGTTCATCATTCTCGACGAGGCCCAGAACACGACGCCCGAGCAGATGAAGATGTTCCTGACGCGCCTCGGGTTCAGCTCGAAGGCGGTGGTGACGGGCGACGTGACGCAGGTCGACCTCCCGGAGGGGAAGAAGTCGGGGCTGCGCGAGGCGCGGAACATCCTGCAGCGGGTCGAGGGGATCAAGTTCTTCGAGTTCGGCGACAAGGACGTGGTGCGCCATCCGCTGGTGGCCAAGATCGTCGTCGCCTACGACCGCGCCGAGAAGGAACAGCAGAAGCAGTGAACGTCGACGTGAGCGGAGCGGCCGTGCCGCGGCTGAGCCGGGCCGCGATTGCGTCGTTCGTTTCGCAAGTCTCACGCGCTGCGCACGGCCGCTTCGAGGAGGTCTCGATCGCGTTCGTCTCCGATGCGGAGATGAAGCGCCTCAACCGGCAGTACCGCGGGAAGAACAAGACGACGGATGTGCTGACGTTCCCCGGCGACCGCCCCGACATCGTGATCTCGCTGGAGCAGGCGCGGCGCCAGGCGGTTTCCGAGCGGCATTCGCTGGCCACGGAAGTGCGCTACCTGATCCTGCACGGCGTCCTGCACGCGCTCGGGTACGACCACGAGACGGACGAGGGGGAGATGAACGCGCTGGAGCTGCGGGTGCGTGGGCGGGTGGGGTTAGGATAGGGATATGACGACCGAGGCGAAACATCTGATTGAGGAGTTCGAGGCGCTATCGGACGCAGCGAAACAAGAGGTGCTTGTGGAGATCCTCCGCATCGCCAATGACATCGACTACCCGGAGCTGACCGATGAGGATCTCACTGCCGTCGCAGCAGAGACTTTCGCACTCTACGACGCGGAAGAAGACGAGAAGTGAGATATCCGATTCGGCAGGAAGTGTGGTTTGTCGATCTTGGGATCGCCCCTAAGCCTCGGCCCTGCGTGGTGATCAGCACGGCAATCGGCGATATCGATCGTGCCGTCCTCACCGTCGTTCCTCACACGACTACGATCCGTGGAACTGAGTATGAAGCGCAAGTCAACACGTTCTTCTTGAAGCCCGGGGCGTTCGACGGCCAAGGTATTCAGACTGTGCCAGTCACGCGAGCGATGCGTCTTCTCGGTGTGCTGAAAGACGATCAAATGCAGCCGGTCGAGCGCGTGGTCTGCAAGTGGCTCGCCCTTCCCTGCACTAAACGTACATCTCCTCCGCCGCCTCCCAAGCATGCGCGATGTTGCGCATGATCAGCGCGCAGTCGAACGTCGCCGGCATCGCGTCGAAGTAGCTCGACGACACGCGGTCGAGCTCCAGTGGCTCGACCTTCCACTCCTCCGTCCGCAGCGTCACGCCATCGAGGCGATTGCCCGACGCGGTCGCGGAGTAGCCGACGGAGCCGCCCTCGAAGAAACGCGAGGCCTCGTCGAGCGTGGCGAAGACGGACGTGGGCGGGAGAGCAGCGGCGACGCGGCCGGCCAGCTCCACACGCACCGTGCCGTCGGCGGAGCGCATGCGCAGGGCGATGCGGTCGCCGGACTCGCTGACATCGAAGCGCGCGCGTTGATGCTCGCCGGGGAAGACGCGGCCGCCGGCAAGGTGGTTGACGAGCGAGCCGGTGTCGCGGCGCGGGATGTAGACGCCCTCGCGCGCGCCGCCGTCCCACGTCACGGCGATTCGGTGCGCGGCGTTCTCGCTCGACACGCCGACGATGCCGGGGAAGCCGCGCGGCCGGATCTGCTCGAGGCGGATCAGGCAGATGCCGGCGATGGCGTGCCCGCCTTGCAGCTTCGGCGCAAATCCGGCCGGCAGCAGCGCCTGGATCGCCGCGGGATCGACGCGAAAGTTCACCAGGAGACGGCGGCGGATGACGCCGTGGACT
>DATDFB010000299.1:0-8129 GCA_036522835.1 Thermoanaerobaculia bacterium | reverse complement strand
GCCGCACTCCAGATTATTTCAGATCCTTCCGGCCTTTCAGCTCCGCCTGCAGCTTCTTCGCGTCGCGGATGACGATCGGGTCGGTCGCGGTGGCGAGCAATTCCGTGAGCGTCTTCCGCGCCGCCGCGTACTTGCCCTTGTTCACGAGCGCGACGGCGTCGTTGTAGACGCCGATCTGGCGATTCGACTCGGCGGCCTTCGCCACGTCCGCCGCTTTGCGCTCGAAATCCGCTTTCGTGTCGCCGTCTGGACTGCTCGCGGCGAGCGCGCGGAGGATCGCCGCGGCGTCGTCGTACTTGCCGGCTTTCAATAGCTCGTTCGTGCGCGCGAGGTCCTGCCGCACGATGATCGAGCGCGCGGCAAACCGCACCTGGGGGCTGCGCGCGGCGTCGAGCTGCTTGAACAATTCCTCGGACGGACGGCCGCTGCGGCGCAGCATCGAAAAGAGATGCAGGGCGACGTCGGTGCGCGCCGGCAGCATGGCGTGCACTTTCTCCAACGCGGCGATGCCCGGCGCGGGATCGTCTTCGACGAGGTACGACGTGCCGAGGTCGGCGAGAGCGCGCGCGGGATCGGCGCCCAGGTCGAGCGCCGCCTGCGCGAGCGCGCGGGCCTTGCGGAAGCGCGGCGCGTCCTCGGGCACGACCTCCTCGCTCTCCGCCAGCGGGCCGATCTCGTTCTGCATCAGCGCCTCGGCGTAGTCGAGCTGGATCTGCGCGTCCTTCGCGTCGGCGGCGATCGCCTTCTCGAACAGCGCCGCCGCGTCGCCGTAGAGCTTCGCGTTCGCGCGCAGCACCGCGATCGAGGCAAGCGCCCGGGCGTGGCGTGGGTCGATGTCGAGCGCGGCGCGGAAGTGCCGCTCGGATTCGCCGGCCATCTCCTCGAAAAACATGAAGAATCGCCCGAGCTCGTAGAGGAGCTGCGCGCGGCCGAGCGGCGCCGAGGTCAGCGTCTTGTCGGCCTCGGGGATCGGCACCTTCACCGCGTAGACCGTTCGCGCCAGGCGTCCTCCGTACGCGCCGACGTTGCGTTCGAGCTCCTTCAAGGCGATGCCGTAGCGCTGCTGCAGCGCGCTCTCGATGGGCGCGCCGTGCTCGACGTCGCGGAAGAAGTCGTAAAACTTCGCGTTGCCGTTGCCGCCGTTGCGGAAGAGCCAGTCGACGACGGCCCAGCTCTTCGCATAGAACACCGCCTGTCCCTCGGGGACGTTGTACGCGTCGGACTCGCGCTCGATGCGGAAGACGTTCGCGAGCGGCATGTCGTGCGTTCGCAGCGCGTCGATGTGCTGCTGCACGCCGGCGCCGGCGTAGAGAAAGCCGCTGCGCATCTCGGCGTGGCCGAAGACCTCGGCCAGTCCTTCTTCCAACCAGAGCGGCGGCTGCGAGCGGCTCTCGATCAGCCAGTGCACGAGCTCGTGGAACGGGGTGCGGTCGTCGCGGGCGCTGCCGGCCAGCATGATGATCGCGGAGTTGCTCTTCTGCGAGACGAAGAGGCCGTTGACGTGCGCGTCGGCGCGGCTGACGAGCATGTCGAAGTACGGCTGGACCTCGCTCTTGCGCGCGAAGACGTAGACGCGCGTCCGCTCGCCGCGGTTCACGTCGAAACGCGGGTTGAGCCGCCCGAGGGCGGAGGCGAGGGTCTCGAGCTGCTCGGCCATCTCGCGCGTCCGCTTCTCGCCGGCGGCGCTGATGAAGTCGAAGTGCTTCGACGTGACGCGCTGCCACGCCTCGTCCGCGGCGGGGAAGGGGATCGGTCCGGAGTGGCGGGCCGTGCCCTCGCCTTTGATTCCCTTCAGCACCGGCGGCACATAGCCTGGCTGCGGCACGTTTTTCACCGGCGGATCGGCGAGCGCGGCCGCGGCCAGCAGTGCAAGAATGAGCATCGGCAGAGGAGAACAATCAACTTGTCAAAGGCTTTCCTGCTCTTGCTCCTCCTGGGGCGGTTCGACAACGACTGCCAGGAGCTCGTGCCCCGCTCCGCATCCCAGCCGGCGGCGGGGGTGACGCGCGTCGTGATCGTCGCGCGCGCCGGATTCCTGCACGTCGAGGGAAAGAGCGGCGCGAAGGCGATCGTCGCCGACGGCATGGCCTGCGCCGCGATCGAGGAGCTGCTCGTTGGTATCCGCCTCGAGGCGACGCGCTCCGGCTCGACGGTCACGGTCGACGCGCAGGTGCCGAAGGATCAGCCGAGCAGGCCGTTCGCAAAGGAGCCGAAGCTCGACGTCACCATCACGCTGCCGCCGGCGGTCGACGTCGTCATCGCCGACACGTCGGGCGACATCCGCGTCCGCCACCTCGCCGGCAATCTGCGCATCGCCGACACGAGCGGCGAGATCGACGTCGACGACATCGGCGGCGACTTCACCGTGGAGATCAAGAAGGGAAGCGGCGCGATCCGCCACACGCGCGTGCGCGGACGGGTGTCGCTCCCTACATCGAGAAGCTCCCCTCCTCGATGATCCCCTTGATGTAGGCCATGAACTGGTCGGCGACGGCGCCGTCGATGAGACGGTGGTCGAAGGTGAGGGAAAGGATGCACATGGAGCGAATGCCGATGAAGTCGCCGTCGTCGGTCTCGATCACCACCGGGCGCTTCTTCACGCCGCCGACGCCGAGGATGGCCACCTGCGGCTGGTTGATGATCGGCGTGCCGAAGAGGCCGCCGAAGATGCCGGGGTTGGTGATGGTGAACGTGCCGCCGGAGACTTCGTCGGGCGAGAGCTTCTTGCTGCGCGCGCGGCCGCCGAGGTCGGCGATGGTCTTGGAGAGGCCGAGAAGGTTCTTCTCGTCGGCGTGCTTCACGACGGGGACGATGAGGCCCCAGTCGAGCGCCACGGCGATGCCGACGTTGTACTCGCGGTGGTAGAGGACGTTGTTCTCGTCCATGGAGGCGTTGACGATGGGGAACTCGCGCAAGCCGGCGACGACGGCCTGGACGATGAACGGCAGGTACGTCAGCTTGGCGCCGCGCTCGGCGTAGACGTCCTTGTACTGCTGGCGCAGCCGCTCGATGGCGGTGAAGTCGACCTCGAAGACGGTGGTGACGTGCGCCGAGGTCTGCTTCGACAAGACCATGTGCTTGGCGATCTGCTTGCGCATGACCGAGAGGGGCTCGAGGCGCACGGCCTCGCCCGGCGCGAACTGCGGCTGCGGCTGCGGCTGCGGGGCGGGACGGGGGGCGGGGGCGGCGGCGGCGGGCTTCTGCAGGTAGTCGAGGATGTCGTTCTTGGTCACGCGGCCGGAGACGCCGGTGCCCTCGATCTGGGTGATGTCGACGTTGTTCTCGGCCGCGATCTTGCGGACGAGCGGCGAGGACTTGGTGCGGCGGCGCTCGTCGAGGTCGGTGACGTTTTCGGAATGCTGCGCGAGTGAGTGCTGAGTGCTGGGTGCTGAGTGCTGAGTGGGGGCCGGCGCGGAGGGTGCGGGCGCGGCCGCGAAGTTTTGCGGTTGGCGCGCGGGCGGAGCCGGAGCGGCGGGGGCCGGTGCAGGCTTCGCGGGCTCGGGCTTCGGTGCCTCGGGCGCGGGCTCCGGCTTCGGCGGCGCCGGCGGTGCGGCCGTCGCGCCTCCTCCGCCGTCGATGCGCGCGATCACGGAGTTCACGCTCACCGTCTGCCCTTCCTGGGCGAGCACCTCGCTGAGCGTTCCGCTGGCGGGAGCGGGGATCTCCGCGTCCACCTTGTCGGTCGAGATCTCGAGCAGCGGCTCGTCGCGCTCGACTTTGTCACCGGGCTTCTTGATCCAGCGGACGATCGTCCCTTCGGCGATCGACTCGCCCATCTGCGGCATCACGACATCGGTAGCCATTGCACCCTCTCCTCAATACGCAAGCAACTCTCTCGCCGCGGCCAGCACTTTCGCCGCGTTCGGCAGATAAAACGCCTCCAGCGGCGGCGAGTACGGCGTCGGCACGTCGAGCGACGCGATCCGTTTCACCGGCGCGTCGAGATAATCGAATGCTTTCTCCGCGATCCGCGCGGCGAACTCCGCCCCCGCGCCGCCGGTCAGTGGCGCCTCGTGCAGGATGATGACGCGGTTGGTCTTCGCCACCGACTCGAGGATCGCTTCTTCGTCGAACGGGATGATGGAGCGCAGGTCGACGATCTCCACCGAGACGCCGTCTTTTGCCAGCGCGTCGGCGGCCTCGTCGGCGACGTAGATCATCGCCCCCCACGTCACGATCGTCAGGTCCTTCCCTCGCCGCCGCACGTTGGCCTTCCCGATCGGCACGATGTAGTCCTCCTCGGGCAGCGTCTCCTTGATGCGCCGGTAGAGGTACTTGTTCTCGATGTACAAAACGGGATCATCGTCGCGGATCGCGGCCTTGAGCAGGCCCTTCGCGTCGTACGCCGTTCCCGGCGACACGATCTTGATCCCCGGCCGGTTCATGAACATGGCCTCGGGCGACAGCGAGTGGAACGGCCCGCCGTGCGTCCCCGCGCCGGCGGGACCGCGCACGACGATGGGGCAGGCGCTGCCGACGCGGTAGCGCGACGTGGCGGTGAAGTTGACGAGGATGTCGTACGCGCAGGTGATGAAGTCGATGAACTGCATCTCCGCGATGGGGCGCATCCCCATCAGCGCGGCCCCCGAGGCGGCGCCGACGATGGCGATCTCCGAGATGGGCGTGTCGATCACGCGCTCGGGGCCGAAGCGGTCGATCAGGCCCGCGCTCGTTTTGAACGCGCCGCCGTAGACGCCGACGTCTTCGCCGATGAGGAAGACGCGCTCGTCGCGGGCCATCTCCTCGGACATGGCCTGCGTGATCGCTTCGATGTAGGTCGTCTCCATCATTTCAGTCCTGAGTCCTGCGTCCTGGGTCCTGGGTGCCACTCAGGACTCAGGACCCAGGACCCAGGACTCCCAGTAGCCGTCTCCCGCATACAACCCCAGCGCCGCTTCCTCGCCGCGCGGCATCGGCGAGCGCTCCGCTTCGTCGGTCGCTTCGTCGACTTCGCGGCGCACTCGTTCTTGAATGTCAGAAAAATCGGAAGCGATGCCGGCGTCGATCAACGTCTTCTCGTACCGCGCCACCGGGTCTTTCGCCTTCCACTCCTCGAGCACCTCGGGCGGCACGTACGACTGGTTGTCGTGCTCGGCGTGGCCCTTCATGCGAAACGTGACGACTTCGAGCAGCGTCACCCCGCCGCCCGCCCGCGCGTGCTCGACGGCGCGCTTGACCGCGCCGTACGTGGCCAGAACGTCGTTGCCGTCGACCGTATCGCTCGCGCAGCCGAAGGCCATGGCCTTCTCCGCCAGCGAGCGCGCCGCGGTCTGGCGCGACGTCGGCGTCGAATAGGCGTAGCCGTTGTTCTCCAGGCAGACCACCATCGGCAACCGCTGCACGGCGGCGAAGTTCATCCCCTCGTAAAACGCGCCGGTCGACGACGCGCCGTCGCCGATGAACGCCAGCGTCACGAGCGATTTTTTCTGCATCCGTCCCGCGAGGGAGATACCGGCCATGACCGGGATCATGTCGCCGAGCATGGAGATCTGTCCGATGAAGCCGTCGCGCGCGGGGTGGCCGAAGTGGATGTTGAGCTCGCGGCCGCGCGTCGGCGAATCGCCCTTGGCCATGTACTGCTTGATGATGTCGGCCGGTTTCGCGCCGGCGACGAGGATCGCGCCCATGTTGCGGATCAGCGGCTGCACGACGTCGCCCTGCTTGTAGTCGAGCGCGTACGCCGCCGCGACGGACTCGCCTTCCTGCCCGAGGGAGCGGAACAGGCCGCCGATGACCTTGGACTGGCGGAAGAGATTGACCAGGCGCTCCTCGAGCGTGCGCGTGAGGCGCAGGTAATAGTCGATGTCGAGGAGCTGCTCGCGGGTGAGCCCGTGCGTCTCGAGTTGTTGCGTCGCTTCCATTTACTGGTGAATCGAGTGTCCGAGGACGTCTTCGGCGGCTTCCATGAGCGCCTCCGAAAGCGTCGGATGCGCGTGGATGGTCTTGGCGATCGACTCCGTCGTCGCCTCGAGCTCCAGCGCCGCGCAGCCTTCGACGATCAGCTCCGTCGCGCGCGGGCCGACGATGTGCACGCCGAGGACTTCGTCGTATTTTTTGTCGGAGACGTACTTCACGAAGCCGACGGCCTCGCCGAGGATCTTCGCCTTCGAGTTCGCGGTGAAGGGGAACTTGCCGGTCTTGACGTCGTAGCCGCGCTCCTTCGCCTTCTTTTCCGTCAACCCGACTGACGCCACCTCGGGGTCGGTGTACGTGCAGTTCGGGACGTGGTCGTAGTTCAGCGGCCGGACTTCCATTCCCTTCATGTGCTCGACCGCCAGGATCCCCTCGGCCGAGGCGACGTGCGCGAGGGCGGGCGTGGGAACGATGTCGCCGATGGCGTAGATCCCCGGCTCCGCGGTCTGCATGTAGGGATTGACCTGGACCATGCCGCGCTCGAGCTGGACCTTCGTCTTCTCCAGGCCGCAGTTCTCGGTGACGGCGCGGCGGCCGGTGGCCGAGAGGACGAGCTCCGTCTCGATGGTCTGCTGCTTCCCCTTCGTCTCGATCACGGATTTGACGCTACCCTCGCCGACCTCGCACGAGAGCACTTTCGCGTCGGTGTAGACGTCGATGCCCTGCTTCTTGAAGACGCGCGTGAACTCCTTCGAGACTTCCTCGTCCTCGATCGGCAGCAAGAGCGGCATGACCTCGACGATCGTCACCTTCGTTCCGAAGCGGGCGAAGATGGAGGCGAACTCGCACCCGACCGCCCCCGCGCCGATGACGAGCATCGACTTCGGCACCTCGGTGAGCTCGAGGATGTGGTCGGAGTTGATGATGCGCTTGCCGTCGGTCTTGATGTGCGGCAGGTCCTTCGGCACGGAGCCCATGGCCAGGATGATGTTCTTCGTCGTGAGCTGCTTGCCCTCGACGTCGACGGTGTTCCGGTTGACGACTTTGGCGAATCCGGCGATGCGCTCGACTTTGTTCTTGCGGAAGAGGAACTCGATGCCTTTGACGTTCTGGTTGACCACGCCCTGCTTGCGCGCCTGCACGGCCGAGAAGTCGAGCTTCGCGTCGCCGACGGTGATGCCGAACTCTTTCGACTTCTGGATCTTGTGCCAGATGTCGGCGTTCTCCAGGAGGGCTTTGGTGGGGATGCAGCCGCGCAGGAGACAGGTGCCGCCGACGTTGGGGTCCTTCTCCACGACGGCCACTTTCATCCCCAGCTGCCCGGCGCGGATGCCGGCGACGTAGCCGCCCGGACCGCTGCCGATGATGACGAGGTCGTATCCTTGTTCTGCCATGCGGCGCGCATTATATGTTCTGCTCTTCGCGGCTACGGCCGCTTACGCCCACCCGCCCGTCGGCATCGTGGTCGACCGCGGCGGCAACGTCTACTACAGCGATCTGAAGCAGGTGTGGCGGCTCGCGCCGGACGGGAAGAAGACGGTGGTCGTGCCGCGCGTGCACACGCACGAGCTCTACCTCGACGCCGGCGGGAACCTCTACGGCGAGCACCTCTGGTACGAGGGGGAGGCGATCAACCGGTGGGACTACTACGTCTGGCGCCGCTCGCCCGACGGGCGCGTACAGACCGTGTACGGACCGAAGCGCGAGTTCCGGACGGATTACTCGTTCGTGCGCGACGCCGCCGGCAACCACTACTGGGCCGACCGCGAGCACCGCGCGATCATGAAGAACAAGGCGGTGCTGGCGCGCGGCCCCTTCCACGACATCCGCTGGATGACGGCGGCGCCGGACGGCACGGTGTATTTGATCGACGCCGTCGACCTCGTGAAGGTTTCCCCGAACGGCGCAATCCGGACGGTGGCTCGTAATTTGAGCTCGTCCCGATTTCTCCGGCCGGACATCGGCGCGCATCATCTGTTGATGGGGTTGTGGGTCGATCCGCGCGGGAACGTCTGCGTGGCGGATTACGCCCATGGGGAGGTGAAGCGGGTCGCGCCGGACGGCCGCGTCAGCGTGATCGCGAAGTCGCGCCTGCCGTGGTCGATCGTCGGTGGGACGTATGCGCCGAATGGGGATCTGTGGTTGCTGGAGTGGTCGGTGGGCAACGAGGCGCGGGTGCGGAAGGCGCGGTGATCAACGGGCCAGGCGGAGCGGTGTGTGCATTGCGATGTCGGTGAAGATCTTGGCGTCAACGTGATGTGGAGTGCGGCGGCCAT
>DATDFB010000298.1:0-2342 GCA_036522835.1 Thermoanaerobaculia bacterium | reverse complement strand
CGCAGCACCGGCAGCGGGCACATGCCGCAGCGGAGGTTGCACTTCGACGTCAGCTCCAGGCCGACCTTGATCCTGCGCGGATTCATCCGGCCTCCACCAAGCGGGCGAAGAGGCGCCCGTATTCCTCCCACGAGTATCGCGCGGCCGCGGCGAGCGCCGCCTGCTCCATCGCCGCGCGGTCGCGCGTGAGGAAAAACTCGTCGACCGCGCGCGCCAACGCAGCGACATCCTCCGACGGAAACACGACGCCGTTGCGGCCGTCGACGATCTCCGGCAGTCCGCCGGCGTCGCTGGCGATCACCGGCCGGCCGAAGTGGAACGCCGTCAGCGCCACGCCGCTCTGCGCCTCGATGCGGTACGGCGCGAGGACGACGTCGGCCGCGGCAAAGTACATGGCGATCTCGGAGTCGGGGATGAAGCGGAAGTCGAACTTGACGCGGCCGGCGATGCCGAGCTCCTTTGCGAACTGCTCGACCTCGGAGGCCGGCTGCCACCACAACTCGCCCGCGACGAGCAGCACCGCGTCCGACTGGATCGACGCCCACGCCCGCATGGCCAGGTCGAGCCCCTTGAACGGCCGGACGTGCCCGAAAAACAACGCGATTTCGCGACCGGCGACACCGAGGCGCTCCTTCGCAACTTCGCGCGCGGGCATCGCCCCGCCCAGCTCGTGCACCGGCAGGAACGTCTGTACCACGCGCCGTCCGCGCGAGCGCCGCCACGCCTCCGCCGCCTCCGTCGAGGCATGCACGACCAGCGCGCGGCCGCGGCGCAACACGAGGTCGGAGAGAAAGCGCTTCCACGCCGCCGGCTCCTTGTCGCCGATGTTGTGGCACTGCAGGATCACGTTCACGTGCCGCGGCAGCAGAGCCAGGATCACCCGGTACGGCAGCGCCCACACCCAGATCCACCAGACGAAAATCACCGCGTCGTACCGGCGCAGGCGCATCGCCGCGCGAAGCCACGTCAGCGGATTCAACACGTCGAGGAAGAACTCCGCGTCGAAGCGCGGCAGCGTCGGATCGACGTCGTCGCCGCCGGGATAGAAGCGGCGCGGATACTGGCGCTTGAATGAGATCACGTCGGCGCCGAGCTCCTGCGCCAGCCGCGTCGTGCAATAGGCGATGCCGGCGCGGAACGGAAAGACCGGCCCGACGATGGCCACCCGCGTCATGCGGCGGAGAGGAAATTCACCACGGTCGAAGCGAAGTAGGCGCCCCACGTCCGCCAGTCGAAGACGAGTGACGACGACATGAAGCAGGAGTGCGTGCAGTGGCACTCCTTGGCCCGGATCGACGCACGCTGCCGGTCGGCATCCTCGCTGAACCAGAGCTTGGCGAAGTCGTAGCCGGTGTCGCGGACGTTGCCGACGGCGTCGCGCAGCTCGCACATCCGCACCTCGCCGCGCGCGTCGAGCACGCCGGAAATGAGCCCGGCGTGGCACGGCCGCACCTGCGTCTCCTGCTCCAGCACCGCCAGCTCCATGCGCCGGGTGTAGATCTTCACGAACTTGAGGAAGCTGTCGTAGTGCGCGTAGCCGTTCCAGTAGGCCTCGAGCTTCGGCAGAAGCTCGCGGTAGCGCTGCGTGGAGATCGGCTGAATGTTCTTGTCCGGCTGATCGCCGCGGAGCATCTCGAACGAATGGAACGAGACGTCGGGGAAGTCGCGGCGGACGCCGGCGAAGAGCTCGTCGAGATCGTCGGCGTTGTACGTGCACAAGCACGTGTGCACGTTCACGGTGAGATTCGGATAGCGGTCGCGCAGCGGCATGAGTAGCGCGTACGTCTTCTTGGCCTTCTCGTAGTTGCCGGGCACGCCGCGGATCCAGTCGTGCTTCTCGCCGACGTGGTCGATGGAGAGGTTGACGACGATCTGCGTCGCCGGGCAGCGCTGCAGCGTCGACTCCGTGGCCCGGGCGATGAGGTCGCTGGCGATCGCGCCGGTGGGGATGGTGATCTGCTTGACGTGGTTCTGCGACGAGAGCATCGCGCAGACGTCGGGCAGGTCGCGGCGGAGGAACGGCTCGCCGCCGCTCATGACGACGAAGAGCAAGTCGTCGAGCGAGGCGAAGGTCTTCCGGATCTCGTCGAACGACAGCTCGTGCTCCTTGTTCTTGCGGAGCTGTTCCCAGTTGAAGCAGGTGCGGCAGAACGAATTGCAGTCGTAGGTCAGCCCGAGAATCATGTAGACGGGCTTCATGCCGCGCTTGTCGACGAGGTAGCGCAGGTACTGGAGTTTGTCGGTGAACTTCATGCGCGCTTCAGGGAAACTGTACAGGAAGGTGCCGTATTCTGGAGTGCGGCGGCCATGCCGCCGCTGTCAGAGCGGCGGCATGGCCGCCG
>DATDFB010000297.1:0-41617 GCA_036522835.1 Thermoanaerobaculia bacterium | reverse complement strand
GGCACGTCACCGATCGCATCTCCGGCGCCGCGCTGCCGTCGATCACCGCCGCGGCGTACAACGCGGACGGCACCACGCGCGCGCTCGCCACCACCGACGCCGCCGGCGCGTACTCGATCGTCGTGCCGCCGGGCGACTACCGCGTCGGCGCCTTCGACGCGGCGCTGTTCTATCTGCCGCAGTTCTATTCCGCGCAGCCGGCCTTCGCCGGCGCCAGCGTCGTCCACGCATTCGCGCAGCAGAGCGAGGGCGGTTTCGACTTCGCACTGGCCAAAGGCGCGCGCGTCGCCGGGCGCGTGACCTCCGCCACGACCGGCGCTCCGCTGCCTGCCATGAGCGTCGGCGCGTACGACACGGCCGGCCGTCTCCTCGCGTCGGCCACGACGGATGTTTCCGGCAAATACGCGCTGCTTCTGACGTCGGCGACGGTGAAGCTGATCGCGTTCGATACCGCCTTGCGCTATGCCAATGCGTACGATCTCGGCGCGCCCACGTTCGCCGCCGCGCCGGCGCGTCCGCTGGCCGAAGGGACCTCGATCGTCGCCGACTTTGCGATGCCCGAGGCCGGCCGCATCAGCGGCATCGTCGCCGCCGCCGCGAGCGGATTGCCGCTCGCCGGAATGCAGGTGATCGTCTACGACGCCGCGTTCGCGACGATTGCCGAGACGGCCACCGACGCCGCCGGCGCCTTCCGCGTCGCGGTGCCTGCCGGCGTCTACACCGTCGCCGCCGCCGACCCCGCGCACCGTTACGCCGGCGCGTCGTACTCCTCGCCGCTGAATGCCGCGGTAGGGCAGGACCTCGGCCCGATCGGTATCCAGCTCGCCGCGGTCGCAGCGCCGCCGCGGCGCCGCGCTGCGAAGCACTGACCTGGCAGAGCGCCCGTACCCGCACAGGTAGAGGTCGACGCGCTCCTCGCGCAGCAGCGGTGGCAGCGCGCGCATGCGCGTAGCCGCCGGCGCGTTCCTGCTGGTGGCCATAGTCGTGTTGCCGAGAATCGGATCGATGGGAAGGGGCGCCGGACCGAAGTGTGCGGTGATCTTCGTCAACTGCGGGCCGGCAAGGCCGCTGATGCCGGCGCGGCGAAACGCCCGATGAACCGGCGCACGAGTGCGTGCCGGCACCCGCGTTCGAGTGCCCATGGGCCTCGTGAGTGCGAAAAAAGAACGCACTCGGGTGCCCATGGGCCTCGTGAAGTGCGAACAGAGAACGCACTCGAGTGCCCATGGATCGCATTCGTGCGAAATCGCCGGGCCTCATGTGCGTTCCTGGAACGCTGCGAAGGAGCGTTTCCGCCGGAATCGAATGCCCATGGGCCTCGCCATTCCGACGTTCCGGCGCATTTGAATGCCCATGGGTCTTGCGCGCGATGGCAATGCACGTCATTCAAGCGCCCATGGATCGTGTGAGTCTTGGCTGGAGTCGAGTGAATCCGATCAATCGTCGGGAAGCTGCGTTCCAGGCGCTTGGCGCAGAATGTCGCCCCGGGAGAACCCTTCCGCCGCTCGGAGGGGATATGAAGAAAGCTCTTGCGGTCGTTTCACTCCTGGCGGTTCTCGCGGCTCCGGCGATGGCGGCTCCCCGCGACGACGATCCGCGCGGACCTGGCTCGGTCGTCAGCCGCGTGGTGCGGGCCATCAAACACTTCGTCGGCAGCATCGTGCCGTTCGACGATGCCAACAACCCGGTGCCGCCGCGGCCGTGACGCTTCCGGCGGGGCAAGCGTAACCGGCACGCTTGCTCCGCCTCGTTCGGGCTACATCACCAACCCACCGCCGCTCGGCGACACGAAGCGCTGCGGGGGGCGCTTGCTGTTGGTCTCGATGAAGTCACGGACGTATTCCGCGGCCTCCGCGGTCAGCTCGTCGCGCTTTGCCAACCGGCGCATGTAATCCAATGCCTCCGCCGCGTACCGCCGCCGCATCGTCGAGTGCTCGTCGCCAAGCAAGAAGCAGACATGCGCCACGGCTTCGATGACCTCGCGAACGTCCGCTGTCGGATCGTCCCGCAGCGCAGC
The DNA here is from genome assembly GCA_036522835.1 of Thermoanaerobaculia bacterium. Taxonomy (GTDB): domain Bacteria; phylum Acidobacteriota; class Thermoanaerobaculia; order Gp7-AA8; family Gp7-AA8; genus DATDFB01. The sequence goes on along the minus strand of DATDFB010000297.1, from coordinate 39,600 downwards.
CGCGACGTAATCAAGCCGAGCGAGCACCCAAACGTCATACAAGCCCGCGCGGAAGATCGATTCAGCCGATTCCTCAAACTGCGGGTAGGCCTCCTCGAAGCGCCCGAGCCCGGCCATCGCACAGGCAGCGACATGCTTTACTCGGGAAATCAGCGATGCGTTGCCTAGCTTTTCGTAACCGGTCTGCGCGATCAGAGCATGGCTCAGGCCTTCCTCATACACGCCGCTCTTCACATAACAATGCGCTATGAGGTGATGCGTGCTCGCGGCGTCGTAGCGCGACGCCATGGCATCGAATCGCGCCGCTATGGGCAATGCGATCTCGAGAGCCGCTTGATGCCGGCGCTGATTCATCAACGCGTACGCTTTCGCCTGCCGGGCCATCAAGGCGCGTCTCGTATCGCCAAGTCGCTCGAAAACGGCTTGCGCGTTGTCAGCCAACGCGAACGACTCCTCGAACTGCCCGAGATCATCTTCGCCATACGTGATCGCCTTGCACAGCGAAATCACCGCCTCCCAATGTTCGGGATTCGGCGTGTCGGCGCTCAGCTCGCGCGCGCGCTCCAGCAAACGCAGCGCCCCTTGCAGATCGTTTCCGGCCCGCAGCGCCATGGCGCGCTCTTTCAACACCTCGACATACAGCTCGACGGGTAGCGTCCCGTCCGCGGCCATGGCATCGCACAGGGCGATGGCCGCAGCCGTCCACCCGCCTTCGATCACCGGGTTCTCGTACGCGCCCGCGGCGCGGCGCAGCACTTCGCGGATCACCAGCGCGTGCCGGAAGCGCGGCTCCGCGGCGAGACGCTTTGCCCACTGGGCAGGCGGTACGCCGATCAACGCCTCATCCACGACCGCGGCAAGGGCTCCTTCCAGCTCATGGGGATCGCCGTGAAACATCTCCACCTCGTTCAAGAAGATGTCGAAGAACTGCGCGCACGCGTCGCACTCGTCCAGGTGCGGCACGTCGCCGCCCTCCTGGATCATTGCCCACAGCTCGTCGCGTGAAGGGCAGCTCATCGCCGCCTCCTCGGCTTCCTCATCGGCTTCGGAGCCTTGGCCAGATGATCGAGCATCCACTTCATGCCCGCCTCGTCGAGCGCGAGCAGCTGATTGATGGCCTGGCGCTGTGCCAGCGAGCGCGCCTCCGCGGCCACGCGCTCGCAGAGCCAGCGCGGATCGAGCTCCTCGGGCGTCATGTCGAAGACTTTCGCCAGCCGCTCCACCGTATCGGCGTTCGGCAGTTGGGCGACCTCGCGCTCCAGGTTCGACACCGCGTTGACCGTGATTCCCGCCTTTTGCGCCACGTACCGTTGCGTCCACCCGCGCTGCACGCGCAGGTGGCGCAGCAACGCGCCGAACGACATCGGCTGCGTCGGCGGAGGAATCATTTCGAAAAACGATAGCACGCCGCGCTGCCGCGTTCCGTCGAGGGAACGCCGCCATCAAAACGGAAATTCGCAGCGCTCCAACTTTTAGTTGCGGAAAGTTTGTGCCGGATTTAGTATGAAAGGCGCGCTTTCGTTCCCTATGCTCACTGCCACTCTCCCCGCGCACCAGAGCACTCGCGGCGCGTTGCCGGGTCAACCGGCGACCAGGCAACAGCGCCGCGGTGCCACGCCGCGGGCCGCGCAGCGGGGGAGAACCCTTCCGCCTTGTTGTCGGTTGGTTCCGCTTCGCTGTCCCGCGTTGCACGCCATTTTACCCGCCGGGGACGGCGGCGATGAGCGCCAACCGAAAGCGGCGCGGGCGGCTGTCGGATGAATGACGGCGTCCGGCAGCCGCTATCGCCCGAGCTCGTCGCGCAAACGCGCGCGTCGCTGGCGCGGATCGACACCTCCGCGCGGGAAGCCGAGCGGCTCGTCGGCCGCCTGATGCAGTTGCCGGTGGTGCAGCGCGCCATCGAGCCGCGCCGGCGCCGCGCCCGCGCGCTCGGCGACCGCGCCGCTCGATCTGCTGCCACTCCCGGCGGAGGAGTGGCACGCGCGTCTCGTCGCGCTCACGCCGCACCGGCAGAGGACAGCGCTCCGGCGGATCGTCGCAGCCACGGCCGCACTCGCGGGTACCGAGCCACACCGGGCGCATGGCCTCGCCGACTCGATCTTGCGCATCGTCCGCCACGATCGCCTGCCGCGGCGAGCACCGCTCCTTCGCCGCCAGCTCGCCGGCCGGGCGTTGCTCGTTCGCGCCCGCGCGCTCATCGCGCTTCATGCGCACGCCGACGCTCTGTATGCCATCGCCGAGGCGCGGGCGGCGTTCCCGCGCAGCGCCAGTTACGATCGCGACCGCATGCGCGCGCAACTCCTCCGCGGTCAGGTGCTCGCCGCCACAGGCCACGCGTCCGACGCGCTGCAAACGCTCACTGTCTGCGCGCAGCTTGCCATCGACCACATCGATCCGGACGCGCTGGTCGACGCGCTTGCGTCGACGGCCGTGCTCCTCTGCGCGCATTCCGAGTACGGCACGGCGCGGACGGCCATCGCACTGGCCACGCGCGTGGCCGGCAGCGCGGGCAACGAAGCGTCGCTCGCAGCGCTGCAGGCCAGCCTCGCGGAGTGCGCATTCCTGGGCTACGCTCCACCGCGTTAGCGCATTCCGGAACGGACGCCTTCCTGACGGCGGCGGAGCGGACATCGCTCATTGCCAGAAAAAGAAACGCCGGCCGCGCGAAACACATCGCCAAGGCCGACAAAAGCCGCGCCAATTCGGTACGATTCCTCCGTCCCATGGCCCTTTTCTCATCCGACCTCAAGGAAACGGTCAAGCGTCTCGCGAACAAAGAGTTCGCCACGACCGAGGAGCGCGATGAGCTTCTGGCGCGCCTCGGCGAGGCCGACGGCGTGCGCTCGCGCGACGTGGTCTGGCTCCTCTTCCGCCCCGACCGCGCCTTCCGCGAGGCCGGCGCGAAGATCCTCCCGCGCGTGCACGACGCCGAGACGCTCGACGTCTTCCTGGCCGAGGCGAAGGCCAAGCCGGAGGCGGCCATGCGGGCGGCCACCTCCATCTTCTTCGCCCTCGGACTGTCCGGCATCGAGCAGCGGCTCACCGAAGTCCTGATCGCGCCGGAAACGAAGGAAACGCGCGATGCGCAGCAGGCCGCGCGGCGGATCGTCCTGGAGATGCCGCCGAGCAAGGCCCTGGAGTCGTTGCTGTGGACCCTCGAGTCGACCGCCGTCGACGATCGCGCGGTCATCGTCGACAAGCTCGCGCAGCTCGACCTCGACCCGCGCTCGCTGGCGCTCTGGCAGAAGCTGGCCCGCGACGGCGACCGGGCCATCGCCGACAAGGCGCTGGAGACGCTGGCCAGGCGCGCCGCCACCGCCGTGGTCCCGCTGCTCATCGAGCAACTGCCGCGCGCGACGTACACCGTGCAGCAGACCATCGCCGAGGCCTTGCGCCGCGTGGCCGCGCAACGCGGTCCGGAGTTCGCCGAGCAACTCCTTCCGCTCGTCGCCTCCGGACACGCCGGCACGCGCTCGGCCGTGCTGAAGATCCTCGTCGGCATGGGCGACCACCACGAAGTCATCAAGCGCTACGTCAACTTCACGCGCACCCTGCCGGGGTTCGTGCGCAGCCGGGCCATCGACTCGCTGCGCGAATTCGGCGACGAGCTGATCGAGCCGATGATCGAGCTCCTCGCGGACGCCGACGACGAGACGCGCGCGGCCGCCATCGGCATCGCCAGCGTCTTCAACGACGCGCGCATCGTTCCGTCGACGATTCCGCTGTTGAAGGACCCCGACTGGTGGATCCGCATCGCCGCGGCCGACACGCTGGGGCGGCTCGAGGACGCGCGCGCGGTCGAGCCCCTCATCGCCGCGCTGGCCGACGACGAGGTCTGCTGGACCGCGGTCGAAGCCCTCGGCCGCATCGGCGATCCGCGCTCCCTCAACGCCTTGGGAAAAATGCTGGCCGATCCGCATCCGAACGTGCGCATCGAGGTCCTGGAGGCGCTGCGGCATTTCACGCATCCGCAGGTCCCGCAGGTGCTGATGAAGGTGGCGGCCGGCGACGCCGACCGCAACGTGCGCTCGCACGCCCTGACCATCCTCGACGATCTGGCCAAGAACGACGCCGAGAAAGCGCGGCAGATCGCCGGCGTCCGCGACCAGGCCCTGAAGGTGCGCTCGGTGCAGGGCGAGCCGCGGCTGCACACGTTTCTGATCCAGACGCGCAACAGCGGCGCCTCCGACTTCCACCTCACCGTCGGGCAGCCGCCGGTCGTGCGCGTGGCCGCGGAGCTTTTGCGCGCGCAGGCGGAGGCGTTCACGCCGAGCGACACGGAGACCATGCTGCGCGAGATCCTCTCCGACGCGCAGTGGGCGACGCTGCAGTCGCATCACCAGCTCGACTTTTGCTACACCATCCCGCAGGCGGGCCGCTACCGCGGCAACGTTTTCGCCGACCACCGCGGCCTCCACGCCGTCTTCCGCGTCATTCCCGACATGCCGCCGACGATCCAGGAGCTCGGCTTGCCGGCGCAGCTGGCCGAGATCGCCGACTACCACCAAGGCCTCGTGCTGATCTGCGGCCCGTCGGGATCGGGGAAGTCGACGACGCTGGCGGCGCTGGTCAACCTCTTCAACGAAACGCGCCACGACCACATCATCACGCTCGAGGATCCGGTCGAGTTCGTCCATCCGTTCAAGAATTGCCTGATCAACCAGCGCGAGGTCGGCACGCACACGCAGTCGTTCGCGCGGGCGCTGCGCGCGGCGCTGCGCGAGGATCCGGACGTCATCGTCATCGGCGAGCTGCGCGACAACGAGTCGATCTCGCTGGCCCTCACCGCCGCGGAGACCGGCCACATCGTCCTCGGCACGCTCAGCTCCACGTCCGCGCCGAAAGCGATCGACCGCATCCTCTCCAGCTTCCCGGTCGAGGAGCAGCCGCAGATCCGCGCGTCGCTCTCGGAGTCGATGAAGTTCGTCATCGCCCAACGGTTGCTGCCGGCCAAGACGGGGCGGAAGCGCATCGCCTGCTTCGAGATCCTCAAAGGGACGGCCAACATCGGCAGCATGATCCGCGACGAGAAAACGTATCAGCTCTACTCGGCCATGCAGGTCGGCCGCAGCGCCGGCAATCAAACGTTCGACGAGGCCCTCAAAGACCTGGTCCGGCGCGAGCAGATCGCGCCGGAGACGGCGTACATGGCGGCGCTGAAGAAAGAGGACTTCGAACCGCTGGTGAGCGCGGAGTTCCTGCGCCAGGCGGAGGTGTGATGCAGAAGATTGATAAAGGGCCTTCGCCCCGCTTGCGGGGAGAAGGTGCCGCGGAGCGGCGGATGAGGGGCCCCTCACCCGGCGCTGTGCGCCACCCTCTCCCCGCTGGCGCGGGGCGAGGGATCTGACGATGCAGAAGATCGACCGCTTCCTCCGCCTGATGAACGACCACGGCGCGTCGGACTTTCACCTCACCGTCGGCCGCCCGCCGATGCTGCGCGCCTCCGGGACGATGGAGTCGATCCGCTACCGCGTCATCACCGAGAACGACTTCAACGACATGCTCGAGCCGGTCGCGTCGAAGCGGATCTGGGACGAGTACGTGCAGAGCGGCGACGTCGACTTCTCGTACGAGATCCCCGGCGTGGCCCGCTACCGCGTGAACCTGTTCCGCCAGCAGCGCGGCGCCGGCGCGGTCTTTCGGGTCATTCCGACGAAGATTCTCACGATCGAGCAGCTCGGACTCCCCGACCAGATCCGCCGTGTGGCCGGCATCCGCAGCGGTCTGGTGCTGATGACCGGACCGACCGGCTCGGGGAAGTCGACGACGCTCGCGGCCATCATCGACCTGATCAACGAGACGCGCGCGCTGCACGTCATCACCATCGAGGATCCGATCGAGTTCGTGCACCCGAACAAGAAGTGCCTCATCCATCAGCGCGAGATCGGCGCGCACGCCACGTCGTTCGCCGAGGCGCTGAAAGCCGCGGGCCGCGAAGACCCGGACATCATTCTCGTCGGCGAGATGCGCGACCTGGAGACGATCCAGATGGCGCTCAGCGCCGCCGAGCGCGGCACGCTCGTCTTCGGCACGCTGCACACGAACAACGCCGCGAAGACGATGGACCGCGTGATCAGCGTCTTCCCCGCCGGGGAGCAGGAAGGGATCCGCAACATCCTCGGCGATACCATCCGCGCCGTCGTGGCCCAGCAGCTCCTGCCGAGGCTCGAAGGCGGCCGCGTGGCCGCGCTGGAGGTTCTCTTCGCCTCGCCCGCCATCGGCAACATGATCCGCGAGGGGAAGACGTCGCAGGTCACGTCCGCGATTCAGACCGGCGTCAAGGAAGGGATGATCGACATGGACACGTCGATCAAGCGGCTGTTCGAGGAGGGGAAGATCAGCGCCCGCGCCGCGTACGACAAGGCTATCGACAAGGAGCTGTTCAAGGATTTGCTGGATACGGGGCGGCCTCCGGCCTGACAGACCGGAGGCCGCAATGACGGCGCTACGGATCCGAGGGCTTGACTTCGCCGGTGACCACGAACTCCAGGTCGACGTTTTCACACGTCCGAGGCAGCCGGTCCTTCACGTTCGCGTCGCGCACGTAGACCCGCAAGACCCCGTCGCCGATTCCGATTCCCTCCACGCCGGGCATGCTTCCGAAATCGCGCTTGGCCGTTTCCTTGGCGTCGCGGAGCTGCTGGAAAGTCGCCATCGCTCACCTACGCTGCAACGATACTCACTCGAAAAGGATCGAGCACGTTCGCGATGTGATTGCAGAACGTGGTGTTCCCGCCGCCGGCGAAGAGAAGTCCGACCGGACTGCGCGAGACGGCGTCGACCACGAGCGAGCCCGAGTCGCCGCCGGCGCTGAATGCGCCGTTGAAGCCGGTCACCGCGATCTGGTCGTCGAATTGAGCGACTCTGTCTCCGTATCGAACGCGAACGTCCGCCGCGAGGTCCGTGACCACGCCGATCGTATGAAGGGTCGTCCGTCCGCGCTTCCGAACCGACTGATAGAGCGCGGCGGGCACCGGCGTCGCGGTAATGGATCCGATCGTGGTGATCCTCGGGTCGACGTCAGGCGTGTTGATCAACTCGGCGATGGCAGCGTCGATTCGATTCGGCCGGCCGGTGAAGTCGACCGGTTGAAAGGCCGTCAGCCGGGCAATGGGCCGGGCCGGGTCGCCTCCATCGAGCAGGCCCGGCTCGAGGATATTGTCGCCGGGCCGCGCCCCGTTGAGGTCCGTGAGAACGTGACAATTCGAGAGGATGAACCGGCGCTTGGATCCGTTCGACGTGACGACGCAGCCGATCGTACCGGCGGTGATCCTGAAGTGCCCGCAGGAAACGCCGCATTTCACCGGCCTCGGGAATTGCGCGGTGAGATCGCCGACCGGGATGACGTCGGTCGGCGTGCCATTGATGTCAGGGGGCACGAGCTCGGGCCCAGAGACTGCCGCTTTCGGAGCCTTGGCGCGGACGTACACGCGGATTGCGACGTCATCGGTGCCAGACCCGGCGGTGACTTTGACGCCATAACCGACGCCCAGAATGTTTGAGTCCTGAGGCAGCGACGCGGAGAGGGGCGCGACATTCTCGCCTCCTGCGGCCTCCGCGCTGGCCGCGCCGAACATATGGTTGAGAAACTCGGTCTTGTGCGTTCGTGCCGTTTCGAAATATTGGGGCGATGCGAGATTGGTCATGGGAGTGCTCCTTTCACGCCGCGTCCGGAAGACGCGACACCACGGCGGAACAGACGATGTAGGGTGTTTGCGCCACGACTGTGGCCTCCAATGCCAGGATGTCGACGTCGCCCTCGATCGGTGGCAGGCCGCTCGGTGTGGTCTGCTTCGGAGCTTGGGGCGCGGCGCCTCCCGGTGCGGTCGGCGTGAATCCAAACGTCGGATCCGGCAATTTGATGTACTCCTGCGGCAGTTGCCGCGGAAGCCGGTAAGGCAAGGGTTTTTGACGATCCGTCGAAAGCATCCTGAATAGCTGGAAGTCCCGGACTCCTTCCGCGCCGGAGATCGGGCTGACGTTGACCAGGAAGACTTGCGTCACTTCCGGAGGGATCTCGACGAACTCACCGCCGAACGTAAAGCGCACCGTAGCGCCATCCTCGACCTCCACCGTCCAGCGAACCACGATCAGTCCTGCGTCGTTGGCCCGGTGAGCGCTGAGCGTTCCGCGGTCGACGAGCATGGTCAGAATGGCATCCGGATCGTCGCTGATCTTGAATTGAGGGTCGCAGTCCTGCAGGTTCGTGACGCGTCCTTCGAACGCGCTCGTGTCGAGCGGCGTCTGCGCCAGACCGGTGATCGTCAACTGGCGCTTTTCGTTCACGAAGAAGTCGTTGCGTTGCGCGGGGCCGGACCATCGGACCGTGGTTTTTGCTTGGCGATCCCGGACCCACACGCCTGCCGCATGAAAGGGGATGTCCGTCAGTTCCTGCAGATCCAGACCGTTCGGAAAAAGGACCCGATACCCCGATCCGCCCGGCAATGGATCGAAACACATCATCCCGTAGAAGAGGATCTGCAGTTCTCGTTTCGCGCTCTGGGTTCTACTGGGCTTCGACGGTTTCGGGTTGGGGGCGTCCTCGGCAGCTTTCGCTGCTTCCTGGGCAACTCTCACCAATTCCTTGCTGATGCGGACGTCGATCAATGGATTTTTGTTACCGTTCATCGTCTTTGCCTCCTCTCTTGCGCAGTGAGAGGGCCGCGCGACCGCTCTTTCCCGCGGCCGGCGAGGTCAATAGCCGATCGTTTGCACGGCGGCCCACAGCGACGATCGGTCTTGCGGAGAGCTGCGCATCATTTCGAGCTGCGCGAGGCGGAGTGCTTCGGAGGCGGGGAGGCCGTCCGCGAGATGTCGATGCAGCCGAGGGAAGAAGGCGGCGGCTTCGCGATCGTCGAGCGGCCATAGCGTGGCGATGACCGTCGGCGCGCCTGCCTGCAGGAAGGCGTGCGTCACGCTGAGCACGCCTTCTGCGGATCGAATCGGACCGCGCGCCGTCTCGCAGGCCGCGAGCACGACTACATCCGCGTTCCGCAAACCGAGACGGGAGATCGACGCGGCATCGAAGAGTCCCGAATCATCGGCGGTCGCGGTGAGGACGAGGGACGCCGACTCGATGTTGCTGAGGCCATGGCCGGCGAAGTGGATGACGTTCGCGCCGCGCGACTCCCGGATGAAGGCGGCGCGGGTCGCGTCGCGGCCGCTGAGACGCCGCACGTGCGGATACGCCCTCTGCACTGCCGCTGCTTCGTCGTTGGTTCCGGCGAGCCGCTCGAGCGCGTCATTCTCGGGACTGTCGACGATCAGAACGTTCGATCGCGCCCGCGCGCCGCGGGTCCGCGCCGCGAGATACAGGCGAGCGCTGGGAGCGACGGAGATGGTCAGGTCTTCGACGAGCATTCGTCCGGGCGCAGCGCCGGGAAGCGCGGCAAATGCGATTCCGGCCGTGGCGGCGTCAGTCACGAACGCCACTTCGCGATGTGCGGCGAGGGAAGTGCGAATCGGCGCGATCAGGAGCTCATACAACTGCGCGGCGAGCGTCTTCCGCCGCGCCACGTCGCTGTTCCGAACGGCCGCGGCGAATCGATCTGCGAGAGTCGTCAGTTGGGCGCGCGGGATCGCCACCTCGCGAACGGCGCAGCCGTTCCGGTCGACGGCGAAGACGAGCAGTCTCTCCGGAAGCGCCGCGTATTCGACGAGCAACGTATCCGGCGGCAGGAGTGCGCGATCGAAGACACGCAGGTTTTGCCGGAGCGTGTCGGAGAGCGACCTGGCCCGCTCCCGCTCGGCGTATTGGAACGCCGGTTCGGCGCCCTTTCGCAGCGCCTCCGCGATCGCCGCATCGAAAAGCTCCTCGGCGGCGTCGAGAATCCCCCACCGTTGCTCGCCTTGCTGAATCGTGTCTCGAAGGCTCTCGAGCAGCACGATTCCCGTTTCGAAGTCCGAGGCCGCGCGAACGCGATCGCCCAGCTCGAGATGCATTTGGCCCCGGCGCAGGTACATGTCGGGCATGAGCTGCCGCCACCCTTTTTCACGATGAAAGTCGAGGGCGTGGGAGAGCAGGGCGATGGCGGTTCGCGGATCGTTCGAGAGGAGAGCCGTTGCGGTATCGCAGTCGACCTGCAGTTTTGCGCGATGCGCGGCGTCGGGGATGGTGGCGGCGACTGCGCGCGCGGCGCGCAGGTCCGCATCGGCCGCCGCGCGGTCGCCGAGGTGGGAATGAAGAAAGGCGCGGCGGAGCAGCGCGGTGAGCTGGATCTCGGCGTCGTTCTGCGCCGCATTCACCGCGAGCAGCACGGTCAGAAACGATCGCGCAACGCGCCACTGCTTGCGCTTCATGGCGGCATACGTCATCCCTGTGATCGCATGGGCCAGACGATTGTTGGAGGTCTTGCCCAGCTCGCGTAGGGAGAGAGCGCGATGATGCTCCGCGCGCTGATGATCGCGGATGCCGTCGTAAACCTGCGACACGATGTCGTGCAGGTAGGCGACGTTGTTGGTCTCATCCAGACGCGTGAAGATCTCGATGGCGCGTGTGAGGTGGTTGAGGGAGTTGGTGTTGTCGCCGCGCGCCATGAACGCGGTGGCGAGCTGCCAGTCGAGGTTTGCGCGCAGCGCGGCGTACGGCTCCGGGGCGGAAGGAAGCAGCGCGCGAAAGTCCGCTTCCGCTTCGTCGTGGCGCCCCTCCCAGAACCTGGCCGTGGCGGCGTAGAGGCGCACCTGGTTTGCGAATGGACTCCCGCCCGAGGCGAGCGCGCGCGCCGCGTTGTTCAGAATGTTCTCGGCCTCGGCCATCTTCCGCTGTTCCCAGGCCAGCCGCCCATTGCGGCATCCGACATGTCCGCGTGCCAGCGCATCGCGCTCTGCGCCGCTGGCACGATCGATCGCCGCGACCGAGTCGTATGCGAGCGCTTCGCCGCGGAATGCCTTCAGCTCGGCGGAGAGAGTGCGCATCGCCGAGAGGAGCCGATCGGCTGCGGCATCGTTGCGCAACCACGCCTCGCCCCACCGCGCCAGTCCCTCGGTCTCCGCGAAATAACGCGCGTCGCCGGCATCGAGCCGAAGGAGCTCCTGCGCGGCCGAGCGGTCGCCGGCCTGCAGCCGCGGATACGTCGACTCGATCTCCGCCGCGAAACTGCGCTGCGGCGCGGTCAAGGCATCGAGATGCCGCTGCGCTTCGTCACGCCATCCGTCGAACGCGGCATGCGCGAGGAAGTCGCGCCACGCGCCGGCGGCGACATCGCGCAGGAAAAAGCGCTCGAGGACCAGCGCGCGATTGAACAAGGCCTCGGAGAAGGCGGGATCCAGCAGGAGGGCCTGGTCCACCGCCGCGAGAGCATCGTTCAGTTGCTCCGGCGAGCCTCCGCGAACGGCACCTTCGTAGTGCGCGGCGCCGAGGTCGTTCCACGTGGCCGCGTCACCGTTTTCCTCGGCGGCCGAGGTCAGTTCCGCAATCGCGAGATCGCCTTGATCCGCGAGAAGCTTCGCCACGGCGACTGCATGACGCGAGGACCGTTCCGGGCTTGCGATGATCCCGCTCATGGCGGCGAGCATCGGGAACGTCCGAGGATCCGTTGTTCCTCGCGCCGCGGGGGCGAGCGGCGCCCATGGGAATCCGCCGCTGATGCGAGCCTCCAGGAAACGGACGTCGCGCGGAGCCGCCGCCACCAATCGACTCATCGGTGACGACCGCTGCTTCATCAGCCAGACGCCGCTCCCGACAACGAGTGTGAGCGCGGCCCCCAGCCACGGAAGAAGCCTCTTGTGTCGGATTTCGGAAGGGTAGCACGTGAAACGCGATCGGCGCGCCCGTCACTACAGGTATGGATATGGCGCTCCGAGAGCACTCCTCGATTCAGGGAGAAAACGTGACGACGCTGCCGCCGCTGCCGAAGCGATTCCGGCACCACGTGATGCTTTCGTATGCGTCGACGGATGCGCCGTATGTCCACGCCGTTCGCGACGCGTTACGCGAAAAAGGAGTCAAGGTATTCGACTACGCGGACGGAATGATGGTGGGCGAGGAGCTCGAGAAAGGGCTCGAGGACCATTACACGAACGACGCGCCGTTCTGTGTCGTCTTCCTTTCTCCGGCTTATCTGAAAAGTACGTATACGAAACAGGAGCTGGCCATCGTGCAGCGCGTCGCAACGCGGAAGACGGGATACATGTTGCCGGTCATCGACGGCACGATCGTGCCGGAGATCGAAAAGATCGTCTGGCTCGACAAGCGGACGCTGACGGCCGAGGAGCTCGCCAGGCGCCTCTTTACGAGGATTTGCCAGCCGCCGCGGAAGCCGTGGTGGTTCTATTCGACCGAGCTCCAGATCGCGTCCGCCGCGGTGCTCCTTGCGCTGATCCTTTTCGCACGTCCGGCGATCAACCACTTCCGCCCCTCGAAGACGGCGATCCGGTCGGTGAACGCGAACGAGCAGGCGATCGTCGTGCACGTCGAGAACAGCGGGCCGAAGAGCGCCACGATCGTCGGTCAACGGTTGAAGTTCGGCGCGCTGCCGATCGAGAATGCGGAGCTGCGTCTCGACAAGTCCCAGTCCGCGACGATCCTGCCCGGCGAGCACGACGTGACGTTGATCTCGCGCGAGCTTCTGACGAAGTGCGGCGATGAGGGCATCCGTCCGAATAAATGGACCGTCGAGCCGCTGCTCCTTCAGCAGCCGGTCACACTCCAGATCGACATCCATGAGTCCAACGATGCTCCCGGGCATTCGACGCCGCGGATGGGGACGATCCCCGCGGCGCGTCTCAAACCACTCGTCAGAAAGCTGGTCTCGGGCCGTGATTCGCCTTGTTGAAACCTTCCTCTCTGTTTTCCTTGCGGCGGCCGTGGCGCAGGCTCAGGTCACCACCCCGCGCGTGAACGTGCAGGTCACCGGCAAGCGTTGCGGCGAATTCGAGGCGAAGGAGCTCTATCTCGTCATCAACGAAGACGACCTCGAAGCCAGCTGGGTCAAGCTCGCTCCGCTGGGCAATTGTCACTGGACGGTCGACCTCGGCGACCGAACGATCTCCACGAGCGTCGCGAAATTCAGCCTCCGCGGCAGCGTCGCGCGCACCGATTGCCAGAAGGCGGCCCCCAACGAGAATCCGCCTTCCGCCAACGTCGAGTTTGCCTGCTGCGTCCAGGGCCCGTTCCGCAACGTGCGTGTGAAGATCGAGCCGCCGACGATTCCGGTCACGTATACCCGCGACGTACATCCGTTCGCCGACGCCGGCGTCCCCAGTGTCCCGTGCCTCGAAAGGGGCACGTTCACCCAGGGGGAAGGGGAGATCTGGAACACGCAGTTCTCCGGCGAGGACGTCCGGTTCCACTTCGGCCCGTTTCACCGGAAAGAGGCGGCGCTCGGGTTACTCCTCAACGATGTCGTCGTCGACAATGGCGCTCTGGTGCTGATGCGGGACGGTGTGGTCTATCGCCTGATCGTGCAGCGCGCGAAAGGAAAGTCGCGCAGCGGGCCGACGATCTCGTCCAACGCCATCTCCATCGATATCAAGAAGCTTGGGGAGCTGAAACTCGAGCGCGCCGAATTCGCCGTGATCAAATGATTCGCGCGGGCGACGGGGCTCGGACCCGTCGCGGCGTGCCTACTGCGCGATCGGGATGATGAACGTCCCTTTGTCGGAGCTCACCACCAGCAGGCTCAAATCGTCGGACAGCCGGAGCTGGCGGATCGAATTGCCGCTGCCGAGGAAGCCGCCGTCCTCGGCTCGTCCGCCGCTGCCGAACATTGGGCTGGTTTCCTCGGCCCGCGTGCCGCTGCCGATGATCGGGCCGCTGTCCTGGCTTGACGTCGTGAACCCGCCGCTGCCCAACGTCTGGCCGGCGGCGTTGCCGCTGCCCATCATCTGGCCGCTGTCGTCGGTCCGCGTTCCACTGCCGATCAAGCCGCCGCGCTCCTGCGCCTCGGCCGCTCCCGCGACGCAAAGCGCCGCCACTGCCACCATCAATGCGATTCGTTTCATATCCGATCTCCTTTCGAGCCTGTATACGCGCGGCTCCGGCGTCCCCGCGCACACGGATCCGTTACGCGGGATGAAGGGGCGCGGCGGCGTGACGAAGGGCCGGCGCGGCGTGACGAAGAAAGAGCGCGACGCCGCCCGCGCTCATTCCGTACTACACATCGACCCGGGGCATGGAAGGTGCAGCGCCGGAGCGGCGGTCGAAAGGACGATTCCATGATCACTCTTGTCGTTTTCCTCCTTGCCATGGGCGGTGCGGGGCTCTCGACTGGGAACGACAAGCCACCGTCCTTGCCGGCGGTCGTATACAGCGCATCCACGTCGGTGGCTGCACCGCCGTTGTGGGTCTCCAGCCGAGTGGCGTTCGACAAGAACGGGGATCTGCGCGCCGACCTCTTCGAGCCGGGCTTCCGCACGATGCTGGAAGCAAACCGCGCCGCGAATGCCGAGGGCGGCTGCCGTGCCGCGTTGGGAGCGCCGGTCATTGAAGATCACGCGCCGAAGGGCAATCTGGATGAGGTCACGACGAGCGCGCTGACGATCGTATCCGGCGACGTCGTCGGCGCCGACGCCGGCTTTTACAACGGCGCTCCCGGGACCTTGTTTCAGATTGCCGTTCACGACGTGGCCAAGTCGATGGGCCGCTTTCGAGGCGAGCGTGGAATCGCCCGCGTCTTCATTGCCGAGGCCACGATCCCGACGCCGCACGGGACCATCTGCTCGCGGGAACCGTTTGCGGCAGCGATTCCGGCCGTCGGCGACCGCGTTCTTCTGTTTTCATCGGTCGATCCCATTGACGCCGAGCGGCGGATCCTTCCGGTCGAGGCGAGATCGCAGCTGATCATCGAGCATGCCGGAACGTTGCACGTACCGGCGGCGCTTCGGGGAACCGGCAGTCAGTCGATCAAGCAACTGCTGTCGGTGGTCCGCACGAATCCTCATATCAACGATGTTCCTCTTCGCCGGGGCGTCCAATGAGCCGCCGCCTCGCCGTTGCCGTTTTTCTCTTCGCCGTCTCCGGGTCATCGTTTGCACAGTGCGTCAGCTCGCTCTACCCGCAGGACCGCGCCGCGTCGCTTTGTGTAACCAGCAGCGATCCGTTCATTTCAGCAAGCGTCATCAGCGCCGGCGTGGGGATGTGGGGAGTTTGCGGCAGCACGGGAATCCCGCAGTTGAACGCGAATTCGTCTTCATGCACGTTCACCTTCAACGTCATTCACATCAGCGGAGTGAGCACGAGCGCAACGGGCGGTTGCGGCGAGTTTCGCCCCTCGTTCGACAATACACACACTCCGCCGACGATCAACGGCGGGACAATCGTGGTCTGGGATGTCCAGCAAAACGGAGTTGACTGCGAGGCCGGCCGATCCGCAACGATCGCCCATGAGCTCGGCCATGGCTTAGGGTTGGGCGACAGCAGTTGTCAAGGCTACATCATGGGACCGCCGCAGGCCGGCGGCGGCGGGATTTCCGTTCAGTCCGACGAGTGTCAGCAGGCCGATTCGCTCTGGACGACGCCTTCGGAAACCACTCCCCCGCGCGATCCCGATCCCTGCGGCTTCAGTTGTCAGGAAGGGCGTGGCGCCGATTCCCCAATCGTGATCAATCTCGGTAAGGGCGGGTATCGCCTCAGTGGCGCAGACGATCCCGTGCTGTTCGATATTTCGGCTACCGGGCAGGCATTCTGGATCGGCTGGACTGCAGCCGGCGGCGACGAGGCGTTCCTGTGTCTCGACCGCGACGGCGACGGCGCGATCGCGAACGGAACGGAGCTGTTCGGCAATGCCACTCCGTTGCGTACGGGACAGCGAGCGTCGAATGGATTCATCGCCTTGGCCGAATACGACGCCAACGGCGACGGGATCATCGATGACCGCGATGCGGTCTGGGGCTCGCTGCTCCTCTGGACAGACCGAAATCACGACGGCGTTTCACAGCCGTCCGAAATCGTCAAGATCGACAGCAGTCCCGTGCTCGCGATTGCCCTCGATGCCCATTGGACCGGCAGACGTGACGTGTCCGGCAATACCTTCCGCTTTGAATCGACCGTCTGGATTTCGAACGGCAAGGGAGAGGCAACGGCGCGGCCCGTTTACGACGTCTTTTTCGTCAGAGCTCCGTAGGCTGACCGGCCTGAGCCGATAGAATCGTGCGCGATGGCGGTAGATCAGCGCCCGCGCCCGGCCGCGGTCGGCCTGCTCCTCTTCGGCTCGGGCGCGTGCGCGCTGATCTACCAGACCGTCTGGCTGCGGGAGCTCCGGCTGATCTTCGGCGCCTCGACGGCGGCCTCCGCCGCGGTGCTGGCGATCTTCATGGGCGGCCTAGGTCTCGGCAGCATCCGGATAGGCAAGCGCGCCGACGCGCACCGCAATCCGCTCGCGCTCTACGGTCTGCTCGAAGTCGGCGTGGCGGCGTCGGCCATCCTCACGCCGCTCTTGCTGTGGCTCGTGCGCCACTTCTATCTCTCCATTGGCGGCTCGTTCTCCCTAGGCGCGTTTTTCGCGGCGGCCGTGCGGCTCGCGCTCTCCGCGATCGTGCTGGCGGCGCCGACGCTGCTGATGGGCGGCACGCTGCCGGCGGCGTCGCGCGCGGTGGAGCGGGCGGGGGACGCGGAGCGTTTCGGCGTCTCCGTGCTCTACGCGTGCAACGCGGTCGGGGCGGTGGCGGGGACGATTCTCTCCACGTTCTATCTGCTCGAGAACTTCGGGAATCTGAAGACGCTGATTTGCGCGGCGCTGCTCAATGCGTTGATCGGCATGACGGCGATGATGATGGCCAGGCCGCTGGAGGAGGGCGCCGGGACGACGGCGGGCCGGCCGGCGGGACGCCGGCGCGACCGGGTCGTCTATGTCGCGGCGGGGATCGTCGGGTTTGCCTTCTTTCTGATGGAGCTCGTCTGGTACCGGCTGCTGACGCCGATCCTAGGCGGCACGACGTACACCTTCGGCCTCATCCTCGCGGTGGCGCTGGCGGGCATCGGCGGCGGCGGCTTCGCCTACGCGCTCCTGCGCCGCACGCGCGGCACGCTCGCGGCGTTCGCCGTGCTCTGCGCGGCCGAGGCGGTGGCCATGGCGGTGCCGTTCGCGCTCGGCGACCGGCTCGCGGCGCTCGCGCTCTTCCTTCGTCCCATCGGCACCGTCGGTTTTTCCGGGCTGACCTTCGGCTGGACCATCGTCTGCGCCATTGTCGTCTTTCCTCCCGCGTTCATCGCCGGCGCGCAGTTTCCGTTGCTGATCTCGATTCTCGGCGAAGGGCGCGAGGACGTCGGCCGCCACGTCGGCGCCGCGTATCTGTGGAACACCGCCGGCGCGATCGCCGGCGCGATCTTCGGCGGCTTCGGCGCGCTGCCGCTCCTCACCGCGCCCGGCGCGTGGCGCGCGACGGTCGTCGTTCTCGCTGCGCTGGCGGCCGTCACCTCGGTGCGCTCGATCCCACTCGCGGCCATCGCCATCGCCCTTCTCTTCGCCACCGGCCCGACCGCCTTCTGGCGCCACTCGCCGATCGGCGCCGGCCGCGTGGAGACGATCCGCGGCGGGCGCAACGGCCTCATCGACTTCGAGCACCTGCGCCGCCGCACGACGGTCTGGGAGGCGGAAGGCGTCGAGAGCGACGTCTCCATCGCGAACGCCGACGGCTTCGCCTTCATCGTCAACGGCAAGAGCGACGGCCACGCGCGCCTCGACGCCGGCACGCAGATCATGGGCGGCATCCTGCCGGCGCTGCTCCATCCGAATCCGCGCCGCGCCGCGGTCGTCGGCCTCGGCACCGGCTCGACCGCGGGCTGGCTCGGCGCCGTGCCGTCGATCGAGCGCGTCGACGTCGTGGAGATCGAGCCGTCGATCGGACACGTGGCCGAGGCGTGCACGGCCGTCAATCACGGCGTGCTGGCGAATCCGAAAGTCTCGATCGTGTACGGCGACGGCCGCGAGTTTCTGCTCAGCCGCGGCGCCGGCTACGACATCATCTCCTCCGAGCCGTCGAACCCGTACCGCGCCGGCATCGCCAACCTCTTCACCACGGAGTTCTATCGCGCCGTGCTGTCGCGCCTCAATCGCGGCGGCCTCTTCGTGCAGTTCCTGCAGGCGTACGAAGTCGACGCGCCGACGATCCGCACGATCTACGCGAGCCTCACCGCCGTCTTCCCCGAGGTCGAGACGTGGCAGAGCGGGAGCGGCGACCTGCTGCTCGTGGCGTCGGCGGCGCCCCTCGCGCATCGCTGGGAGGACGTCGACGCCAAGCTGCGCCGCGAGCCGTGGCACAGCGGTGTGCGCGACGCCTGGGCCGTGGTCGACACCGCCGGCGTCTACGCGCGCTACGTCTGCGGCACGGCCACGGCGAAGCGCCTCGCCACGGGCGCGCGGCGGAACACGGACGATCGTCCCGTCGTCGAGTACGCGTTCGCGCGGACGCTCGGCGCGTTCGGCGCATTCGACGTCGCGCAATTACGCGCCTTCGCGCGCGTGCGCGCCGACGACGTGCCGGCGGCCATCCGCGCGAATCCGGCGGCGGTGGACATCGAGCCGGAGCGGCTGTCGATCGGCATCGCGCACGACGCGAAAGTCGACCTGCATGAGATGCTCCCGACGGAGCTCCGCATCCGCGGGGTCGCCCAGCTCCGCTACATGGAAGGGGGCCTTGCGGACGCCTGGACGATCTGGCAGGGGCAGCGCATCCCGCCGCACACGCCGCTGGAGATGATGACCTTCGCCGAGCCGCTGGCCGAGCGCGGCGACGACGCGGCCGTGCCGTACATCGAGGCGCTGCGCGGCGACTTCCCGATCGAGGCCGACGCGCTGCAGGCGCGCCTGCGCTGGCGCCAGGGACGGCTCTCCGAGGGGATCTCGTCGCTGGCCCGCGCGCTCGAGCAGTACCGCATCAGTCCGTGGGCGGTGCCGGTGATCATGCGCCGGACTCTCGGCCTGGCCGTCGACATCGCCCGCGACCCGCGCTTCCCGCAGATCGGGCGGCCGCTGTACAACGCGCTGCGGCAGCCGTTCGCGGTGGACATGCTGCAGGAGCAGCGCAAGTCGGCGCTGCTCCTCGCCGCGGACAAGCTCTCCGAGGGGCGCTGCACAGAAGAGGTGCTCGACGGCATCCGCGCGTACGAGCCGCACGTGCCGTGGCAGGCGCTCTATCTCGACCAGCGCGCGCGCTGCTACGGGGAGGCGAACGATCCGCGCGCGGCGGAGGCGCGGCGCGACCTCGAGCAATTCCGCAGGAACGAGCCGAAGTCGCTCGAGCAGTAGGGGGGCGCACGCTGTGCGCCCCTACCGGATCAGCGGTCCGTCTCCACGGAGGTGATCATCACGCGCGGGAAGCCTTTCAGCTTCAGGCCGCGCGAGAGCGACTCGTCGTACCAGATCGTCGGCGTGCCCTTGTTGTTGACCGAGCCGCCGACGAGCACCGCGCCGTAGTAGTCGGCGTTGCCCTTCGACTCGAAGTTCCCTTCCATGTACAGCACGCCGTCGCTGACCGGCGCCAGGTCGACCAGGCCGCCGTCCTCGTCCCACGCATTCGACGTGCACTGCGCCTGCGTCGACGCCGCCGTACAGGTGACCGGCGTGCCGGTGCGCGTTCCGTTGGCGGTCAGCTTCGGCTGGCGCATGGTCGTGACCGCGGTGGTCGGATCGAACCAGCCGAACGTGATGCCGCTCGCCGCGCCGCTGTATTGGATGTTCAAGTAGGGCTCGTGCGGTTCGGAACAATTGCACGTCGGCAGGTCGACGTTGTTGCCCGGCTTGCACCCGGGACGGTAGGGAAGCGGGAACCAGCCGGCGTACGTCGTTCCCGCGGCGCCGGCGGGATTGTGAACGGTGCGCGAGCCGACGCACACGTCGAAGACATTGTTGGCCGTACCGGCGCCCGCGCCCGTCGCGCCGGTGTTGCTCCACGGGAGCTCCTGGTGGTCCCAGGTGCGGTTGCCCGCGCCCTCGACGATGGGCATGCCGGCGGCGTCGCGTTTGAAGTCGCCGCTCGCGGAGGTCAGGTCGACGAACCGATAGCCGATGTCGAGGTACGGCTCGCCGGGCTGATTGAAGTGGCCGGCGATGCCGCCGAGGCCCTGCGTGGAGAAGTTGGCGTTGAGGTAGACGAAGCTGCTCATGTAGGCAGCCACGCTGCTGCCGCTGACGTCGACGTCCGGCGCCAGGATGCCGCCGCCGCCGTTCTGGGGGTTCAGGCGGTTTTGGGTGTCGAAGAAATAGAAGCCGGGATTCGACGTCGCCGACGCGGTCCACTCGCGGAACGTCTTCGTGCTCAGGCTGTCGGTGTACGTGTCGGCCGCGACCCACTGCAGGTAATGGACTTCGTTCTGGCCGTTGCCGGCGATGGCCGCCGCTTTCCAGTAGTCGTAATTGAAAATCGGGAAGACGACCTGTTTGAAATTCGGATAGGAGTTCAGGCTTTGGAATTGGAAGACGTGCGTGCGGTCGTCGGGCGTTCCCGTCCATGGGAAGAACGGCCAGGGCTGGGCATTGGAATTCGGGGGAGAGACCGGCGGCGTGCCCGCGCTGACGACGTCCTGCGCCGCGCGGGCCTGGAACCACGGGTCCTCGACGCTGACGGCGCCGCTGGCGATGTAATACAGCCACGGCGTGTTCGTGGCATTGGCCGCACCGCCCATGGTCAATGGATATGCCGACGGAGCGCGCTCGGCATACCTCACGGTGTTGTCGTTGACGGCCACGCCCGGCGGCGTGGTCAGCCAGGTCGGCTCGGTCGAATTGTCGCTGTCTCCTTCCGTGGTGACGACGTATTCATGAAATTTCAGCAGCGGGTTTGCCGTGATGGCATTTTGTGTCGGACGGACGATGTCGCCCACCCTGTAGTGCGTGCTTACAGCCCATTCGACGGAAGAGTCGTAGCCGCGCTGGAACTGGACCGGGTCCCAGGCGTTGAACCACGGCATGGCCGTGTAGTCTTTTTTCAGATCGAGCGACTGCTGCGACGTGATCATTCCCCAATGGACGTTGAAGCTGCCGTTCGTGGCCAGGGCCGTGGCGGATTGCAGGGGGCCGGCCGGCTGCGGCGTCGGAAACTGGGAGATGACGATGCGGCATTCGGCCAGCGCGAGGGACTTGCGGTTGGCGCCGGTGCCGGATCGCGGCCGGTCGAATTTCTCGGCTCGGGCCATGATCGTGGCCACGCCGTAGCGCGTTCCGCCGACGTACCAATGCGGAGCGGTGGCCGGCACGAGAGAGGCGCCGACGATCGGCGGCGCGAAGATCTTGATCATGGTGATCTCGCCGCCCGGCCGCGCATCGGCGCCTTCCGTTCCGAGGAAGCGGTTGTTGAGATCGTCGAGGAAGTTCCGTCCGTCGGCGGTGGTGCGGTCGATGACGATGTCGGCGGTGTCCTCGGCGCCGAAGAACTCATCCTCGTCCTTCGGCCCGAACGGAAGATCGCACAGCTTCGTGCCCGCGGTCTGTTTGTAGTAGGAGTTGGTGGCGTTGATCGTGCGCCGGTTCTTGAAATTGGGGTTGTTTGCGGGCAGAAGGTGGACGTTGTCCATCCTCACCGGATCCTGAAACCACTGCACGACCAGCTTCGCCCCCGCCTCGGCCACGGCCACGGACTCGGTGTGATTGCGCTCGTTGATGGAGATGCTGCTCTCGGTTTCGGAGATGGCCACGAAGGCCAGCCCGAGCAGCGACAGGCCGACGATGACCATCAGCGCGGCCAGCAAGGCCGACCCGCGCTGCCGGATCCGCCGGGCCGTCGATCGGAAGAGCACGTTCACTGGTCGCATCGCTTGACCTCTAGTTGCACGACGTCGGGTTGTTCGCCGATGGACTCGGAGCAATCGTGCAGCGCAGGGTAGTCGCTCCCTGACTCGGCTGCGTGAAGGACACACAAATCTTGTCGATGTCGCCGACGGCGATGGTCGCTTGCCCCTTCGACGCGAAGTTGAGCAAGAGAGAGCGCGTGCCGTTCGCCGGAATGGTGATGTCGTTCGCCGACAACGCTCCAGGCTTCGGAGAGAGAGACATCGTCCATGGGCTGGTGGTTCCGGGGCCGGTGATGCTGCCGCTGCTCGGGAACACCACGGAGTTCCAGGTGATGTTGTGCTTCGACGGCGAGAAGGCGAAGTCGATGGCCGTGATCGTCAGATTCTCGTTGGTGGAGTTCTTCAGGTCGAGCTTCAACTGGTTCGTCGTGGCGGTGAGAGCGAGAATCGACGGATCGAGATTCTGCGAGGCCAGGTGGCACGCCGGCGGCGGCTGCTGCTGGATGTAGCGAACGAGCTGCTGCGTGCACTGCGGCGTGCCGTTGTTCGTCATGGTGAACGTCGCGGTGTAGGTTCCCTGGGCTTGATTGCTCCACGAGAAGAGCACCTTGTCGGCCGCGGTCCCGGCATTCGTCCGCGAGTCGTGGTAGACGAGGCCGCCGCCGGCGTCGAAGACGTCGAGGAAGGTCAACAGGAACTGCGTTCCGGCCGGCGAGCCGCAGTTGCCGGCGCTGACGCACGGAGCCTGAACCTCGATGACGTCGCCGGCGTCCATGATCCACGCAGTGGCGGGGGTGAGGCCGTCGCCTAGGGTGGCGCCGGTCTGCAAGACGACCGTGCCGCTGAACGAGCACGGCGGCGGGAACACCACCTCGGCGGACCAGTTGCCGCTCGGGCAGCCTGCCGGTTGGATGGCCCGCACGCGGTAGTGGTATTCGTAATTGACGCGCGTGCTCGTATCGAACATGCGGGCGGTGTCGGCGTAATTGACCAACGACCCGGCCGTGTTGAGCTGCCCGCTCAAGGTCGTCACGGACGCCGCTCCCTGCGGCACGCCGTTCAGATAGGTCGTCCGCTGGATCTCGTATGTGTCGATGCCGATCGGATTGCCGTTCACGTCCTGCGTCACTTTCACCCACTGCAGATTGATCGGACTGCAGACGTTCGAGGACGAGTTGCAGACGCTGTTGCTCATGCCCTGCGGCGGAGCGGTGGGGGCGAGAGGGGCGGTCTGCACGCCGTTCGGGATGGCGGGCGTGCCGCTCGTTCCGGAGACGCCGTGCGTCGAGGGATTGGAGGGGGCGCTGACGGCGGTGGCGACGTTGCCGGTGGTGTTGTAGTTCGCCTGCGCGGCACACCACTCCACGGTCTCGATGCGATAGTAGTAGTCCGTGGCGCAGGCGACGGACTGGTCATCCCAGTAGTAGTTGCCGTAGCCGTCCGTCTGCGGCGCGGCCGTGCCCGAGGCGTTCTCGTCGAGGACCATGTTGCCGCACGGCGCCGGCGGCGAGCAGTTGGAGGCATTGAAGTTGGCGCTCGTACCGCGGAAGATGCGGAAGCCCTTGATCTCGCGAAGGTACGTCGACGGCGTGGCCGTGACCGAATTGGGATTGCAGGAGGGGTTGCCCGACGTGGTCACCGGGGCCGTCCACGACACGCGGATCTTGCCGCTGACCGGCGGCGTGGCGCCGCCCGTGGCGCTGATCGACTGCGGCGGATCGGGCTGCGTGGCGTTCTGCGCGGAGATCGGTCCCATGGTGTTGGTCGAGAGGACGGCGCCGCCGGCATTGACGGCCTGCACCCGGAAATAGAAATTCTGTGTCAGGTCCTGGCTGGTGAGGTCGACCGCATACGTGTTGCTCGTGCCGGCGTCGAGAGCATTGGAAAAGCCGCCGCTCAAGCTGGTATCCCATTGCACCACGTACGACGCGTTCGGATTGTTCGTGTGCGGGTCCCAATTCACCTGCACGATGCCGCAGTAGCCGAAACAGACGCTCGTCACCTCCGGCTGCGGGGGCGGCTGCAGGAAGTTCTGGGCCAGGCCGGTCAGGCCGAGGTTGCGCGGCGAGATGAGCGTGTCGACCGCCAGCCGGCGGTAATTCGGCGCGATCGTGTCGCTGGCGAAGGCCGGCGTGCCGGCCGTATTCGTCGTGGTCGGGTCGAACTGGCCGTTGACCGTCGACGTGTCGGCGAAATTGGTGTCCTTCTGCGAGCTCATTCCCACCACGCGCACGCGAATGGCGCGGATCTTCTTGCGCACCAGACGCTCCGCGGCGTTCCACGAGCCCGCCGTGGCGGGATCGTATTGCCCGGCCCCGCCGACGTTGTTGAGGAAATTCGTGTTGGTGGCGTCCTTCAGCGCTTTCTGTCCGGCCGCGTCTTCGTAATAGAAGAAATTGAGGCTGCGGATGTTGTCGGCCAGCGCGGTGCGCTGCACGGCCCCGGCGTTGTCGAGCGTGAAGCGGTACAGCGTGTACGGCGGATTGGTATTCGTCAGGTCGACGCCGGTGATCGTCACCTGGCTCTCGGCGGCGCCGCCGGGATAGGCGTTGCGCGGCACGTGGACGTCGGCGTAGAACGAGATCGACTGGTTGTTCGGCGCCGTGTTGGCCGGAGCGTTGTTGGAGACGAGCGCGTACGTGACGATCTCGGAGTTGCCGGTGGTGACGATCGGGAATTGCGCGCTCTCCAGGTTCGGCTCGCGCCCGTTGTCGATGTCGCCCGATTCCTTGGCGCTGTAATCGAAATTGGCCCGCACGGTCAGCGCGGTGTTGCCGGCGTATTCGATCTGCTCGTCCGGCTGCTCGTAGACCGCGCCGCCGTTCTCCTGCCACGTCATCGGCGGCGTCGCGCCGGCGTCCGTGGCAGTCGATCCGGTGCCGGTCAACCAGCTCGGCTCGGACGGACCGCTCGTCCCGCCGTTGGTGGCGCGGTAGGTATGTCCGTTCGGCGTGATGGGCGTGACGATGGTTCCGGCGCTGTAGACGCGCCCCGGCGCCCACGGCGCGGCCGACTGCCCCGGCAAGAGCGTCCCGCCGCGCTTGTAGTCGAAGCCGGCCATGCGGATGTCGGCGACCATGCGGTCATAGGCCACGCGGACGTTCTGCTGCAGCTCCGCCGATTCGTTGCCGGTCTTGAAGACGCGATTGGCGCGGTCGTAGAGCAGTAAAACGCCCACGATGACCACGATCATGATGGCGCTCGCCACCATGACCTCGGTGAGCGTGAACCCCCGTTGACGTCTGCTGCGGACTGCGCTCATAGGGTCTCCCATTTCAGTAAGCTTTGACCGTGTCGAGGATGACCTCGCGCCGGTGGCCCGTCTCCGTCCAGCGCACGAAGACGCGGATCTGCAGCAACTGCGAGGTCCCGAACTGCTCGGGGGTGTTCGTCACGTCCTGCGACGGGATCAGCACCAGCGTCACCGAAGGATTCGTGAGCTTGTTGGTGAGCAGGCCCGACCAGCGCGTCAAAAAGCCGGTCGGGTTCGTGCTGATGTCCGACGGCGGCGAGGCCACGATGTTCGGATCGGTCGAGCGGATCTTCGCGTTCGCGAACGTCGGCGCCGCCTGACCGGAGATTCTCGGCAGCGTCACCGGCGCCCCCGTGTCGGTGTCGGCAATGCCGAACGCCGCGTTGTAGATCATCTTCTTGTTCAGCGGCGCGAGGTCCTCGAGCACCTGCGTCCCGATCGCCACCGCCTGCGAGGCCTGCTTGCCGGAGTAGATGTTCCGGCGGCCCATGACGAAGAGGGTGAAGATGGTGATGGCCACGATGCCGAAGACCGCCAGGGCGATGATGACCTCGACGAGGTTGTAGCCGGCTTGCGCGCGCGTCGACCGTCTCATGTGTGGCTTCCCCTCGACGTCAATTGCCCGGATGGAGATAAGCCGATGGTGTAGCGGTCGTAGGCCATCTTTTTCCAGATCGCTCCCAGGACGATCTCCGCGGGAGAGCCCGAAAGCGCCACCGTGCCGCTCGGGCTGTAGACGATCTGCGGCTTGCCCCCGGTCGTCGGGATCTGCGCCGCCGAGTCGAACCAGACGGACTTCGGCAGCGTCTTCACGTTTCCCGTCCCGCCGGGGATGGTCAGATCGCTCCACGTCCCGCCGTTGTCAGCCGAGGAATAGACGCGGTAGCTCTTGCTGGCCGTCTGGCTCCCGGGCGCATCGAGCTCGACCCGCACGAGGACGGTGTGCGTGATCGCGTACTGCCGCGCGTAGCGGAGGTCATTGACGAAGACGCGCAGCGTCGACTTGAAGGTGTTGGAGTTCTTGAAGTTGATGAAAGCCGGGATGGCGATGAGGCTGAGCAAGCCGACGATCGCCACCACGACGAGCATTTCCGCGAGGCTGAATCCTCGGGCGGAGCGCCTGAAGCCGCTTTGCATGGACGCACTCCTTACGCAGCGCTTGTGCCACAGGGTCATGTTCGATCTAAGCCGCTGGTGTTCCGTAGCTTACTGGGTTTGTCGCCGATTCGGACGATTCGTCATGGCCTCTCAGCCGTTACGAATTGTAACGCTGCGGGTGTCTCCGCGGCGAAGGTGACGGTGGCGATGGCGCCGCGTCCCGGCTCGCCCGTGAGCTCGAGCGTGGCGTTGTGGAGGAGGGCGATCTTGCGCGAGAGCGGAAGGCCCAGGCCGTAGCCGCCGGACTTCTGCGATTGGAAGGGGAGGAGGAGGCGCGGGACGTCGGCGGGATCGATGCCGATGCCGTCGTCCTCGATGCGCACGAGCGGCTGCGGCGCGTCGTCGATGGTCACGCGCACGGCGCCGCCGCCCTTGGCCACGACGGCGTCGACGGCGTTGCGCAGCAGGTTCTCGAAGGCGCGGGAGAGGAGCGCCGCGTCGGCGTCGACGATCACGCTCTTCCCTCCGCACTCGATGCGCGCGGAGCCGGGTGCGCCGAGGCGCTCGGCCAGATCGCAGAGGAGCTCGCGCAGGTCGACCTTGCTCATCGACAAGCGCATCGGACTGGCGAAGGTGAGGAGGCTCGTCACCGCGGCGGAGAGCTCGGTCGCCTCGGTCTCCGCGCGCGCGACGGCGGCGAGCGCTTTTTCCGGCAGCGGCTCCTGCCGCACGAGGCGAAGATATCCGAGGATGGTGGCCAGGGAGTTGCGGAACTCGTGGGCGATGCCGGTGGAGATCTCGCCGAGGTCCGCGAGGGTCTGCAGCTCGCGGACGCGCGTCTCGAGATTGCGGATGGGGGTGAGGTCGGTGAAGAGGGCCAGGACGCCGAGGAGCTGGAGCGACTCGCCGAGGAGCGGGACGGTGGTGAGGCCGATGATCTGCCCGCCGTTCTCGCCGTGGGCGATCTCGACGCGGCGCAGGCCGACGCCCTGCTCGACGGCGCTGCGCAGGGCGCCGGCGAAGGCGTTGTCGCCGAATGCCTCGGCGAGCGGCTCGCCGGCGACGTTGTCGCGCAGGCGCAGGATCTCCCGCCCGGCGGCGTTGATCTCGACGACGCGTCCCGCCGGATCGATGGCCAGGAATCCCGAGCTCAGGCTGCGCGTGAGCGCGCCGGTGACCCGCTCGAGCTCGTCGGCGCGCTCTTTCTGCGCGTCGTGCATCCGCTGCAGCTCCGCCTCCTGCTCGCGCAGCGTGGCGATCGACTTGCGGAAGGTGTCGATGAGGTACTGCTGCTCGTCGTGATCGGGATCGCGCGCCTCCAGCTCCTTCGCCGTGTCGAGCATGTGCTCGATCGGCGCGGTGATGCGCGGCAGGTAGAAGAGGAGGAGGACGGTGCCGATGACGATGGCCGCGACGCAGATGACGGCCGAGGCGATGAACGTCGTCGTCATCGTCGTCTCCGGCGCGGCGTCGAAGACGAAGGTGAAGGTGGCCCCTTGGAAGGAGCGGACGATGCTCTCGACGCCGGGCTGGCCCGGCGGCACGCCGACGCGGATGAGCTGACTCCCCTTGGCCACGGTGACGCCGGCGACGTCGTAGCGCGAGGCCAGGATGGTGAGGCGCGCCTCGAGCGAGCCGCTGTCGGCGAGGAGGTTGGCGCGCTCGACGTCGTCCAAGGTCATGCGCACGACGTTGGCCCGGTTCTTCGCCGCCGCGTCGCGCGCGTGCTCGAGAAATCCCTGCAGGAGCAGAAGGAGGATGAGGATGAGCGCGGAGAGGAAGCCGACGAGCGCGCCGAAGAAGAGCCGGACGTCGCGCCGGAATCCGAGGCGGGTCGCGCGGGCGGAGGGGAAAGGCACGAGGGAAGTGTAGGGCGTGTCTCACTGGGATCGAAGCGGTCCGTGCGGCATAGACTGGGGCCGAGCCGAGCATGTCCCCCCGCCGTCTGCGGCAGTTGCTGACGCTCGCAGCGATCGTATGCGCTCTGCTCTCCGTCTATTTGCTCTCGCTTCGCTCGTGGCTCGCGCTTTCCGTCTCCGCGGCCGCGGCGGCAATCCTCTTCGCCAAGGCATTGCGCATCGCCTCGCTCCCAACGCGGGATGAATTGATCGCGGCGGTTGAGCCCTTCCTTCAAACGAGAAATGCCGCAAGCCTGAGCCGGAAAAAGGAGCTGCGTTTCCTCCTGCCCGGCAACTGGCGGGCATCGCGCGCGGGAGACGCGTCGTGGCTCATCGTTCCGCGCGGTCTCGGCTATCCGGTCGGCATCGAGATCCGCGCGACGCGCAACGGGAGCGTACCGGCAGCGGAGCCGCGATTCGCGACGCATCGCCGCATCGGCGGGATCGACGGCAACGAATTCCTCGACGATGACGAGACGACGCGCGTCTTCGCGTGCTCGACGCCGTCGGCCGGCTATCAGATCCGCTTCAGCGCGCCGACGCCGCGCCACCTCCAGGTCATCCGCCCCGCCGCGGAGGCGTTCCTGGCGAACTGTCGCATCGAGCCGGAAGCGACGGTCGACGACGGCATGACGTACGGCGGCATCGTGGCCTTGCTGCGCGAGCAGCGATCCCTCGTGTTCTGCGGCGCCGGCATCTCTCGCGACTCTGGACTGCCGCTCGCGCAGGAGCTCGTGCGGGCGATCCTCCATCGATGCGGTGCTTCCGAGCCGGACATCGACCTGATCGTTCGGAGCGGACTGCCGTTCGAAGCGTTCATGGATGCCGTCGCCGCGTATAGCGACGTCGAGCCGCTGTGGGAGATCTTTCGCCGCGGAGTGCCGAACGCGAGCCACTACTTTGCGGCGAGAGCCGGCAGCGCCGTCACGACGAATTTCGACACGCTGCTCGAGCAGGCCGCGCCGCAGTTACGGCTCGTGAAGCTTCACGGCTCGGTGAGCAGGCCCGCGGAGATGGCCATGACGATGCGGCAGGTCGCGTCGAAGCAGCTCATCGAGCCGCGCAGGCGTGACATTGAAGAAGTCTTCGTCAGCGGGCCGCATGACATCGTGCTGATGCTCGGCTACAGCGCATCGGACGCATTCGACATCCTCCCCGCCATTCGCATGCTTCCCGCGCCGGCGAAGCGCGTGGTCTGGGTCGATCACCTCGAGACCGCGACGCCGCGCGTCGAGCGGCTCGGTCCCCATCCCTTCGGACAGCGAGTGCGCGGCTGGCGCGTCCGCGCCGATACGCGCGATCTGGTCCGCGCGCTCTGGCCCGAAGCGCCGCGGATCAAGGTCGGGCCCCAGTGGCATTCGTGCGTCGAGGCATGGCGCGCCGGCAAGCCGGACGCCGCCTCGATCGTCGGGCGCGTGCTCACCGATGCCAAACGTCCGGATCTCTCGCTGCCATTCTGGTCTCCCGGCCACCCCTATGAGCTCGGCGTGGCGCTGCGCGGCTGCGGCATTGCCGGCGAGGCCTATGCGAAGCTCACCGAGGCGCTCGCGCAGTTTCGCCAGCGCGGCGACCGCAAACGCGAATCGACGTGTCTGTGCGACCTGGGCGCGCTTCACGGCGACGCCGGCGACTTCAACGCCGCGATCGATCTGTTCACGGACGGGCTCCGGATCGCCCGGGCAATCCCGGACGCGAGTCTCATGGCGCGGCACTGCGCCGGCCTCGGCACCGCGTACGCATCGCTCGGAGAGAACGCCGCGGCGCTCCGGTGGCTCGACGAGGCGGTGCGGCACGCGGAGGAAGTCGGCGACAAGACGGCCGAGGCGACGGCGCGCGTGAATGCGTCGCGCGTGTACGCCGCTCATGGAAGTCATGAGCTTGCGGTGAGTCACTACGACGCCGGACTGCGCGCGCTCGAAGCGATGCTCGGCGACGATGATTCGATCGTCCACGAGGGGCGCACCGCGGTCGCCCGCGGCGCAATGCGCTTCTCATTCGAGCTGCTCAGCGGGCGTTGGGGATAGCGCGGAACACGGCGGCCGCGCGGCGTGTCACTCCATGCGCAGATCCTTGGCGATCCTCGCGAGCGGGACGGCCGAGATCTTCGGAGCCAGAGAGAACGTATCGGGTCCGGCGTGAACGACGAACAGATGGCGAAGGCGGAGATCCTCCATCGCAATCGTCATCGAGCGCGTCACCGCCGGCTGCGCCGTCAGTTTGAATTCGACTCCCCATCGTTTCCGGCCGCGGACGACGAGCAGATCGAGCTCGGCTCCCCCATGCGTCGCCCAAAAGAAACGCTCTTCGGGCCGCAACTCGAGAATCGAGGCGACCTGCCGCAAGGCGAACCCTTCCCACGAAGCGCCGGCCTTCGGATGCCCGAAGAGATCGGCATCGTCATCGATACCGAGGAGCGAGTGAAGAATGCCGGAGTCGCGCAGATAGACCTTCGGGGCTTTGACCTGCCGCTTGCCGAGGTTCTCGAACCACGGAGGAAGCTGGTCGATGACCAGCGCGGACGTGAGCAGGTCGAGATACCTCGCCGCCGACGTGGCGCCGACCGCCAGCGAGCGCGCGATCTCTGTGCTGTTCCAGGTCTGGCCGTGGAAATGCGCGACCATCGACCAGAAACGCCGCAGGGTCGTGGCGTCGGTCGAGAAACCGAGTTGCGGGAGATCGCGCTCGAGAAAGGTGCGCACGAAGTCCCGGCGCCATTCGCCGCTCTCCTCATCCGTCGGGGCGACGAATGATCGAGGGAATCCTCCTCGGAGCCAGAGAGCGCGCCACGGGTCCGCACCCGTCTCGGTCAAGTTGAAGCCGTCGACTTCGTGGTAGTGGATGCGCCCGGCCAGCGACTCGGAGGACTGCCGCAGCAAGTCCGGAGAGGCGCTGCCCAACAGGAGGAACGACGCGGGACGGTGGGGACGATCGATCAGAACCCGCAGCACCGGAAAAAGATCGGGGAGGCGCTGGATCTCGTCGAGAATGACGAGGCCGCGCAGCGGCTCGAGTGTCAGCCACGGGTCGGCCAGTTGCGCGAGAAGGTCCGCGAGAATCGGATTCGCTCAATCTATGGTTGCTAATTTACTGGAGGGCGGTCGATCTCCGCCGCGGGACCTCATTGCCGTCCCCTTGCCCAGGCATGAAGGAGGTGTAGGGCGCATCTTACCGGGATCGAAGTGGTATGCGTCCGCGACATGTGATGGGGAATCCCGCCACACACCACGCTGTGGCGCTCCACATAATCAACGTAGCGGCGATGGCAATCGGCGTTGCGTGCGCATGCTGCGCGAGCCGGGACGCACCCGTTGAAGGAGGAACAACTCCCCTAGTCCAGCAATCGGCGCCCGGTGTACGTTAGCTTCAGGTGAAAAGCCTGATCCGTGGCGGCGAGGACTTCGGTGCAGATCGACTGCCGCAATGCATCGACCGCGACCGGCTCGGGCGCATGGTCACAGCGTTCGACCCACGGATCGAATCGGAGATCGCGAAGCAGGCCGCAGACTTGCGCCTTGTAGGTGCCGAGCAGGAACCAGTCCAGTGGAGACAGCTTCCTCTCGAACGGCTGCTCGAACAGCTTGTGAAACGCTCCTTCCACGAACGCCATGCACTCGCCGGGATCCATGGTCAGTTCGCCGCCAGTGCGCAATATCCGGAAGAAGTCCGCCTCCGCAGCGCGCTGTCCCATCACGGCAAACACCTCGTCGCTGCGTCCACCGTGAGCATGCTTAATGATCTTCACATCGAGCATAACCTTTCCATCGCTGTGGCCGTTTGCTTCCGTTGGGCGGTTGATGACCAATTTGGGCGTAAGAGCATGAGCCACACCGTTATTGAAGAGGTAGCGGGTGATCTCCTTCGCCTGTTCGTGGGCTCGGTCGATCAGAACGTCCTGTTCCGCAGGGGACCGCCGGGCAAACAACGTATCGCTCTTGCGAAGCGCCGGCAGCAGCGCCGTGCGGACTTCCCACCCCCAGTCGAACCCGAGTTGATTGAGAAATGCGAGGCCATCTGGTCCCGCATTCGCTCTCTCGAATGCATAGACCACCTGGGCGAGCAACCACAGGAAGTGGGGTCTTCCGAGCCGGGTCATCTGTGGACGGAACCGTTTCTTCCGCCGCTCGCCGCCACGCTTCTCCTCCTCTTTCCGTTTCTCTTCCGCCGCGTGCTGGTCTCTGCGAATCTTCGCGATTGCGTCGATGAATAGGGTCTGCACGAGCGTCTTGTGCACTCTGTCGCGCTGCTCGACGTCGTGAAGCCGCGCATGACGCTGGCCTTCTTCATCGAGGATGTCCCCCAGGATCGCGCTGAGAATGCCACCCGATTCCAGTAGACGATTGATGTCTCGCCTCAGAAGTTGATGGCGGTGTTTCAGAAGGTCTCGCGGTCTTTTCAGCGCCGGACTCCACTCCTCTTTCGGGATGCCCCCCAGAATTAAGGACAACAACGGCGTCGCGGTCTCGGCGATCAGACCGAAGAGACGCAGCACCGGCAGTTCCACGCCGGCGATCCTTTGCATCTCGTATTGATGTCTCGAGGGAACCAATCCGTTGCGGCTGACGAGGACCACCGGCACGGCTTTCCGCAGGAATGTCTTGAGCTCGGAGTGGAAGGGATGACTCGGATCGGATGGAAACGTGCCGGAGCCGTAGCCTTCCAGCAGCAGGACCTGCGTCTCTCCCGAGTCATCACCATTGTTCGGCTGGAGCCACGACCCGATCCGCCGCATCACCGCGGCGATCCAGTTGCCGTTCCCCGGTAGGAGCGACAGCGGGCTCACGACAAGCAATCGAACACCGCCCGCGAGAGGGGCGCGCGATACCTCGTGATCCGGACACCAGGGTGACTGCCTCACGTGTCGGTATTTGTTCTTTCTGTCCTCTACGACGAGGTCGTACGTCAACAGATCCGACAGCGGGTAGAGGTTGTTGCAGTACAACCCGTCGATGTTCTTGTACGCGTATTGCCTGACCGGTCCGCGGTTCCGGTAAAAGTACGGCTCCTCGAGCATGTCCCGCCCGCCCTGCAGTTGCTGCGGCGACCGGTCGATCGCCGATTTGCGAAGATTCACCGCTACATGCACGGTATCGCTGAAGCAGACGAATACTTCGGTGAAGCGGTGGCCGAAGGTCTCGATGAACTGCAGGCTGCGGTGGATGTTTTTCCACGCGTCGGACTCGCTCGTGATCAGCCGGTTCTCGCGAATGTCCTTTTCGTTCGGCGGCTGATTCGATCCGGTGAGGACGACCGGACAGGGAAGGTTCCGGAGCGAGAGCGAGAGCGCGGCCGCGGAGTAGGCGAGCGTGTCGGTTCCATGTAGGACTACGATCCCGGCCAGATAGTTCCCAGTCCCATCCGGATCCGGTTTCTGCGGACACGCATATCTGGCGCAGATCCGCTCGATTGCCGCGCCGAGATTTCCCCATGTCAAGTAACGCGCGTTTTCACTGAGCATCTGCTGGTCGGGCGGAAGGAAATCCCACTCCAGATCGAACGGCATGGTGATTTCGCGGCCGGCGAGTTGCTGATAGTCGACCGTCACCCGCCGCTTGAACTTTCGCAGCAGGTCGTCCTCCGCAGAGCGAACGATCCGCAGGTTACGCAGGCGCGCGTCGTCGTGGTCGGCGACGGCGCCGATCGTACCGCCTGTGTACAGGAGGACCACGACCGGTCGCTGCACGAACAGAGGGCGCTCGAAGGCTTTCCACGTCAACTCAAGGCGATCCTGCCACTTCTTCTCCAGGCATTTCCGTACGAGCTCGATGAGCTCCGGCGGGACGTGCTCTCGCACGTGGGATGAGAGGTCCGGGGTATCCTCACGGATCGTTTTCATCACCCGCGCGCGCGTGTCTTCCTCGCGCAGGTAACCGAAGAGGCGTCTGCCGGTGATCAGATCGTGCCCGACTCCCCCCAGCTGATAGAACGTCAGCGCCTTGAATGCTTCCTCTGGAACGTCTTCCTCAGCCACGACCTCCGGAGGGCTGTATCGCATCGTGCCGAGGAATCCGCCCGCCGGCGAGGTGGTGTCGGTCCGTTCGAAGATGGGCCGGATCACGCCGAGGTCGAGGAGCGTAGCGCACTTGAAATCGTCGTCTACGACGATGTTCGTTGGTTTGATATCCCGGTGGACGATCCCGTAGTGGTCGTCGAGATAGCGCGCGGCGCACGCGATTTGCGCCAAGAGCGGCTTGATGCGATGGATGGGAACATCGTCGGCCACTCGGTCCAGGGGCTTCCCCTTCACGAACCCCATCACTAGATAGAGGTACCCCATTCTGGGGTGTTCATCACCGGCGATGATGCGCACGAGATAGGGACAGTCATGGCCGACGAGCTGCAACTGTCGGTGGATCCTTTCGAGCTCTTGATCTTTTTTCGACTCCGTAACGAAATCGGGTCGATAGACCTTGATTGCCGCTTCCTCGGAGCCTCTCGTCGCATAGAACACGACCGAGGTGAAGCCGTCACCGATGATGCGAACGATTTTCCAGCCGTCGATGAATGGCTTCCCAATGAGGTTCTGAGGAAACCCGGATCTACTGTCGAGCATGATCGATGTGGGTTCGTTGCAGGCGCCACGCGGCACAAGGGCTACTTGACTGTAGGAGTGGCTGGCGGAGACATTTCCCTACCGGTGGTGGACGATATTTCAAGGCCGGGAAAGCTGTAGGGAAGCGTAGCCAAACCCTGGCCCACT
Source organism: Thermoanaerobaculia bacterium (assembly GCA_036522835.1). Classification (GTDB taxonomy): domain Bacteria; phylum Acidobacteriota; class Thermoanaerobaculia; order Gp7-AA8; family Gp7-AA8; genus DATDFB01. The sequence continues at coordinate 4,990 of DATDFB010000297.1, read as the reverse complement.
GCGTTCGCGACGCGCGCAGCGCGGTAATTCCATGCCTCTCGTGGATCGCTTTCGAGCTGCCCCGAGAAGAGCTCCTCCTCCGTCACCCACCGATCGTGCTCGTCGAGGACCAGGCCACGTTTGAAACGGCCCAAGAAAATGGAGAAGTGATATTCCGTGAACGCTCCGTACGTTCGTGACAACTGCGTGGTGACGACGTCGCTGCGCACGAGGTCAAGCTCATAATCGACATCCGGTTGCAAGCCGCTGCGGCGCAACTCCTCGCTGATGCGACGGTGCATCGCAGCAATCGCGGACTCGTCCTTGCGCCGCCGCCCGCCGATGAACTGATACTGCTGTGCGAAGCGGTCGTATTGCATAAGATAGACGGGCGAGCTGCGCTCTTCGCTGTAGCCTTTGATGATGAGTTGCGTCGGCCAAACCACGCGTGTGGGCTCGAGCAGACCGTGTTGAAACACGCGGCGGTGCTCCATGGCATAGACGAAATCGGCGCCGATCAGCGCGACGGAATCTGCGACGGACGGATCGTCACGCCTTTCCCACCGATCGATAAGATGGACGCCGTTCCGAACGTAGAGCGCGAGGCTCTTCAGGAAATACCGGGCCACTTCGGACGTGGCGCGGACTCGCATCGCTCCGGATAGAGCGTCCTTGGAGCATCGCAGAGCGCCGAATGCCAGCGGCAGTTGCAGCATCGCCATTGCCACGTCCTCGTCACCGGCCGCCGCAACCTCCGCGATCTCACCGACCGGTTGAGACGGTTGATCCTCCGCGGGAATGGCATTGAGCAGACGAACGATCGCGTCGCCATCCCACTGCTGCGCGCGTTTCCTGTCCGCTCCGGCAAGCCGGACCGCAACGAACTGAAGCTCTTGCCAGACTTGTCCCGCAGTGGGGCGTTCGTTTGGATCGACAGCCAGCATGCGCCGCAGAAGCTCGATGCCTCTGAAACCGAGATCGTTCCCGATTTTGTCCGGCAACGTTTCATATCGGCCGTGGCACAGGTCTTCGCCCGTCGCGAAAGGTACGCGGCCGGTCAGCAGTTTGTAGACAATGCATCCCAGTGAAAAGATGTCGGACGGCGTGTCGGCCGGTTCGGCCAGGTACTGTTCCGGCGACATATAGCCGTAGGTGCCGAGACGGACCCCGACGGAAATCGTCGGTTTTCGGGTTTCGGTCGCGAGGCCGAAATCGAACAGCTTGAGCGTTCCGTCGGGCAGCACGGCGATGTTGCCCGGCTTCAGATCGCGATGCACGACGCCTTGCGCGTGCGCAGCACCAAGCGCTGCGGCGACGGCCTGCGCCACGGCCACAGTCCGCTCGATGGAGAGTGTCCCGAATTTCTCGATCATCTTCCACAGGGTCTCTCCTTCAAGAAGCTCCAGAACGAGATAGATGCCATGATTCGAAGTCGTACCGATGTCGTAAATTTGACAGATCGCCGGATGCTTGAGCTGGGCGAGGACACGTGCTTCCCGCTGGATCCGGATTTCGGCGTGCCGGCTGCGCTTCCGCAGCACTTTGATGGCCACCGGTCGTCCGAGATCGTCGTCTCTGGCGAGATAGACGGTCGATTGGCCTCCACTGCCAATTACGGACAGGAGAACGTACCGCCCTGCGTGACCGAGGGTACCGCCATGCGGATCGGTCCGAGATGATTCCCCGGTCGCCTTTTCGTTCTTTTTTTTTGCTGCAGGTGTGTCCATGGACCCATTCCGCTCCTGACGAGTATGGCGTATTTCCGAGCCGCTGTCCTTCTCCGTGGTGGATGCGATCATCGCAGAGACGCAGAGCACCTAGTGGAACACTAGCTCGACGAGCATAAGAACGTGAACAAGGCATCGCCACTGAAGCCGCCTCGCGAGAGAACTCGTCGAATACCTAATCGCGATTCGTTCTCCAAACGTGGCCGCTCTCCGGTCACTTCAACCCCCCGCAACAGGCAAGCTTTACGGGATACCTTGAAAATCCACCGCAAGCTGGTGGATTTTCAATGTTGCAGCAGGAGGAAGTACCACTCCGAAAGCGTCTGCCCGAAGAAGATCACCGCCAGCGTCGCCATGCCGAGGAAGACGCCGAACGGCAGCGGCAGCTGCATCCCGCGGTCGCTGCGCAGGGCGATCGGGACGCCGATGAGCGTTCCGCACACGGCCGCCAAGAGCAGTACGCCCGGCACGGCGCGCCAGCCGAGGCCGGCGCCGATCATTGCCAGCATCTTGATGTCGCCCTGGCCCATCCCCTCGACGCGGCGCACGAGCCAGTAGGCGGCGATGACGGCGACGATGATCCCCGCGCCGGCGAGCGCGCCGATGAGGGCGTCGACGATCGACGAGCTGACCGTGATGGCCGGATAGACGTTGCCCAGGCCGAGCGCGCCGACGGCGATGCCGACGGCGATGCCGGGGAGGTCGACGACGTCGGGGAGGATCTGGATCTCCGCGTCGATGTAGATCAGGACGACGATCATGGAGACGAACGCGGCGATGAGGAGGAACCCCGGCGTCGGCCCGGTGTGCAGAAAGATCGCGAGGTAAAACAGGCCGTTGGCCAGCTCGACGAGCGGATAGCGCGGCGAGATCGGCGCGCGGCAGTCGCGGCAGCGGCCGCGCAGCCAGAGGTAGCTCAGGATGGGGACGTTGTCGAACCAGCGGATGCGCGCGCGGCACTCGGGGCAGCGGCTCGGCGGGAAGACGATGGACTCTTCGATGGGGTAGCGGTGGATGACGACGTTGAGGAAGCTGCCGACGATCGCCCCCATGGCGAAGGCGAAGACGCTCAGCAGGTTGAAGGCCGAGTCATATGCAATAGCCGGCACGCGCGGCAACGTTACCACCCGCGCCTACTTTGATGGAGGCGAATGGGGTCTGGTGGCCTCCGCGGTCTTCAAAACCGTTGTTTCGGCGCGGAAGCGTCGAAGGGTTGGTTCGATTCCGACGCGCCTCCGCCAGGCGGCACGGCCGCCTGCGTTTGTTGGCAAAGCCTTCTTCGGGAGTGCTGCTTGTCGCGCACTACTTGGCGGGCGGTTCAGTGAGGAACCCGATCTTCACCGCCCCTCCCTCGTGCGCCGCGTCCATCGCCACCACGGATCGATCGAACGCCTGCGTATCCTCGGAGTTGATGAAGACCACCTTGTCCGAGTTGGCCCGGCTGCGCATCTGCGCGCCGATCAGGTTGGCCAGCTCCTGCGGCGAGCTCACCTTCTGCGTGTTCAGGTACATCCCGTCGGCCTTGATCGTGATGACGAGCTGATTCTGCTCCGACGGCGGCGGCGCTCCCGTCACCTCCACCTTCGGCGGCACTTCGACGTCGAGGCCCATCTGCAGGATCGGCGTCGCCACCATGAAGATGATCAGCAGCACCAGCACGACGTCGACGAGCGGAGTGATGTTGATCTCGCTGCGGACTCCGGAGCCGCCGCCGCCACCCATCGCCATCGCTAACCTCTTCCTTTGGCGATCTGCTCGCCGGCCTGCTGGTTCTGGGTGAGGATGGCCACGCCGGTGAAGTTCGCGTCGTTGGCGGCCTTCATCACCAGGCGCACGCGGCCGAAGTTGATCCGCTTGTCGGCCTTGAGCATCACGTTGCGCGACGGATCCTTGTCGTGCTCGGCCTTCAGATAGCGCGGCAGGTCGCGGTCGGGAATCCAGTCCTGGCCGACGAAGACCGTGCCATCCATCTTGATGGAGATCACCAGGTCGCCTTCCTTCCCCGGCTTCTTCGCCGCGTGCGGCCCCTCGGGGAGGAGGACGTCGACGCCTGACTGAAGCATCGGCGTGACGACCATGAAAATGATGAGCAGCACCAGGCAGACGTCGACGAGCGGCGTGACGTTGATGTCGCCTTTGACCTCGTCGGGGCTGCCGCCGCCGGCTCCGAATGCCATGCCATCCTCCGCCTTACCGCGCCGCCTGCATCCGGGCGCGCGCCTCGTTCTTGATGAAGTAGTCGATCAACTGCGACGCCGAGTTCGACATCTCCACCTGGAACCGGTCGACCTTGTTGAGGAAGTAGTTGTACAGCCACACCGCCGGGATAGCCACGAAGAGGCCGAACGCGGTCGTGACGAGCGCCTCGGCGATGCCGGCCGACACGGCGCCGAGACCGCCCGAGCCGGTGAGGGCCATGCCCTGGAACGCGTGGATGATGCCGGCCACCGTGCCGAAGAGGCCGACGAACGGCGCGGTCGTGGAGATCGTGGCCAGATTGCCGAGGCCCTTCTTCATCTCCGCCGTGGTCATCAGCGTCTCGCGGTCGATGGCGCGTTTGCCCGATTCGACGACGTCGAAGTCCTCCGGCAGTTGTTCGTGAGTCTGGTACTCGAACTCCGTCAGGCCGGCGCGGAGCACGCGCGCGAGGTGACTGTGGCGGTAGCGCTTGTCGCTGGCGAGGCGGATGGCGTCGTCGAGCTTGTGCTGCTTGAGGAGCGGCGTCACGCCGAGCGCGACCTGGAGCGACTCGCGTTTCGCTTTCTGAAAGCGCCACAGCCGCTCGATGGCGATGGTCAGCGACCAGATGGACATGAGCGCGAGCACGACCACCACGCCCTTCGCCACCCAGTTCATCGAGTGCCACATCCCGATCAGGCTGAAGCTCGTTTCCATTCCTTGCATACGCGACCTCTCCTCTTTATTGCAGACGGAAGTTGACCGTCAGATTGAAGATGACCGGGACAGGTTGGCCATTGAGGGTGCCGGGCTTGAACTTCCAACGCTTGACCGCGTCGATGGCGGCTTGGTCGAGTCCCATCGGCAGCGGCTTGAGCACGCGCGCGTCGGTGACGTTGCCGTGCGCGTCGATGATGGCCTCGATGATGACCAGTCCTTCGATGCGGGCTTTGCGCGCGATCTCGGTGTATTGCGGCTCGACGCGCGTCGTGGCCACCGGCGCCTGCACGTCGCCGCCGACGCGCAGCGGCTTGTCGCCCGTGCCGCCGATCTGCCCGCCGAGCTGGCCGCCCAACTGCCCGCCGACGACGCCGCCCACCACGCCG
>DATDFB010000296.1:0-66905 GCA_036522835.1 Thermoanaerobaculia bacterium | reverse complement strand
GCTCCGGCGCAGTCGTTTTCGTTTCGACGATTTGCGGCGTTGGCGGAGCGGTGACGGTGACTGCTGTCGTTGCCGTTGCGGCCGGCGCCGGCGCGGGCTTCGGAACCGCCGCGGCCTTCGCCGGCGGGCGCGTTGCGATCGCGCCGATGATCCCCGCCGCCAGCACGATCGCGCCGAGGGCAAGCCAAAGCCAACGCCCAGGCTTTCGATGAGGTGACGGCGCTCGCTCGATCACCGTCGGCGGCGCGGTCCGCACCTGCGTCACCGCCGCGGTGTACGGATCGGTCGATGCCTGTCCGAGGTGTTGCTCCAGCGCCATCGCCAGATCCGCGGCCGAGGCGAAGCGCTCCTCGCGGTTCTTGCGCAGGCACTTGTCGATGATCGCCTTCATCCCCGGCGTGATCGCGGCGTTGTACTTCGCCGCGTCCGGCGGATCGTCGCGGATGATGTGCATCATCGTCTCGGTGGCCGTCTCGCCGGTGAACGGCATCCGCCCCGTCGCCCCTTCGTACAGCACCACGCCGAGGGAGAAGATGTCGGTGCGCGCGTCGAGATTCTTTCCGAGGGCCTGCTCGGGCGACATGTAGTGCACCGTGCCGACGATCATCCCCTGCTGCGTCATGAACGCCGTCGGCGCGTCCTGCGACGTCGCCGGCGGCGCGTCGACCTGCTTGGCGATGCCGAAGTCGAGCACCTTCACGCGCTGCCCGTTGACGATGACATTGTCCGGCTTGATGTCGCGGTGGACGATGCCCTTCGCGTGCGCCTCGGCCAGCGCCTCCGCCACGCCGCGCCCGATCCGGCACAGCTCGGCCTCGGAGAGCGCGCCGCGCTTGATGATCTTCGACAGCGGCTCCCCCTCGACGAACTCCATCACGATGAAGATGCGGTCGCCGTCCTGCTCGATGGCGTGGATCATGGCGATGTTCGGGTGGTAGAGCTGCGCGGCCGTGCGCGCCTCGCGCCGCAAACGCGCCGTTGCCTCGTGATCCGCGGCCACCGAGGGCGGCAGCACTTTGATTGCCACGGTGCGCCCGAGGCGCGTGTCCTCGCCCTTCCACACCTCGCCCATGCCACCGGCGCCGATGCGCGCGATCAGCCGGTACGGACCGAGGTGCGTGTCAGGCGCGAGCATTGGTGGCAAAAGAATATCTTACGGACGGCGTTCGGTTGCTCGCGGACGTGAGCCTCGTCGTCCCGCTCCTGCTCGCCGTCGCCTTCGTCTCGCCGCAACAAGGCGCGCAGGCCGTCGGCGTGCTGCCGATCGAAGTGACCACGACGGCGGCGAACGTCGACCGCGTCGAGTTCTCCATCGACGGCGTGCTCGCCGGCGTGGCGCGCAAGCCGCCGTACCGCATCGCGCACGACTTCGGCACGTCGCTCGCGGGCCACGAGATCACCGCCACGGTCTTTTCCAACGGCTATCGGACGACGGAGACGGCCAAAGTGCTGACGGCGGCGCTCTCGGCGGGCGAGACGATGAACGTCGACCTCGTCGAAGTGCCGATGCGCGTGCGCTCGCCGCGGCCGCTGCGCGCCGAGGACCTGCGCGTGACGGAGAACGCGATCGAGCAGACGGTGCGCGACGTACGCGCCGAGCGCGGCCCGGCGCGCTTCGTCTTCATCGTCGACCGGTCGCTGTCGATGACCGGAGGCAAACTTGCCGCGGCGCTGCGCGCGATCGAAAGCGCGTCGGCGCTGCTGCGCAAGGACGACCGCGCCGAGGTCGTGCTCTTCAATCACAACGTGACGAAGGCGCAGCCGCTCGCGGCCATCGGCAAGGTCGACGCCAACGGCGGCACGGCGCTGCGCGACGCGCTGACGTCGATCGCCTCGCGCGAGCGGACGTACGCGATCGTCATCACCGACGGCGGCGACCGCAACAGCGTGACATCCGAGGAGGAGGCGCTGCGCGCGGTCAGCAGCACGAAGATGGTCGTCGACGCCATCGTCCTCGGCGGCGGCAGCCCGTTTCTGGAGAAGGCGGCGAAGAACACCGGCGGCGTGATCGCCAAGGCGAGCGCCGCGACGATCGGCCGCGAGCTCCGTCGAATCCTCATGGACATCAATTCGCGCTACACGCTGGTTTATCAAAGCCACGGCAACGCGGCCGGCTGGCGCGCGATCACGATCACGGCCGCAACGCGCGGCGTCGAAGTGCTGAACGCGCGCAGAGGCTACTTCGCGCAATGAAGCGTCCCCGGGTCATCCTGAGCCGCGGAGACGGCGAAGGATCCCCCGCCGGGAGGGGGTCCCTCGCTGCGCTCGGGATGACACTGTTTTTCCTTTTCTCCGGCCAGCAATCGCGCCTCTCCTCGGATTTCGAGATCCAACAGATGGAGAAGCAGTTGGCGACGACGCACGACTTCGTCTCGCAGCTCTCCGCGCACCTCAACCTCGGCGACCTCCGCGCCGCTCGTTCCGAGACCGCGCGCGCCAACGCCGAGTACAAGAGCGCCCTCGAGATCGCCACGCGCGAGCGCCTCGACGCGCGCCGCGCCTCGGACATGGCGCGCTACGCGACGGCTACGTCGTATGCGGCGCTGGCGGAGGCGAAGCTGGGCGTCGACGACGCGCGCGCCTTCGCGCTGGCGGAGGAGGCGCTGCGCTACACGAGCGACTCGGCGAAGACGTGGAACCTCTACGCCAGCACGATGGCGCAACTGCGCAAGACGCCGAAGGCGGCGAGTGCGGCGCGCAACGCGGTGACGATCGCGGAAGCGGACGTGCAGACGTCGCCGTCGCTCGCCAACCGGCTCGACCTCGCCGTCTATCAATACTCGCTGGCGACGTTCACCAACGACGAGCAACTCCTGCGCACCGTGATCGCGTCGCTGAAGTCGAGCGCGTTCGATCCGCTGAAGTCCGCCGTCGTCCGCAACGAATCGTTCGAGATCTACTCGACGGCGCGCGGCGACGTGGCCACGTACGTGTCGCTCCTGAACCGCACGCAGCTCCGCCTCGCCGGGCTCGTCGAGCGGCGCGGCGACGTCGTGGAAGCGCGCAGGTTGTACGAGGCCGTGCTCGCCTCGCGCAGCGACGATCCGACGGCGCTCACCGCGATTGCCCGGCTCGGTCCTGACGAAAAGGCGTTCGCCGCCGCGTTCGACGCCAATCCCTTCTCCATCGCTCTCGTGCGCGAGTACCAGCGATACCTCGAGCGCGTTTGCGGGCGCACGCCGTGCGCCCCTACCGACGATGAACCCGGTAGGGGCGCACAGCGTGCGCCCGAGGAATCGTCCACCGGCGCCGAGGTCCGGCGCGCCCTGCAACAACTCCACGCCGGCGAGCTGCGCAGCGCGCGCGCCACGCTCGACGCACTGCTCACACGCTTCCCCGACAATGACACGCTGCGCACGCTCCGCCGCGAAGCGGAAGAGCCGGAGAGCGGCGCGCCGGCGTTCCTCACCGGCGGCAAGGCCACCGCGCAGCCGAGCGGCCCCGAGCTGCGCAAGCTCCTCGGCCTGAAGCTCACGCCCGAGCAGCGCGCCACGCTCGATCAGATGACCTTCAGCGGCGTCGTCATCTTCGCGCAGACGCCGTTCGCGTCCGGCACGATCGAAGGCGTTCCCTTCCGCTTCGCCGAGCCGACGGTCTTCAACGGCAGCTTCGCCGCGAGCACGCCGCTGCGCCTCGTCTACCGCATCCTCGGCGTCACCGACGTGGGCGGCGCCGACGGCCTGCTTCTCGAGCCGATCCGCATCGAGGCCATCAAATGAAGCGGCTTCTGGTGTTGCTGTTCGCCGCCGTCCCCGCGCTCGCGCAGCAGGTGGCGAGCACAGCGCACGGCATCGTCGTCGCGCACCACGGCGCCGTCGAGTTGTTCAACGCCAAAACGCTCGACGTCGTATGGAACAGCGGCGGCGTGCTGAAGCCAACGCAGATCGTCGCCGGCGATGACCGCGTGGCGGTCCTCGATGCTCTCTCCAACGAAGTGCGCGTCGTCGAGCTCGGCACCGGCCGCGGCACGACGATCCAGTGCGGCGAGACTCCCGTCGACGGCGTCTTCCACGGACGCGCGCTTTATCTCCTCGAGCGCGATGCTCGAGCCCTCGAACGGATCGGCGCGGACGGCGCGGGGGCGTCCATCACAATCGCCGCCGATCCGTCGTTTCTTCGCGCGGCCAACGGGCGGCTCTACGTCTACGCGCGCACCGCGGGCCTCTTGCAGGAGATCACCACCATGCCGTTCGCCGTCGCGCGCAGCGTGACCGTCGCGCCGTTTGCCTCGGACCTGCAGCTCGACGGCGACAATGCTTACCTCGTCTATCCGCGCGAGGCGAGGATGCGCGTGATTGCGCTCTCGACGATGAAGTCCGCCGGCGAGACCGCTGTCGGCGCGGTGCCGGTCGCGCTCGCCTTCGCCTCATCGCACACGCTGGCCGTCGCCGATCCGTCAGCCAAGCGCGTCTGGATGATCGAGGGCGCGCAGTCGTTCCGCCAGGCTTTCCTCCGCGGCTTTTTCCGCGGCCTCATCGGCCTCGGCATCCGTCCGAACCGCAACTCCGACTTTCCGACCGGAGTCGATCGCGTCCTCGTTCGCGGAAATCTGTTATTTGCGTACGACACAAGCAGCGAGACGCTGTACCGTGTCGTGAAAGCGAAGAGCACGGCCGTCGCGCAAGGCATTCCCCCTCAGTCGTTTGCGATTACGTCGGAGGCTGTGTTCGTCTGGGACGACGCGGTACGGCGGTTGCACCGTATTGCCAATTGATGAGTGAAAAGAAACAGTGCGTGAATTGCAATCGCGGCATCGACCTGGGCGCGAAAACCTGCCTTTATTGCAACTGGTGGCAAGGCGATAAGCCGCCGGCGAAGCCGGAGCCGTCCGCGGCCACCGCGCCGCAGCCGCAACATCGTTGGAACAACAAGATCCTCGGCATCGTCGCCTTCGTGGCGCTGCTGATCATCGCCTTCGTGATCGGATCGCTGATCCACGGCTTCGAGCCGAGCGAGGTGAAGGCCGCGCAGCAGCCGAAGACGCCGGAGGCGGTGGCGACGGAAGCGCCGGCGACGCCGACGGCGAATATCCCGCTCGTTCCCGACAACAGCGCGGGGCCGGCCGGTCCGCTCCAGCAGCAGCCGCCGGCGACGACGCAGCCGATGACGAGCACCGTGACCGGCGCGATGGGGAGCGATGCGACGGCGATGACGTCGCAGCAGTACGGCGCGACGCAAGGAGTGCCGCCGCCGCAGCAGCCGGTCCAGACGATGGATCCGCGCTCGATCACCGGAACGGTGTACGGGCAAACGCCGCAGGAGCCGCGCATTCCGCGGCCGCGGCGCACCGCGCCGCCGGCGACGACGTCGGCGCGCATGACGCAGCCGGTGCCTGAGTACCAGCCGGTGCCGCCGCTGCACGGTCACGGACACGCGCGGATGACGCTGACGGTCGGCACGGACGGCCGCGTGCGCGACGTCGATATCGTGCAGCCGCTGGCGGGCGAGATGGGACGTTTGATCGGCGCCGTGCAATCATGGCGCTTCAAACCGGCCACCCAGAACGGCGTGCCGGTGACTTCGCGATTCACGGTGGACATCAACGTTGAGTGATTCGGACCGCATCGCCTGCGTCGCCTGCCGTCACGAGATCGACGCGGCGGCAAAGCTCTGCCCGTACTGCGGCGCCGACCCGCGTACGGGAGCGAAGGTCGACACGAAGGCGGTGCTGCAGGAGATGTTTCCGCAGCGCCGCGGGAAGAAGTCGGAGGGCGTGATCGAGTACGCGCGGCAGCGGCAGGGCATCGTGGCGGTGCTCGGCGCCTTCGTCGTGGTGCTGCTGCTCCTCGGGCTCCACGAGTTCGTCAGCCGCCGCAATGAGCGCGTGATGAATGCTTCGGCGGTTCCGCTGACGGACGTCACGGACCTCAGCAGTCAACCCGACGAGACGAAGCCGCAGCCGATGCCCGACCTGCACTTTCAGTACGAGGGGCGCCCGCAGACGATGCGGACGCTGATCGTGGAGCCGGGCGCCGTAGCGCCGGCGCAGCCAACGACAACGACGACGCAGTAATGGTCCTGACGATTCTCATCATCACCGTCGCGCTGGTGGTGTGGCTGGCGATCTGGATGCTGTCGCAGAAGCCGGCAACGAGCGCGCAGCAGCTCATCCACCAGCATCGCTACGCCGACGCGGCCGCCGCCGCGGCGCGCGATCCCCTGCACCGCGCCGAGGCGTTGAAGCTGATGGGACGATTCGAGGAGGCAATCGCGGCATATCGCCAGTCCGACGATCCCGCCGCGCGCGAGGGCATCGCCCTGTCTCTCGCGCACCTCGGCCGCGACTTCGACGAAGCGGCGACGCTGATGGAGCAGACCATCGCCCTCCATCCGCAGATCCAGGAGTTCCAGGCCCTCGCCCTCGCCTACATTGTTCTGAAGGCCGGCGGCCGCGACGAGGCGCTGCGCATCTATCGCGACAACGCCGAGCTCCTCGAGACGCGCTTCCGCGACGACTACACCGACCCCGACCCGCTCCTGGCCGAGACGCTCGTCATGTACGCCGCGCTGGCCGAGGCGAGCGGCGACACCGCGCGCGCTCAGGCCTTGCGCGGGCGGGCGGCGGCGTGGGCGCCGGGAAGCGTTTGGGCGCGATAGAGAGATCCTTCTCCCCGCCTGCGGGGAGAAGGTGGCCGAGCGGAGCGAGGCCGGATGAGGGGCGCATGCTTCCCAACTCGAGCCCCTCACCCGGCGCTGCGCGCCACCCTCTCCCCGCGCAGCGGGGAGAGGGTCCTTTTGTGAAACTCGCCCCGCACCCTCTGCATCGCATTCGCCGCGGCCACCGGGTGCACGCGATTGGTAAGCAGCACGAAGATCCGCTCGCCGTCGATCCACACCGAGGTGCCGGTGAAGCCGGTATGGCCGTACGCCTCGGGTGAGAACATCGACGTCGCGAGGGAGCCGGGCGTCGGCTTGTCCCAGCCGAGGCCAATGAGCTCGCGCGGGATGAGGTCGCCGGAAGCCACCGCCTGCGCCAAACGGAACACCGCACGCGCCGTCGCGAAAAGTCCTGCATTTCCCGCCGTGCCGCCGCCGAAGTGGAACGAGTTCCCGTCGTGCGTCTCGCCCCAGATCAACGTCTGGCGGAACCCGTCGAACGCGATCTTCCGCTCGGCGCACATCCGCATCTCCCACCGCTGCCCCCACTCCGTCGCGGCGATGCGCGGCCGGAGCGGGGCGGGCGGGCGGAAGAGGGCCTCGATGCCGAGCGGCTTGAGAATTCGTGCCTCGGCAAGCGAGACATAGTCGCCGTACAGCCGCTGCAGCGCGTACCAGAGCAGCACGAAATTGAGATCGGAGTACACCGTGCCGGCCGCGCCGCGGCCGTGGTCGCGAATCGCCGCGAGCGGATCGGGGAACGCGTACAACGGCAGCCAGGCGACGAGTCCCGACGAGTGCGTGAGCAGCGACCGGTAGGTGAAGCCCTCGAATCGATCGTCGAGGCCGATGCGCCCCTCGGCCACCGCCTGCAGGATCAGCGTCGCCGTGATCAACGGCTTCGTCAGCGAGGCCACGTCGAAGATTGTGTCGACCGTGGCGGGAATCCGCAGCGGGACGGCCACCGCGTGGCCCAGAGCACCCTCAGCGACGACGCCACCGGCAAGAGTGCCCACCGCCCACGCCGCCGCGGGGAAGCTGCCGACGTCGATCTCGCGCTGCAGGTACTCCTCGATCACGCTCTGCTACGATATGCGCAATCCATGACAAGAGCTCGTGACCTGTCGCTCGCGGCGGCGATCGTCGTTTGGGCCACCATTCTCGGCGGCATCGTCTACTCGCACATCGTCTGGTTTCCGCCGTACCTCGCCGATCTGCCCAAGACGGCGGCGCTGGCGCAAACGATCCATGACGAGCATTTCTGGCTCAGCATCCATCCGCTGGCGATCGTGACGCTGATCGCCGCGCTCGCGCTGAACTGGAAGCTGCGCTCGCGGCGCAACCTCATCTTCATCACCGTGGCCATCTACGCCGTCGCCATCGTCACCACCGCCCTCTACTTCGTCCCCGAGCTCATCGCCTTCCGCAACAGCGCCTCGTCGAGCGTCGCCCCGGCCGAGTGGTACGTGCGCGGCCAGAACTGGCAGCATCTGAGCTGGGCACGCGGCTTCTTCATGTTTCTAGCCTTCATTCCGCTGCTCCTGGCCTGGCGGCGGGAAGTGCACTAGAACGGCTGCGCGTTCTGTCTGTCAACTTGCGCGGCAACACGCGGGGACCTACCATCCCGCTCCAATCCAAATGTTTCGTCTCGAAAAGTTAGAAATACACGGCTTCAAGTCCTTCTACGACCCCGCCAATCTGACCTTCCCCGCCGCGATGACCGCGGTCGTCGGACCGAACGGCTGCGGGAAGTCGAACATCTGCGACGCCATCATCTGGGTTCTCGGCGAGAATCGCGCCGCGCACATCCGCGGCGAGACGATGGACGACGTCATCTTCCAGGGCTCGGCGCGCCGCCGCCCGCTGTCGATGGGCGAGGTCACGCTGACTCTCGGCACGTCGAACGGCGACAGCGATCATCCGATGGCCGACGACGGCCGCATCGTCATCAACCGCCGCGTCTTCCGCACCGGCGAGTCGGAGTTCCGCTTGAACGGCAAGCGCGTGCGGATGAAGGACATCTCCGACATCCTCATGGACACGGGCCTCGGCATCCGCAACTACTCGGTGATGGAGCAGGGGAAGATCGATCTCATCCTCTCCAACAAGCCGCAGGACCGGAGGCGCCTCATCGAAGAGGCCGCGGGCATCACCAAGTACAAGACCAAGCGCCGCGCCGCCGAGCTCAAGCTCGAAGAGACGCAGCAGAATCTGCTGCGCATCGACGACACGCTCGGCGAGGTGACGCGGAATCTGAACTCGCTCAAACGCCAGGCGGGCAAGGCGCGCCGGCATCGAGAACTGACCGAGCAGCTCTCGACGGCGAAGCGCTCGCTCTACCGCGGCCGCATCGTGGCCGGACAGGCGGAGCAGGAAGCGGCGCAGCAGGGCGTGGCGGCGGCGCAGGCGACGGAGAGCGAGCTCGCCGCGCAACTGGCCACGGACGAGGCGGAGCTCGCCGAGAACCGCACGCTCTTCGCCGAGCGCGCCGCGCGCGCGTCGTCGCTGCGCGAAGAAATGGCCTCGCTCTCCGGTGAAGTGGAGCGCCTCCGCTCGTTTCTCCAGCAGTCCGAGACGAACTTGGGCGACCTCGTGCAGCGCATCGATTCGGCGCACGCGCAGATCGCCTCGCTCGAACAGGAAGCGGGCGAACAGCAGGCGCTGCTCGACGAGAAGTCGCAGGCGCTCGACGCCGCCCGCAACGAGCGCAATCGCCTGCGCGAGATCGCCGATCAGCTCGAGCGCGAGCGCCAGGAAAAGTCGGACGAAGTTCGACAGCACGAGAAGGCCCTGACGGACTCGCGCGAGTCGCTGATGCGCACGATCGCCAAGATCTCCGAGGCGCGCAATCAGGTGCACCAGATCGAGATCGCCGTCGAGAAGTGCGAGTTCTACCTCTCCAAGTTGAGCGAGAGCGCGCGCCGCGCGCTCGAAAGCCGCGACGGCGCGGCTGCGCTCGTCGGCGAGGGGGAGCAGCGGCTGCGCGACGCGGAGCAGGCGCTCGTCTCGGCGCAGCACGCCGCGCGCGAGGCGGTTTCTCGCCGCGACGAATTGACGTCGCGGCGCGACGAGATGCGCGCGTCGCTGGCCTCGGCCCGCGACGCGGTGTCGCAGACGACGTATCGCATCGACTCGTTGCGCACGCTGCTGACGTCGCTCGAATCGCAGGACGAAGAGGTGCGGCGCGCCATCCTGGAGCTGATCCCGAACGCCATGGCCGCCGCCGAGGCGGTGCGAGCGACGGAAGGGTTCGAGGCGGCGCTCGACACGTTGCTGCGCGACGTGTCCAAAGCGGTGGTCGTCGACAACGCGCACACCGCGATTGAGGCCATCGCACGCCTACGCGAGCGCGGCGCGGGGCGCGGCGCGTTCATCACGCTCGACTATCTCGGTGGAGGACAGGCACTCATGCCTGTCCCTGGCCCGGAGGAGGGACAGGCAAGAGTGCCTGTCCCCCATGGAGGGAGCCGGCGCGGGAATGCCACGTACGCCGTCGTCGGCGACGGCGCGGTGCCGGACGCCATCCGCAGCGCCATGCCCGAGGCGTACATCGTCGGCACGCTCGGCGAAGCCACCGAGCGCGCCAAGGAACGGCCGAGCGCGACGTTCGTCACGCTCGAAGGCGACATCGTCCGCGGTCCGCTGATCATCGGCGGACGGCTCGAAGGAGCCACGCCGGGTGTCTTCTCGCTGAAGCGGCAACTGTCGGACCTCGAAGCGCACCTCGGGTCCGCCGAGACTCGCGCCAGCGGCATCGCCGCTGAATTGCAGTCCGTCGAGGACGAGCTGCGCGCCGCCGACGACGCGCGCATCCTCGCCGAGGAGCGGGCGCGGGGAGCGGAGCAGGAGCTGCGCGAGCGGCGCAATCAGTTCGAGCGCGCCGGCGCGGAGCTGCAGCGGTTCGAAAAGGACCTCGCCGTCGCCTCGGAAGAGCAGACGCTGTACGTCGAGGAAAAGGATCAGCTCATCGCCCGGAAGACCGCGGCCATCGACGAGCTGCAGCGCCTCGAGCAGCTCGAGCGCGACACGCACGAGATCATTCGCCGGCACGAGGAAGAGCTCGGGGTGTCGCGCGACGCGTTCGAGCAGGTGACGGAAGTGGCGTCGAAGGCGCGCGTCGACGTGGAGACGGCGGCAGGGAACGTGAACGCGATTGCCCGCGAGCACGAGAACCTGTCGCGCATCGTGATCTCGCTGGAATCGCGCGCCACGCAGCTCCATCAGGAGATCGAGTCGCTGGCGCGGAAGAAGAACGACACCGAGACGGCGGTGGAGAGCTCGCGGACGCAGCTCGACGCGTCGCTCACGAAATTGCATGAGCTCTCCGAGGTGCGCGTGGCGCTGGAGGCGGAGGTCGCGGACCTCGACGCGCGCGTGCAGCAGCTGCAGTCGCGCTCGGTGAGCTCGCGCGAACAGTGGAACGCGGCGAAGGACGCGCTGTTCGAGGCGGAGCGGCGCGCCGACCGCGCCAAGTCGGCCTTCGACCTGCTGCGCGAGCAGATCGCGCTCGACCTGCACGCCGGCATCGACGCGCTGGCCGAGGTCGAGCCGCCGGCGTCCGATGAAGCGCGGACATCGCTGGAGGCCGAGGTGGCGAAGCTGTCGGAGCAGATCGAGAAGATCGGCCCGGTCAACGTGCTGGCCATCGAGGAGCATCAGGAGCTCGAGCAGCGCGAGTCGTTCCTGCGCACGCAGCGCGACGACCTCGTGCAGGCCATCGAGTCGCTGCGCGGCACGATCCGCAAGATCAATCTCACCTCGCGCGAGCTGTTCCGCGACGCCTTCATGGCGGTGAATCAGTACTTCACCGAGATCTTCATGTCGCTCTTCGGCGGCGGCACGGCCAAGATGCAACTGCTCGACGAGGAGGACATCCTCGAGAGCGGCATCGAGCTCGTGGCCCAGCCGCCGGGGAAGAAGAACCAGTCGATCGCGCTGCTCTCCGGCGGCGAGCGGGCCCTGACGGCGCTGGCGCTGCTCTTCGCGATCTTCCGCTACAAGCCGTCGCCCTTCTGCATCCTCGACGAGGTCGACGCGCCGCTCGACGAGATCAACAACGAGCGCTTCGTCCGCCTGGTCCGCGACATGTCCCGCGACACGCAGTTCATCGTGATCACGCACTCGCGAAGAACGATGGAGGCGGCGGACATCCTGTATGGAGTGACGATGGAAGAGGCGGGCTGCTCGCGATTGGTGTCGGTGAATTTCGCGGAGGTGGAGAGCTAGGACGGAAGCCAGAGCGCCGCGAGATCGATCTCGATTGCATCGAACGGCTCTGCGCGAACTTTGTCGTCGCCGCCGTAGTTGCCGGCCACGATCCACCGTCCTTCTTCGAGCCGGAGTACCTCGAGCGTTTGAGCTCGTGGATCGAGTAGCCAGACGTGCGGAATCCCGTCCTTGGCGTACTTCGGCAGTTTGACCACGCGATCGTGACGAGCATTGCTCGGCGACTGAACTTCACAAACCCAATCCGGTCGAATCGTGCAACCCGAGGTATTCGGATATTCGGGCATGCGTTCGCGCCGCCAACCCGCCATGTCGGGAACATAGACGCCCGACAAGTGCAGTTCGGGCTCATCGACGATCCACCACCCTCCCGGCCCGCCATCACCTTGATCAAAACGTGTCGCTAAGACGCCGCCAAGCAATGTCGCTGCGCGGGCATGTGGCGATCCCGGCCGCGGCCACGTGTACAACTCGCCGTCGATGAGCTCTGCGACGAGATTCTCCGGAACCTTTAGCAGGTCTTCGTACGTGGCGCCGCGGAGCACGGGATTACTGCTCACGCGCCGATGATACCTCGGCGTTACCCGATCACCGGCACCACCACCACCTCCCCGTTCGGCTGCGTGACCAGACGGATGATGGCGGTGTCGCTGATCTCAGCGAGCTTGCGCTCGGCGCCGCAGCGGGGGCAGGTGCCGGGGGCGGGGGCGGCGCCGGCCGGGACGAAGTGAAAGCGCTCTTTGCGGCAGTGGCCGCAGAGCTCGCGCACGACGTCGTAGGTGAACAGCGACAGGCGAGCTCGCGGCATGGCGCGCGGAATCTACTCGACGCGCGCCGGGTCGCGTGTGAGCTGGCTCACGATTGCCGCGACGATCAGTCCCAGCGCGGCCGAGGCGACGACGTCCGAGGTCCAGTGGCGGAAGGCCAGGATGCGCGAGAGGCCGACGGCGGCGGCGGTCAGCACCGCGACGACGCGCAGCGTGCGCGAGGGGGACAAAAACAGCAGCACCCCCGCCAACGCGAAGGCGCCGATGGTGTGGCCGCTCGGGAACGACGTCGCTGAGGCGCGAGCGTGGTGGAAGGGGCCGAGCCAGAGCTCGGGGCGGGAGCGGAGGACGGTGTACTTGACGATCTGCGCGAGAAGGCCCGCGCCGGCGCCGGCGATCGTCATCGAAAGGGCGTAACTCTTCCAGCGCGGCACGCCGTAGGCAACGCCGGCGAGGTAGAAGAAGACGATGATCATTGCCGGGTTCATCCCGCCGCCCAGGCGGTTGGTGATGCGGATGAAGTCCTGGATCGTGTCGGATTGGATGCGCTCCGCCCACGCGGTCACCGGCGCGTCGGCGAAGCGCCAGGCGAGGAAGACGACGATCGCGGCGGGGATGATCGCGAGCAGCGGCTTCCACGACACGCGCATGCGGGGCAGCGCGTAGTCGCGCGGCTCGCCGCTCGGGTGCATCAGCGCGAGCGCGAAGAGGCCGGCGAGGCACCAGAAGACGACGTCCCACGACGGCGCTTCGCGCCCGAGGAAGGAGAGGTCGTCGACGGTGAGCGCGGCGTTGCAGCAGAGGCGGTTCACGTCGACGACCGGCTCAGGCCAGAAGACCGACAGCAGCAGCAGCGCCATGAACGCGGCGGCGGCGAGGCGGTGCTTAGCGTCGATAGACATCGAACCACTTTCCGATCATCTTCAGCTCGTCGACGCGTTGGAAACCCGGGAGCGCCGGCGCTTTCGCGCGGGCAATCGCGAGCACCGGCGTGCGCACCGTCTGCAGCTCATCCGCGTAGGTGACGCGCTCGAGGTCGCGCGGCATGTCGCGCGTCCAGAGATATGGGCACCAATAGAGCGTGATCTGGTCGCCGGGGACCTGCTGGCGGACGAGCGCGCGCACGAGGGGGCGGGTGGAGGCGAGCTCGTTGACCTGGGGCATGAGGGCGACGGCGGTGTAGAGCAGAGGGACGAGCGAGGCGAGGCCGACGGCGATCGTGCCCGTTGCAAACGACGATCGAAGAACGAGGATCAAGGCGATGACGCCCGCAATCGCGGTGGCGATGCAGAGGCCGTGGATCGGGACGTCGGGAACGTTGAAGAAGACGCCGGCGACGAAGAGGGTCAGGATCGATGCTGCGATCGCGTTCGCGACGCGGCATCGAGCGGCGGCATGGCCGCCGCACTCCACACTCAGCAGCGCTAGGGCGGGGATCATGGCCATCATGTAGACGTCGAGCTTCGACGCCAGGAGCGAGTACGGCACGAGCACCGCGAGAATCCAGTTCGTCAGGAACGACCAGCGGCGCGCGATTACGGCCGCAACGGCGAGGAAGAACCACGGGAAGAGCGTCGCCGGCAGGTGCAGAACGTAGTACCACGGCGGCGCGGAGTGGACCCACGTCGCCACTGCCCGCCCGACGGTCTGCTTCACGATCACCTCGCGCGTGTAGGCGTGGCCGCCGAGGAGCATCGCCGGGACGAGCCAGGCCAGCGGGATCAGCACGAGCGCCGCGATTGCCGGCAGGTAGTTCCCGCGCGGCACGCGGCGGCGGCGCCACCACTCCAGAGCGAACAGCACGAGGCCGATCACCGGCGCCATCGGACCTTTGATCAGCGTCGCCACGCCGAGCGCGGCCGCGCAGGCGAGCAGGGCGCGAAAGTCGTCGTGCTCGAAGAAATCCTCGAGACGGATGAGCCCGTACGCGATCAGCAGCGTGAACGACACGTCCATCCGCGCCGACTGCGCCGAGCCCCAGATGAGGAACGACGTCCCGCAGACGAACGCGGCCATCGGGCCGCCGCGCCGCCACAACAAACCCAGCAGCAGCGCGAACGCCAGGAGCGACGGCAGGACGAACGCCCACATCGAATAGACGCCTAAGGGGAACGTCAGTAAGTCGATGAGCCAGAAGTGGATAGGAGGCTTATGGGTGAATGGCTGCCCCCCCAGCGTCGGCAGGAAAAACGCGCCGGTGGCGCGCATTTCGCGAATGACCTGGGCGTACTTGGTCTCGTCGCCGACGAAGAGGTCGCGCCGGAACGGGGTGATGAGAGTCGAGAGCGCCACGAGGCAAACGGCGGCCTCGGCGAGGCGGCGGGAAAGCGGCATGCGGCAGGGGATTGTAAAGGTCTACAATCGCCCTTGCGAACCGGACCATCAAAGGAGGAAAAGCTTGATGTCCAATCGAACCGCGGAGATTCAACGGATTCTCAGCAGCGAGGACGAAGAGTTCCGGAAGTGGATCGAAGAGCACCATTCGTGCGAGTCGCGGCTGTCGGAGCTCTCGGGCAAGCGAGAGGTGACGGTCGACGAAGAGCTCGAAGAGAAAACGTTGAAGAAACGCAAGCTGCATCTGAAGGACCAGATGGCGGAGCGGATCCGCTCGTACGAGTCGGAGCACGCCGTCGCCTAACTCAGCAATCCAAGATCAGAAATCCGAGATCCTGGCGGTGATCGCGCGATTGCCGCCAGGATTTCTGCTTTAATCGTCGTTCCATGCCGCGCATACGACTGGCAGCCGAGGGGTGGATCTTCATCGTGCCCGTCGCGATCCTCGCGACGGCGGCGTTTCTCATTCAGTGGTGGATCGCCGGCGCCGTCCTGGCGCTCGTCTTCCTCTTCCTCCTCAACTTCTTCCGCGACCCGCACCGCGCCGGCTCCGAGCGGCACATCGACGTCCTCTCGCCTGCGGACGGCACGGTCGTGCAGATCAAGGACGTGCCGGACGGCGAGGTCTGGCAGGGGCTGACCAAGCAGGTCAGCATCTTCATGTCGGTGTTCGACGTGCACGTCAACCGCGCGCCGATCAGCGGCAGGATCGTGCACTACCGCTACAACCCCGGAAAGAAAATCGCCGCCTTCGCGGAGAAGTCGTCGGCGGAGAACGAGCAGAACCTCGTGGTGATCGAGGACTCGCACGGCGGCCGCGTGGCCTTCAAGCAGATCGCCGGGCTTTTGGCGCGGCGCATCGTCTTCGACAAAAAAGAAGGCGACGAGGTCGTGCGCGGCGAGCGCGTCGGCATGATCAAGTTCGGCTCGCGCGTCGACATGTTCTTCCCGCCCGACGCCAACATCAAAGTGGGCATGCGCGACAAGGTGAAGGTCGGCATCACCGTGATCGCGGAGATCGGAGAGCCGGCATGAAGCGGCCCAACCTCCGCCGCGGCGTCTACATCATCCCGACGCTGATGACGATGCTGAACATCTTCTTCGGCTTCCGGGCCATCGTCTCCAGCGCGCGCGCGGTCGGGGAGATGGCCGAGGGGCGGACGGACGTGGCCGTGCACCTCTTCGAGACGGCATGCCTGTCGCTCTTCATCGCCGCCGTGTTCGACACGTTCGACGGCCTGCTGGCCCGGGCGCTCAACGCCACGAGCGACTTCGGCAAGGAGTACGACTCGATCGCCGACGTCGTCACCTTCGGCGCGGCGCCGGCGGTGCTGGTCTATTGCTGGGGGCTGCACGACCTGCGCATCGGCGCGGGGGTGGCGTTCGTCTTCCTCGTGGCGGTGTCGCTGCGCCTGGCGCGCTTCAACGTGATGGCGGGGAAGACCGATCACCGCTACTTCGTCGGGCTGCCGAGCCCCGCGGGCGCGCTGACCTTGGCGTCGATCATCTATTACGCGCCGTCGCCCGTGACGAACGATCGCTTCGCCATGGTGATCGTGGTGCTGACGGTGGCCGTCGCCTTCGCCATGGTCTCGCCGATCCGGTGGCGCAGCCAGAAAGGGCTCTACTTCAAGCGCGAGCGGTCGCTGCTGGCGATCGTGGCGATCGCGCTGGTGCTCGGGATCTTCGCCTTCTGGCCGCGCGAGTTTCTCTTCGTCGGCTCGATCGGCTACCTCGCCTCGGGGCCGCTGCTGCGGCTCTGGTCGATCGCTTTCCCGCCGCCGTCGAATCCCGATGAATTGCAGCCGGCGGTCGAGACGCACTGATGCCCGAGCCAAAGCACGCCGCCGGCTATCGCATCGGCATCGTCAATCCCTTGACGCTCGTCGGCACGGAGATCCAGACGATTCTCCGCGAGCGCTCGTTTCCGCTGGCGAAGACGGTGCTGCTGGCCACGGGCGAGAGCGCCGGCGCGTTGACCGAGGCGGATGGCGAGCCGGTGTACGTGCAGCCGGTGTCGGACGACGAGCTCGAAGATCTCGACCTCGTTTTCTTCTGCGGCCCGGCCGAGGAGAATCGGGAGTGGCTGCTGCGCGCCGGCGACGACCGCTTCATCGCCGTCGACCTCTCGCAGCCGACGACGGTGGAGGAGGCGCGCCTCGCGGTGGCGGGCGTGAACCTCGAGCAGCTCGACGGCAGCGAGCGCGTGGTGGTGTCGCCGCACCCGGTGGCCATTCCGATCGCGCTGGTGCTGCACCAGATCGCGCAGCTCGGGCGCGTGGAGCTCTGCGCCGCCACGGTGGTGCAGCCGGCCTCGGAGTTCGAGCAGGCCGGCGTCGAGGAGCTGGCACAGCAGACGATCAGCGTCTTGAACGTGCACAGCGTCCCGAAAGCGGTGTTCGACCGCCAGCTGGCGTTCAATCTCTACCCGGCGCTCGAGCGCAACGAGGAGCTCATCGTCTCGCAGATCCGGGCGCTGATCGACGTGCGCACGCAGATGGCGCTGCTGATCACGCAGGGGACGATCTTTCACGGCCACACGTTCTCCCTGTTCGTGAAGACGGAGGAGGAGCTGGAGACGCGCGAGATCGAGGAGACGCTGCGGGCGAACGCCGCCATTGCGCTGCCCGAGGGGGACGAGCAATTCGGCACGATCGACGCGGCAGGACGGGACGAGGTGCTGGTCGCCGAAGTGCGCCGCGACCCGGCGATCAACGGCGGATTCTGGGTCTGGGCCGTTTGCGATAATCTCCGCCGCAGCGCGGCGCTGAACGCGGTGCTGATCGCGGAGAAGGTGCTGTTTGCGAGTGGGGTGACGAATTAGGGTGCAGGTAACGGGTGACAGGTGGCTTCCTCAGAGGCACTCACCTGTGACCTGTCATCTGTGACCCGTCACCCCGGAGACTGAATGCAAGACTTCTACGAGCCCAAAATCGGCGACCTTGCCCCCGACTTCCGCCTCCCTTCCACGCGCGGCAAGGACGTGTCGCTGGGGCAGTTCCGCGGGCAGGACGTGATCCTCTACTTCTATCCGAACGACGACCCGGCCGATCAGGCGCGCTCGTTCCAGGAGCACGAGTCCGACATCTCCAAAGCGCACGCCGCGGTGCTCGGCGTGTCGACCGGCTTGCTCGACTCGCAGGAGAAGTTCAACTTCCCGCTCCTCTCCGACGCCACCGCCGACGTGGCCAAGATGTACGGCGTGTGGAAGGAGAAGAACCTCGACGGCCGGCGCACCTGGGGCGTGACGCGGACGACGTATTGGATCGGCCCGGACGGGCGGATCCGGAAGATCTACAAGAAGGTCGAGCCGGCGCGGCACGCCGAGGAAGTGCTCGCGGATTTGAATCGGAAGTAGCGGCGGCGCGCGCGGCGCGTCCGTAATGCAGGGCGATGCGCTGCTTCGCGCTGCTGCTGCTCGTCGCCGCCACGGCGTCGGCCGCCACGTCGCCGATCCGCCCGACCACGACGAACAACGACGACAGTTGCGACCTCGCCCTGCACCGACAGTCGTTTCCGGCCGTCTCCTTCCCGCTCTTCCTCACCGGCTACAAGGAGCACGACCTGTGCGGCGACGCCGGTGGGCGGCGTGCACGCGAATGCCATCGGTTACGCGACGATCGACGTCGTCGCCGAGTGCGCCGCGAAAAACGCTGCCTCGCCCGATTAGACCGGCGATTCCTTCGACTCCCTCGGCGAAACCGAAGGAAGTGCCGTGGGCGGGCCGCGATGCCTGGGGCTTCGATCTCCCGGCGACGGCGCTCGGCAACGGCTGCACGCCGGCGCCGGAAGCGAAGGCGCCAATCGGGCCGGCGGCGAACCCGACGACGTAAACGCGCACCGACGCTGCGCGCGGCGCGTCCGTAATGCAGGGCGATGCGTTGCTTCGCGCTGATCCTCGCCGCTCTCCTGGCCACCACTGCCGCCGCCGGCACATTCACGGCCGTCAAGCCGGCGACGACCGACAACGACGACTCCTGCGACATCTCGCTGTTCCCCGCGGCGACGCTCCTTCTGCCCCACTTCGAAGTCGATTTCCGATCGCCGGCCACGACGGCGCGGACGACGCTCTTCACGGTCCAGAACACGACGGCCATGCCGCAGATCGCCCGCGTCACGCTCTGGACGGACTGGTCGTATCCGATGCTGACGTTCAACATCTTCCTGACCGGCTACGACGTTCAGGGCATCAACATGTACGACGTCTTCGCGCGCGGCGTGATCGCGCCGGGCGTTGCGCCGGGCACTGGTGGAACATCGAACAAAACGACCGTGCCGGACAACCCGCAGAATGCTTTACCCGGCTCCCATCCGGGCACGCAGCCGGCCCCCAACAACGCGAATCCGCACTTCCTCCCCGACGCCGCGGTCACGTGCAGCAGCAATCCCGGATCCCTCGGCGCCGCATTGACGGCCGACCTGCAGACTGTGTTCACCACGGGACGGATCAGCGCGCCCGGCTGCGCCGCGGCCGTGACAGACGTCGGCTATCCGCACGCGAACGCGGTCGGCTACGCCACGATCGACGTCATGGCGAACTGCGACAGCGAAACGCCGATCGGATCGCACTACTTCGCCGAGATGCTCTACGACAACGTTCTCACCGGCGACAGCCAGGACGTCAATCCAAACCCCTCGACCGGAAACTACGCCGGCGGAAATCCGCTCGTGCATATCCGTGCCGTGCCGGAAGGAGGCGCGGCCGGCCAGTCCTTCCCGACCACGTTGCCGTTCACGTTCTATGACCTCTACACCGCCGGTACGACGCGGACGGCGGACCGGCGCCAGCCGCTGCCGTCGACGTTCATGCCGCGCTTCATCAACGGGGGAACGAACGCCTTCAACACGAATTTCAAGATCTGGCGCGAGGCGTTCGCCGCTCCGGCGGCGTGCCCGATGCCGTATCGCAGCAATTCGAATCTCGAGATCGCCGAGGCCGTTCGTTTCGACGAGCACGAGAACGCGACGGTCGTCTCCTTGTCCTGCAGCACTCTGTGCCCGCCGGGGCGTCCGGGAACCGGGACCGCGGTAGCGGTATCGGCGGCGAATACGACTCTGTGGCCGCCGATGTCAGCGTCGGGCGACGTCGCCGGTTGGCTTTTTCTCAATCTGAACAACGGCGGCTCGAGCGCGTACTCGTCGGCGCGCGGGAACTATCGCTTCGGCACGACCACGCGCGGAGCGCGCCAAAGCCAGGCGTGGGTGGTGACGTCGATGTTCGCCGAGGGACGCTATGCGGTGGAGATGGACGCGCTGGCGGCCGGCAACGGCTGCTCGCCGGCGCCCGATCTCTCGGCCAAAGCGCCGATCGGCCCGGCGGCGAATCCGACGCCATGAGCCAGCCGATGCGTTGCTTCGCTGTGCTCCTTTTCGTCTCCGCCTCCGCGCTCGGCGCCGGCCCGGCCACGACCGCCAACGACGACTCCTGCGACATCTCGCTGCTTCCGTCAGCAACGCTGCTGCTGCCGTACTTCGACGTCGACTTTCAATCGCCCTCGACGACGGCGCACACGACGCTCTTCACCGTCCAGAACACCACGCCGCAGCCGCAGATCGCGCGCGTGACGCTCTGGACCGACTGGGCGTATCCGATGCTGACGTTCAACATCTTCCTGACCGGCTATGACGTGCAGTCGATCAACCTGGGGGACGTCTTCGCGCGCGGCGTCATTGCACCGGGAGCCTCGCCCGGCACGTCGAACCGGACGGCCGTCCCGCGGAATCAAGTCTCCGGCTCGCAGCCGTTCCAGAACGACCAGAACCCGCACTTCCTCGCCGACGCGGCGACGACGTGCGCGAGCAATCCAGGCGCGATCGACGCGGCCCTGCTCGCCGAGCTGCGCTCGGCGTTCACCACCGGAACGATCAGCCGTCCTGACTGCGCGATCATGAAGAACGTCGGCTCGAACAATCACGGCCAGGACGCCGTCGGCTACGCGACCATCGACGTCGTCGCGAACTGCAACGCCACCTCGCCGCTGTCGCCGCTCTACTTCAACGGGGAGATCCTCTTCGACAACGTGCTCCTCGGCGACTACCAGCATCTCAACCCGAATCCCGCCACCGGCAACTACGCGGGCGGCAATCCGCTCGTGCACATCCGCGCCGTTCCCGAGGGAGGAGCGGCCGGGACCGTCATGGCCACGGAGCTGCCATACACGTTCTACGACCTCTACACGCCCGGCGCGGCCGTGCGCACGCAGGACCGGCGACAGCCGCTCCCCTCGGCGTTCCTGGCGCGGTTCATCGAAGGAGGACTCAACTCGTTCAACACGACCCTGCAGATCTGGCGCGAGGCATTCGCCGCGCCGACGGCGTGCCCGATCGGCTACGAGTCCAACGACCGGATGGCGATCGCCGACATCGTCCGATTCGACGAGCACGAGAACGCCACGTATGGCCCCCCCTGCAACTTGGTTTGCTTCACACCGGTGGCGCCGGCGACGTCGAGCCAAGGGACGACAACCTCGAATTTTCCGCGGCCCTCGATCTCGGGCGACGTTGCCGGATGGCTCTTCCTCAACCTCAACAACGGCGGCTCGGAGGCGTACTCGTCGGCGCGCAACTACGGCTCCGGATCGACGACGAGAGGCCGGCGCCAGAGCCAGGCCTGGGTCGTCACGTCGATGTTCGCCGAGGGGCGCTTCGGCGTGGAGATGGATGCGCCGGCGGTCGGCAACGGCTGCTCGCCGGCGCCCGACTTCAGCTTCCGCGCGGCCATCGGCCCGGCGCCCTGATCCGCCCAACGTTTGGCAAATGACGTGCGTACAGACGGCGGGAGGTCATCGCCATGCGTGTTCCCGCCATCCTTCTGGCATCGATCCTCGCTGCGCCGCTCTTCGCCGCCGGTCCCACCACCACGAGCAACGACGACAGTTGCGATATCGCCGTGCAGCCGGCGGCGACGCTGCTCCTGCCGTACTTCGAGGTCGACTTCAAATCGCCGCAGTCCACCGCCGTGACGACGCTCTTCACCGTGGCGAACGTCTCGAACCAGCCGCAGATCGCCCACGTCACGCTCTGGACCGACTGGGGCTTTCCGGCGCTGACCTTCAACATCTTCCTGACGGGCTATGACGTGCAGGGCATCAATCTTTACGACGTCTTCGCGCGCGCCGTGATCGCGCCGGGCTCGACGCCGGGAACGAGCGGCACGTCGATCACGACGCCCATACCGTCGAATCCGACCGCCGGCTCGCAGCCGGCGGCGAACACCGCCAATCCGCGGTTCCTGTCGGACGTCACCACCGCCTGCGCGAATGCTCCGGGCCTCTTCACGTCATCGCTGCTCACCGACATCCAGCAGATCTTCACTACCGGCATTCCGGTCTCGAACGGATACCCTTGTTCGCCGCCTCCGCCCGGCACGGGAGCCGCCGACCGCCTCGGCGGCGTGCACGCCAACGCCGTCGGCTACGCCACCATCGACGTCGTGGCGACCTGCTCGGCGAAGTCGCCCACGTCGAGCGACTACTACAGCGGCGTGCTGCTCTACGACAACGTCCTCACCGGCGACTACCAGCAGATCGTGCCGCGCGGGGCCCAGAGCTACGCGCAGGGCGGGCCGCTCGTGCACATCCGCGCCATCCCCGAGGGCGGGGCGGCGGGCGCCGCGGTCTCGTCGAGCCTGCCCTATACCTTCTACGACCGCTACACCGTCGGCTTCCCGGCGAACCGCACCATCGACAGGCGGCAGCCGCTGCCGTCCGTATTCGCGCCGCGCTACATCAGCGGAGGTCCGACCGGCTTCAACGCCTCGCTCAAGATCTGGCGCGAGGGGCTCGTCGGCGGCGACGCCGCGTGCAAGGACTACGTCCGCAACAGCGCCGTGCCGATCGTCGAGACCGTCCGCTTCGACGAGCACGAGAACTCGACGGTGTTCATCCCGCCGCCGATCCTCGCGCCGCCGTTGCCGTCAGGGTCGCCGCTGTCATTTTCGCCCTCGACGACGGCCGGCGCCTTCTTCCCGCCGCCCGGCCCTTCCGGCGACGTCGGCGGCTGGCTTTACCTCAACCTCAACAACGGCGGATCGACGGTGTACAGCGTCAACGTCGTGCCGCCCGGCATTCCGCGTGATTTCCGCACGAACACGAGCACGACGATCGGCCTGCGCCAGAGCCAGAATTGGGTGATCACATCGATGTTCGCCGTGCCGACGTACGCGACCGAGGCGACGGCCGTGGCGCTCGGCAACGGCTGCTCGCCGTCGCCGAAGGTGGGCGCGCAGATCGCGCCGGCGGGGAATGCAAACCCATGAGAACCGCGCTCGCACTGCTGCTCCTTGCCGCGCCGCTGTTCGCCGCCACGACGAACAACGACGACAGCTGCGACGTCGCCCTGCAGCCGGCGGCGACGCTGCTCTTGCCGTACTTCGAAGTCGACCTCAAGTCGCGCGCGGCCACGACGCTCGTCACGCTGCAGAACGTGTCGCCGAAGGCGGTGATCGCCAACGTCACGCTTTGGACGGACTGGGGCTTCCCGGTCATCAACTTCCCCGTCCACCTCACCGGCTACGACGTGCAGGGGATCAACCTCTACGACGTCCTCGCCCTAGGCAACCTGCCGCCGACGGAGTGCCACGCCGGCAACATCGCGCCGTCGGTGCTCCCCGACGTGCAGAGCGCGCTGACGATCGGCGGCAGCCGCGCCTGCGCGGCGACGATCGGCTTTTTTCACCTGCGCGCCGCCGGCTACGCCACGATCGACGTCGTGTCGACGTGCGCGGCGAAGAGCTCCGATCTCTTTTCGACGCTGCTCTACGACAACGTGCTCACCGGCGATTACCAGCAGATCCAGGGCGAGCGCGCCTTCGGTGGACCGCTCGTGCACATCCGCGCCATTCCCGAGGGAGGGGCGGCGGGGATGGTCGTGGCCACGCGGCTGCCGCACACGTTCTACGAGCGCTTCATGCCCGACCCGCTCGCGCAGCACGCCGACCGCCGGCAGCCGCTCCCCTCGGCGTTCGCGCCGCGCGTGCTCAACAGCGACGCGCTGAAGTCGGCGATCAAGATCTGGCGCGAAGGGCTTTCGGCCGGCGCATGCATCGGCGTGCAGGCGAATTCCAGCATGCCGTTCGTCGAGGCCGTGCGCTTCGACGAGCACGAGAACGCGGTCATCGGAACGGCGGCGGCCGGCCCCTCGGTCACCGGCGCATACCTGACCACGAGTCCGACGCTCTTCCCACCCGTCTCCGGCTCCGACGCGGGCGGCTGGCTGTACCTCAATACCGGCGGGCAGTCGTGGATGACGGTGGCGATGGTCGGCGAGCCGACGTACGCCACCGAGACGACGGCGCCGGCGCTCGGCAACGGCTGCTCGCCGCCGGCGGCGAAGGGCGCGCAGATCGGGCCTATGCCTTGACCGCGCGGAAGGCCCGGATGCGCTTGCACGCTTCGTCGAGCGCGTCGAGGTCCTTCGCGTAGCAGAAGCGGAGCATGCGCTTGCCGGTGTCGGACTCGAAGAAGGCCGTCCCCGGCACCGAGGCCACGCGCGCCTCCTCGAGCAGCGCCTTGGCCGCCTCGGCGGAGTCGCGGAACTCGTCCGGAATCTCGGCCAGCATGTAGTACGACCCCTGCGGGATCGACGGCGTGAAGCCCGCCTCCGTCAGCGCCGCGGCGAGCATGTCGCGCTTCTTCTGATACGACGCGGCCATGTCGGCGTAGTAGCTGTCCGGCACTTCCAGCGCGCGGGCCACGCCCCACTGCAGCGGCGTCGGCGCGCAAATCGCGAGCAGATCATTCATCAAGCCGATCGGACCCGCCACGCGCTGCGGCGCCACGACGTAGCCGATGCGCCAGCCGGTGATCGAGAAGGTCTTGGAGAAGCCGCTGATGGTGACGCAGAGGTCGCGCATGCCGTCGAGCGAGGCCGGCGACACGTGCTTGCGGCCGTCGCAGACGATGTACTCGTAGATCTCGTCGGTGAAGATCCAGGCGTCGTGCTCGCGGCAGAGCGCGCTGATCTGCTCCAGCTCCTCGCGCGTGAACATCTTCCCCGAGGGGTTCGACGGCGTGCAGACCACGATCGCTTTCGTGCGCGGCGTGAAGGCCGCGCGCAGGGCATCGAAGTCGATCGTCCAGTCGGGCGCGCGCAGCGGCACGAACTTCGGCTTGAAGCCGAGGACGACGAGCGTGTTGAGGTGATAGCCGTAATACGGCTCGAAGAGGATGACTTCGTCGCCGGCGTTGAGCGTAGCCAGCGCCGCGCCGGCGAAGCCGCCGCTCGACCCGACCGTGACGACGACCTCGGTAACCGGATCGCAGACGATGCCGTTGTAGTGGGCCATCTTGCGGGCGATGCGCTCACGCAGGATGTCGATGCCCTCGAACTTCGAGTACGTAGCCTTGTTCGCGGCGATGGCGTCGCAGGCGCCCTCGATGAGCTCAGGGATGGTGGGGAGGTCGCAGATCCCCTGGCCGAGGTTGATGCCGCCGACGCGCTCGCACTCGCGAGACATGCGGCGGATGTCGGATTGCACGAGTCCGCGGAGGCGATCGCTGAGCTGATTCATGGTTCCGGAATTCTAAACGAGCCCGCCCACCACTCCCCTTTTTTCCGCTCTTCCGCCAGACGCAGGCCGCGGTTTTCGCAGGCGCGCACGACCTCGGCGGCACGATCGACAAGGATGCCGCTGAGGATGAGGGTGGGCGCACGCTGTGCGCCCCTACCGGTAGGGGCGCATAGCATGCGCCCCACGGCGCCGAGGAGCGCCAGGATCACCTCGGGGATGATGTTCATCGTCACCACGTCGAAGCGCCCGCCGCGCAACGCCTCCACGCCGCCGATGAAGAGCGGCATCCGCGCCGGATCGATGCCGTTGCGGGCGCGGTTGTCGCGGAGCGCGCCATAGGCGTCGGCGTCGTTGTCGAAGGCGATCACTTTCTCCGCGCCGAGGCGAAGCATGGCCAGGGCGAGGATGCCGCTGCCGGCGCCGACGTCGAGGCCGCGATTGATCTTCATCCGCTCCAGCAGCTCGATGCAGAGCGACGTCGTCTCGTGCGAGCCGGTGCCGAAGGCCTGCTCCTGCGGGACGACGAGCACGTGCCGCGCGGTGTCCGGCGGGATGAGCCGCGCGTCCGGCGCGACGACGAAGGAGTCGCCGATGAGCAGCGGCTCGAGCGACTGCTCGTAATTCGCGAGCCAGTCCTGGCGCTGGCGCTCGTACGCGCGGAGCTCGAACCCGCCCAGCAGCTCCATGGCCGCGTCGCGGTCCGCGGCGGAGTCGAAATAGGCGGAGAGGAGCGTCGCCTCGACGGCGACGCTCCCGGTGGACTTCGTGAGGAACAGCCGCGACTGCACGAGCTCCTCGTCGTCGTCGTCAAAGGCGATGTCGAGGATGTAATCGGTCACGCTCAGCTGTCTTTCGATTTCTCGACGCCGCTCTTTTCCTTCGGCTTCACCGTGGAGCGGACGACCATGAACTTGTTCAGGATATCGAACCAGAACGGCGCGCCGAAGGAGACGGCGATGGCGGTGAGGAGCCAGCCGAGGAAGTGCGCCTTCACCGCCGGGCAGATCTGCGACGAATCCCACACCGGATTCTTCCCCCAGCCGATGGGCAGGCCGAGCGAGTTGACGTGATTGATGCTGTCGACTAGATTTTGCTCCGCGGCCTTGATCGTCTCCGGTTTCGCATTTTGCGGCATCCCCTTCTTCACCGCCTCGCCGGCCGTCGAGACGATCGCATCGCGCGCGGCCTTGTTCATGGAGAGGTACTTCACGATGACGACCGTATCGACATTCATCGCCACCGCGACGGTGGCACCGAAGAAGAGCAGCCATACCTGCGCGTAGCGCTTGTACCAACCGGCCACGCGGTCCATCGAGCTGTTGTACCAATCCTCGATTCCCTTGATGACGTTCTCCGCCTGCCCCTGGGCGTTCAGGTAGATCGCTTCGAGAGCCTTTTTCAAATCGTTATTGCTGGTCAGCGCGGCGATCCGGTTCTCGATCGTCTGCAGATCGGTCGCTCCCGGCGCGCCGCCTTTCGCCAGCTCGAGCACGGCCAGCGCAAAGTTCCGCGCCGGAATGTACGACGGCAGCTCGCCGCTACGCCCGTTGAAGGCCTTCTTATACAGCGACGAGACCAGCGGATGCTTGTAGAGGTTGTCGGCCCACGTGCTTCCGAGCAACTCATTGATTCCGTCGTAGAGCTTCTTCGGACGGTTCTTGAGAACGACCTCCACCAGCTCCACCGCCGCGGAGCAGACGAAGCTCACCATCAGATAGACGAACACCAGACCAATCGCGATATCGAGCGTGTCGAGTCCCAGCATCGTGCGTTCTCCCTTCGTCTTCTGGAGAGACGCGAGACGCCGTTTCCCTACCCGTCGCCGAAGTGCGCGGCGTAGTCGCGCATGGCCGCCTCGATCACCTTCGCCGCGGCGTCGTAGCCGTAGGCTTGCGTGATCTTCGTGCGGGCCGGCTCGCCGGGCTTGAGCTTGTACGTCGAGAAGTAGTGCTGCAGGCGCTCGACCAGCACCGCCGGGACGTCGCCCAGGTCGGCGGCGTTGCCCCAGACGTAGTCGCCCTGGAGCACGGCGATGATCTTATCGTCGGCCTCGCCGCCGTCGATCATCTGCAAGCCGCCGATCACGCGCGCGGCGATGATGATCTCCGACTTCGCGATCGGGCGCTCGCTCAGCACGCAGATGTCCAGCGGGTCGCCGTCGCCGCGCTCGGCGCCGGGCGCCAGGCCGGCCACGTTCTCGGCGCAGTACGTCTGCGGGATGAAGCCATAGAGCGCCGGCGGCTGCGACGACGTGCGTTGCGGACGGTCGATGCGGAGGTAGCCGCTCGCTTTGTCGACCTCGTACTTCACCAGGTCGAACGGCGTGATCTCGATGTAGGCGGTGACGACGCGCGGCGCGCCGGCGCCTGCGGAGAGGCCGTGCCAGGGGTGCGGTCGGTATCGCGAAAACGTCGTCACTTCACTTGCGCGTTCTCGAACACTCTAACGCGGCTGCGGAAGTAAACGACGAAGAAGGCGAGGACGAAGGCGACGAGCCAGAAGGCGACCCCGAGCGTGGCCGCGGCCGGATTCTTCATCGCCGCGGCAAAGCTGTAGAGCGCGATCGCGGCGCTGAAGCAGACCATCATGGCCACGCGGAAGCGGCGGAAGTGTTCGAGGATCGGGCCGAAGTCGCGCGGCGCCGGGCCGGCGCCGAACATGGCCACGAGCGCGAAGACCGCCGCCGCGGCGAGCGGCAGCGCCCACTCGCCGTCCGTGACGATCGCGGCGATGGCCACGAAGAACGCCGCCGCGGCGGAGAGTGCGCAGGCCGTGCGAATCGGAGAGGTAATCATCGATTGGCGCCGCGGACCGAGAGCGGCGCACGAAAGTGTACATCAATGTCCCGCGGCGCGCGTGCGCGGCATCGGCAGCCGGAGACTCTGGCTACTGGCGCGGTAGCGCGCGTCGCCGGAGTAATTGAACACGAGCGTGTGCGTCCCCGGCGCGAGATTGGTGAGCCGGAACTCGGCCTGTCCCTGCACCAGGGTCGCCTGCTGCACCGGGATCTTGGCGAGCTCGCTCATCGTGACCGTGCCGGACGGCGCGGCCGCCGGAGAACCGGTCACGCTGACGCGGATCGTCGCCGTCGTGGCGCTCCGCTCCGTCGCCGTGGCGTTGATCGTGGCATTGCCGGTCAGCGCCTGCACCGGCCACGTCTGCGCCGCGGGAAGGAAGTTCGCGTCGCCCGAATAGCTGACGTCGATCGTCGTCGCACCAACGTCGGCGACGTAGACCGGCAGCGTCCAATCGTGCTTGTCGCGCGTGAGCGTGACGCGGCCGAGCTCGCGCCCCTTCTCCGTCACGATGACCAGGCCCGTCGCGGTCTCGCCGCTGTACGGCGCGCTTGCGCGCGTGTTGACCGTGACCGTGACCGGCACGTCGAACGGCGGGAACGTCCCCAAGTTCGAAAGCTCCACGCCGCCCGGCCAACGCGGCTTCGTTCCCGGCGCGACGACGATGATCGCGAGCGATCCGGAATTGCCGATGGCGTCGACGGCACGGATCGTGGCCGTGCCGGCCCCGGCGCCGCGCGCAACGAACGTCGCCGTCTTGTTTGCCGCGGTGACGGTGAGGCTCGACGACGGCACGGACACGACGGCCGGATCGGAGGAATACAGGGTGTACGTACCGGGCAGGAACGGCGAGAACGACACGTTGGCCTGCCCGCCCGTGGTCAGGTAGAGCGCGTCCATGGCCATGGAGTTCCCGGAGGTCCAGGCCACGCTGTTGTTCGCCGGCTGCGGATCGCGCTGCCGCGACGCCGCCGTGGCGGTCCAGTAACGCTGCGGGACAGTCGCGCCGTCGCGGAGCGCCGTCACCGTCGCCCCCGGCAGGAGGAGCATCGAGGCGGAGCACGCCGGACAATCGAAGGAGCTTGCCCGCGGCGTGACCGTGGTCGTGACGGCCGCGTTCGTGGCCACGCTCGGGCCGTTGTTCGCGACGTTGGCGACGACGATGCCCGGCACGGCGCCGAAGATGTCGAGGGCCAGGCCGAGGTCGGCGGTCTGGTCATCGTCTTCGATGACGCCGCTGCCTGAGGCCTTGTCAATGGCGGCGCCGGCGGCGTTCTTCAGCGTGACGAAGAAGATGCGGTTGCCGTTCGTGGCGGTGTCGCCGTGGACGCGCACGTCGATGCTCTTCGCGGTCTCGCCCGGCGCGAACGTCAGCGTCCCCGCGGCCGCGTCGTAGTCGCTGCCGGCGTGCGCGCTGCCGTCGGCGGTCGCGTAGTCGACGCTCACGCTCTGCTTCGCCGCCGCCGACAGGGTCACGGTAAAGCGCGCCACACCGTCCGCCGAGTCTCCCTCGGACACGCGAGCATCGCCGATCGTCAACCGCTGCGCGATCGAGATCGCCCACAGCTCCGTGCCCGCCGCCGACGTCGTGGCGCTGAAGTAAATCCGATCGCCGGCGAGCGCGAAGTCATGCGGGAAACTGCCGGCGCTTCCCGGCTCGACGTCGGCAGCGCGCAGCGTCCCCTCCGGCGTGCCGTCCGTGACCCACGGCTCGACGCCGCGATCGTCACCCATCGTGAAGTAGACGAGACCGCCCACCGTGGCGAGGCCGAGGATGTCGAAGAACTGGGGCGGCCGCAGCTGACGCGTTCCCTCCGCCGTGCCGTCGCTCACCCACAACGCGTAGCCGGTCGCGTTGTTCACGATGAAGACCGCGCGGTCGCCCGCGGCGGCGGGACCGGCGTTCGGAAAGGCCGGAAGCGCGTGCGTTCCGGCTTCCGTCCCGTCGGTCACCCAAAGCTGCGTATTCACGGTGAAGAAGACGTTCTTCCCGGCCGCGACGAAGCGATTGCCGTCCTGCGGCAGGCCAGACTTCACGACGCCCGTGCCGTCCGGCGTGCCGTCGCTCTTCCAGAGTTTCTTGTCGTACGAGAAGTAGAGGATGCCGTTGGACACGGCGGCGCTGCGCTGAAGGTTCGCGACATCCGCGGCAATGCGGAACGTGCCGCCGGGCGTGCCGTCGGTCCTCCACAACGCGCTGTTGTTTCCGGTCGCGTTCGAGGCAAAGAAGAGCGTCAGTCCGGCGACGTCGACGAAGCCGTACCCGGCGAAGTCGCCGAGGTTGTACGCAGGCGCGCCGGCGGCCGCGGTCGTCATCCAGGTGTTGGGATATGCGTACGCGAAGATGCGGTCGCCCACCACTCCTTGCAGGTTGAATCCCGCCGGAAAGCGGCGCGCGAGCTCCGTGTCCGGCCCCGTTCCCTCGGGCGTGCCGTCGCTCGTCCAGAGCTTGTTGTTTTTCATGAAGTAGATCCTGCTGCCGGCGGCGGTGGCCGCGGCGAACGGCAGGTCCGTCAGCTCGATCGTGCCGGCGGCGGTGCCGTCGGTGCGCCAGAGCGATCGCGGCAACTGATTCGGGTCCGTGAACGTGCCGAGGCCGTTCCAGGCATCGAAGAAAAGGAGCCCGCCGGCAGCGGTGAAGTTGCGCGGGAACGAGCCGGGCGGGAGGTCGGCACTGATGTTCGCCACCATCGTCGTTCCGGCGTCGGTGCCGTCGCTCTTCCACAGCTCATAGCCGTTCAGCGCGTTCGCGCCGGAGAACCAGATCGTGCCGTCGATGTTCGCGAGCGTCGGGCCCGACGGGGGGAAGCCGACGGCCAGTCCCGCGGCTTTGACCTGGCGCGTGCCGGCGGCGGTGCCGTCGCTGACCCAGAGCGTGAGCCGGCCGGCGGCGCTCGACGTGGCCACGAAGTAGACCTTGTCGCCGGCGGCGACGAGGCCGCGCACGCCGCCGTTCGCCGGGCCCGGCGCGATGTCGCGGACGAGGAACGTGCCCGCGGCGGTGCCGTCCGTCCGCCACAGCTCCGCCTCGCTCAGCGTCGCCGACGACGCCGCGAAATAGGCGATGTTGCCGGCCACGGCGAAGCCGGGCGTCGTCGAAAGCAGCACGTCGTCGCGCACGACGCGCGTGCCGGCGGCCGTGCCGTCGCTGATCCAGAGCTTCCCGAGGTTTTGAAACAACACCCCGTCGCCGAACGGCATGAAGCTCGTCGCGAAGCTCCCCGGCGAGGAGGGAGCGAGCGGCTGCGTGCCCGCGTCCGTCCCGTCGCTGACCCACGGCCCGAACACGAAGTCGGGTGTGCTGCTGGCGGCGAAATACAGCCGCGAGCCGGCGACGGTGAGACTCCCGAAAATGTTCGCCGATTTCACCTTCACCGTACCGCCGGCCGTTCCGTCGGTTTTCCAGAGCGCGCCGTCCGCGATGAAGTAGACACTGCCGTTGAACAGCACGAACGAGCTCGGCTCGGAGCCGGCAGAGCCCGGCCTCAGATCCTTGAGCAACATCGTGCCGGCGGGCGTGCCGTCCGTCGTCCAAAGCTCCGTGCCGTCGAGGTTCTCCGTGGCCGCGAAGATCAACTTCCCGCCATAGACGATGCGGTCTCCCGGCCGCGAGCCGGCGGAGCCGGGCTGGATGTCGGCGAGCAGCCGCGTGTTTGCGGCCGTGCCGTCCGAGACCCACAGCTCTTCGCCGTGGGTGGCGTCGAGAGCGTTGAAGAGCAGCTTGCCGTTGACGATGGCGAAGCGCGACGGCGACGACGATCCGGAGCTCCCGTAGATATTGGCGATCTCCGCCGTGCCGGCGGGGGTGCCGTCCGTCGACCAGAGCTCGATGCCGTCGCTGCCGGCGGCGGCGAAGACGATGCGCGATCCGAAGCGAAAGAAGCCGTACGGCGACGACGAGCTCGGGCTCGAGCTCGTGACGGTGTTGATGTCCCGGACGAGATATGCCGGCTCCTGCGCGCGCGCGGCGAGCGGCGCGGCCAGCGAGAGGAGAACGGCGAGCGCGGAGGTTCTCATCGGAGTCAGTGGCGCACCGCGCGCGTGCGGGGGATGACGACGCGCACCTGTTGGGCCGTGGAGAGATGGAGGCTGTCGCCCGGATAGCTCACCGTCAGCGCCGGCGCGGCCGGAAGACTCGAGAGCGTCGCCTTCGCCGTCGACACGCTGCCCGCGGCGGTGAGCGTCACCTTGGCAATCTCCGTCGTGCCGCTCAGGACGGAGAGCGTGCCGGCCGGCGGCACAACCGGCGAGCCGGCGGCATCGACGTTCAGCACGAACGTTCCGGCGGCGCCGGGAACGGCCTGCAACGTCGCCGTCAGCGTCGTCTGCGCCTTTTGGCCGAAGACGCTGCCGCTCACGGTTTGCGGGGCGAAGTTCGCGTCGCCGCTGTAGGCGATCGTGATCGGCACGGCGTTGAGCGAGCGGAGGTAGAACGGCAACCGGATGGCCCGCGTGCTGTCGATGATGCCGTGCGCCACCTCCGTCCCTCCCGCCGTGACCGTCACGGTGCCGGTGGGCGCCGCGCCGTTGTACGGCGACGTGCCGATGGCGCTGACCGTGACGGTGATGGGACGGTCGAGACGGGTGGCGGAAAAGTCGGTGGCGATCGACACGCCGCCGGGGAAGCGCGGCACCGTTCCGGGCTCGGCCACGATGACGGTCAGTTGCTGCGTTCCCTGCCCGTTGATGCTCAGCGTGGTCGTCCCCGGCTTGAGGGCCGTGATCTTGAACGTCGTGAAGCCGTTCGCGGCGTTGCGCTCGAGGGTGCCGACGGAGAGGACGGAGGGATCGGACAGCACAATGGCCGGGTTCTCGCGGAACGTATACGCCGCGCCGTTCGCGGTGCCGCCGGTGAAGAGATAGGCGCGGTCGATGCCCAGCGTCTGGTCGCCGTTCATCGTCCACGTCGCCGTGTTGTTCGCGGCCTGCGGATCGCGCTCCCGCGCCGTGACGGAGGCGGAGAGGTAGCCGGACGGACGGGGGGAAAAGCGGAGCAACGTTTGCGACGCGCCCGGCGCGAGCTGCGAGGGCGCGCAGTTGCACGGCGATTGGCTGAGGGTCGAGGTGATGTTGGTGGCGATGTTGGTCGCGGCGCGCGGGCCGGCGTTGGAGACGACGACGTCGTCGACGATGCCGGAAAACGACGCGGGTGAGAACTTCACCGCGACGCTCACGTCGGCGGAGGCGTCGTCATCGTCGATGATGCCCGCCGCGTCGCTCCGGACGACGCGCGCGCCGTGGGCGCTGCGGAGGGCCACGAAGAACGTCTCGTTCCCCTCGGAGGCGGCGTCGCCGCGCACGCGGACGTCGATCGTCTTGGCCGTCTCGCCGGGAGCAAAGATCAGGGTGCCCGACGCGGCGTCGTAGTCGTCACCGGCGCGCGCGGTGCCGTCGGAGGTCGCGTAGTCGACGGTCACGCT
Source organism: Thermoanaerobaculia bacterium (assembly GCA_036522835.1). GTDB lineage: Bacteria > Acidobacteriota > Thermoanaerobaculia > Gp7-AA8 > Gp7-AA8 > DATDFB01. The sequence continues at coordinate 33,256 of DATDFB010000296.1, read as the reverse complement.
CTGCTGCGCCGCGGGCGTGAGGGTCACGGTGAAGCGCATCGCAGCCGTCCCGCTGCCCCCCTCGGCGACGCGCGCGTCGGCAATGGAGAGCGCCGGATCGGCGAGCGGCAGCGCCCACAGCTCGCGTCCGACGCTCTCCTCGGAGGCGCTGAAGTAGAGCGTGTCGCCGATCTTTGTGAACTCTGCCGGGTTGGAGCTGGCCGGACCGGGATTCACGTCGGCAAGGAGCTTCGTCCCCTCCGCCGTGCCGTCCGTCGTCCACAGCTCGGAGCCGTGCGCGTCGTCGTTGCCGGCGAAGTACAGCGTGCCGTCGATGTTGGTGAAGCTCGGGAAGACTCTGTTCAGATCCCTGAGCAGCTTCGTTCCCTCCACCGTGCCGTCGCTCGTCCAGAGGTGATACCCGGTGTCGTTGTCGTACTGAGCGAACAGAACGCGGTTGCCGGCGGCGACGAGCGCGCCGCGCGCGTCCTGCAGCTTCACGTTCGCGAGGGCGACCGTGCCTTCGGCGGTTCCGTCGCTCGTCCAGAGCGTTTTGTCAGGCGAGTTGAAGCTGCCGGCGTTCGTGACGAAGAAGACGCGCCGCCCGGCGGCGGTCAGTGAAAAGACGCCCTGGGGGATTTCCTTGACCGGCACGGTGCCGTCGAACGTGCCGTCGCTCTTCCACAGCTTCGTCTTTTCGTCGCGCAACTGCATCGAGAAAAAGATCGTCCCGCCGGCGTTGACCATCGGATCGGGCGACTGCGAGGCGGTGTCGCCGAGCTCGGGAACGACAGCGTACGTTCCCTGAGGCGTACCGTCCGTGGTCCAAAGACCGTAGTAGTACACGCCGCGCGGCGCCTGGGCATAGAACATCCAATGCCCGCCGGCCTCGATCATGCCGAACGGCGACTTCGCGCCGAGGTTCACCGCCGGGGCGTTCAACGCCGCGGTGGTTTTCCAAAGGAAGGTATCGAAAGTCCCGCTGCCGCCGGCCGCGGCGAAGAGCGTGTCGCCGAAGCGCCAATACGTTTGAACCTTCGGGGAATCGAAGCGGCTGAGGAAGCTGGTGGCCGGTCCGGTCCCGTCGACGGTGCCGTCGGTGATGAACACGGGGCTGTTGTCAAAGGGCTCTTTGAAAAGAGCGAACGGTCCGAAGGAGGTGAACGTCCATCCGCTCTTGGCCTTGTCGATCAACTTGAACGTCCCCGCCGGCGTGCCGTCGGTCCGCCACACGGTGGCTTCGGCCGAGTTGGTGACCGGCGTCCCGTCGCTGGCGTAGAAAACCAGCAGGTTGCCCGCGCGCGTGAGCGCACCGGGATTCGATGACGGCGCGCCGTCCGGAGCGAGGTTGGCGATCATGCGCGTCCCCGCGTCGGTTCCGTCCGACACCCACGGCTCGCTTCCCGTCAGCGGCGTCGATCCGTTGAAGTAGACCTTCCCGTCGACGGGCCAGATCGCGCCGTAGCTGACGTTACCGAGGCCGAGCCTGTCCGCGGCGCCGAGGCGATGCGTGCCGGCGGCCGTGCCGTCCGACACCCACAACGACGAGCCGGACAGAGAATCGGTGCCGGCCCAGAAGAAGAGCTTCGCTCCGGAGAGCGTGAGCGCGAAGGGGTAGCTGAATCCGGAGCCGGACGCGGAGTCGAGGACGCGGCTCGTCCCGGATTCGGTGCCGTCGCTCACCCACAACTCATCGCCATGCGCGCCATCGCTCGCCGCAAAGTACGCGCGGCCGTTCAGCACCTTGATGAACGGAACGCCGAAGTCCCACGCCCCTTTCGGGCCCGGCAGGAAATCGTGGACCATGTGCGTTCCGGCGGCGGTGCCGTCGGTGACCCAGAGCTCGCGCCCGTGCACGCCGTCTTTGGCGAGGAAGAGCGCACGGTTGCCGATGGGGACGTACGTGATGGGATAGATCGAGTCCGTCGAGCCGTTCGGGCCCGGCAGGATGTCGGCGATCTGATGCGTCCCCGCCTCCGTGCCGTCGCTGACCCACGGCTCGACGCCGGCGTCCGGCGAATAGCCGTCGAAGAAAAGCTGCGAGCCCGCCGCGGCCAGGCCGCGGCCGCTCACGGAGGCGACCTTGACCGTGCCCGCGTCCGTGCCGTCGGTCTTCCACAGCCCGCCCGTGGTGAAAAAGTAGACGCTGCCACCGAAGATCGTGAGGCTCGACGGGAACGATCCGGCGCTGCCGGGATTGATGTCCTTGACGATGCGCGTGCCCGCCGCCGTGCCGTCGGTGAACCAGAGCTCGCGCCCGTTCACGCCGTCGTCGGCGGTGAAGAACGTCCCGTTCTTGTAGTTGAAGGAGGCGAAGAACGCCTGCGCCGAGCTCGGGCCGGGATTGAGGTCGAGAAAGAGGTGCGTGCCGGCGGCGGTGCCGTCGCTCGTCCAGAGCTCGACGCCGTGATTGGCGTCGCGCGCGCTGAAGAGGAGTACGCCGTTGACGGTGCGGAAGGCGCCGGGACTCGAGCTCGAGGTGCCGGGGACGATGTCGGCGACGAGCTTCGTGCCGGCGCTCGTGCCGTCCGTGCTCCAGAGCTCGCTGCCGTAGGCATCGGTGCTGGCGGCGAAGAAGACGGTGTTGCCGGCCTTGGCGAACTCGGTCGGAACCGACGACTTGAGGTCGCGCGAGTTGGTGGTGTTGATGTCTTTGACGAGGACCGGCGTCTGCGCCGAGGCGGAAAACGAGCAGACGAAGAGCAGGAGGGCGAGGGATGTTCGCATGATGGGATCGACGGACGAGGCTGCATTTTATCAAGAATCCCAACCGGCGTGGCGCGGGCGCCGTCCAAGGGATATGCGACGAACAATGCTGCTTCTGATGCTCCTCGCTCTCTCGACCGGCGCGGCGTGGCGGCGCGGCGACGCCTACGTGCTGCACTTCGGAAAAACGGACGTGACGATGATGTCGGGCTCGTCGATCGAGTTCTTCGTCGGCCTGCAGAAACGGCTCGGCGGCGGGTCATATCTCTGGACGCGCATCGACGGACGGGAGTACGTGATCCGCGACGAGGCCTTCCTTCGCGACGCCGACGCGCTGTGGGCGCCGGCGCATGCGCTGAAGCCCGAAGAGAAGGCGCTGGCCGCGGAGGAGAGGCGGCTCGACCACCGCATCGACGCCATCGAGGACGGCAAGGCCACGGGCGAGCCCGGCGAGCTCCAGCGCCTCCGCGAGCGCGACCGCGCCGTCAGCGCGCGCATGCGCGAGCTCGAGCAGCGCATGGACGCGATGGAGAAGGAGATCGAGGCCAAGCTGCGGGTGATGGTGGAACAAGCCATCCGCGACGGGCGCGCCAGACCGATGCGGTAGGTAGCTTGCGGATCGGTGGCGGCATGCGTATGTTGAGGGCATGCCGTCACGAACGTTGTCCGTAGGTGTTGTCCTGCTCGCGGTGAGCGCCGGGTGTTGGCTCGGCGTCGGCAGGCACGGGACGCACGGGAATACGGCAACACTCAGCAAGCACGCGCACTTGGAGTCGCACTACGTGTACGAGGGAAGCGACGAGCCTGTCCCGGTGTGCCACGTTCTGTTCGTACCGCAGTGGGATCCGCCGCGCGCCGATCTCGGCTTTGAATACGGAAGCGCCGGTGACGAGCGGAAGCACACCTTTCGCTTCGCGTACACAGAGAGAGGCGTGAAGCAGTTCGAGGCGCAGCCGGTCACGGTCTTCCGCCGCTACGTGTTCGCGGACGTGTTCGAAGGCGGCGGCCGCCGGTTCGACCTGGCTGATGGAAACATCTTCGTCGTCGCGGTCAATCGCGACGGCTCCGTCCGCGTATCGCAGGTCCCGCGCCTGGAAGGAAAGCGCCAGCCCGCCGAGATCCTCGCCGCCGTGAAGAAGGCCTTGCCGAACGACGCGCGCGTGCAGGGGCTGGAGCTCGAGGGGTGGGCGGCCCGACGCGCTGTTGATCGCTAGCGCATCAGGACGACTCATCGACGTCGTCGGCGATCTTGCCGCAGCGATGCAGCTTCAGACGGATCCGAAACTCGACGTCGTCGCCGTTCCAGTTCATGAGCGCCCACTGCAGGCGATTGCCGTTCTTCACTGCGCAGTTCACTGTCATGCAGGTCGTGCTGATCGAAAAGCGCGCGAACTCTTCGTACTCGCCCTCGCGAGCGCCGGTCTCGTGGAACATGCGATTGGCATCGAGCACGATCACACTTGCGCGCCGTCGCGAGCTCGACCCAGTTCCCGCCGCGCCGTCGGTGACGATCGCGGCGATGGCCACGAAGAACGCCGCCGCTGCGGAGAGTGCGCAGGCCGTGCGAATCGGAGAGGTAATCATCGATGTGGTGCGTCGCGGACCGAGCGCGGCACACATCGGTGCACATCAATGTCGCGCCGCTGCGGGTCCGGCTGCCGGCGCGGAAGAGAAGGAGTTTTCATCGGGATCAGGGGCGGACGCCGCGCGCGCGCGGCACGACGACGCGGACCTGTTGCGAGCCGGAGACGTAGTTCCCGTCGCCCGGATAATTGATCGTCAGCGACGGCGCGGCGCCGAGGTTCGTCAGCGTCGCTTTGGCGAGCGACACGCTGCCCGCGACCGCGAGCGGCACCGTCGCGATTTGCGTCGCGCCGCTCATGACGGAGAGCGTACCGCCCGGCGGCACGCGCGGCGAGCCCGTGGCCTGGACGTACAGCGTGAACGTTCCGGCTGCGCCGGGCGCCGCTTCGAGCGTGGCCGCGAGCGTGGCGTTGCCCTTCTGCACGAACGTTGTTCCAGTGACGGTTTGCGGCAGGAAATTCGCGTCGCCGGCGTAGGCGATCGTGTACGGAATGCTGCCGGCGGCGCGCGGGAAGATGGGCAGCGCGAGCGTGCCGCTCCCGGTGACGTCGCCGCGCGCCAGCTCCTGTCCGCCGAACGTGGCGATGACGGTGCCGGTGGCGGTGGTGCCGGTGAGCGGCGCGGTTCCGGCCGCTTTGGCGGTGACGGTGATCTGCTTGTCGAAGGTCGGACTGCCCGGATCGACGCTGATGGCCATCCCGCCCGGGAATCGCGGCGACGTTCCCGGCGCAACGACGCTGACGGTCAGCGGCAGCGCGTTGTCGTTGGCGATCGTCAGCGTCGCCGTGCCCGGCTTCAACCCGGTGACGGAGAACGTGCCCAGCGTGCTGCTCGGCTTCGTGATCGGACCGACGGAGACGACGGAGGAATCGGACGAGGTGACGGCGGGCGTGGCCGCCGTCATGACGGCCCACACCGTGGCCGTTCCGCCGGTGACGAGGAACGCCGGCGAGACGACCATGTGAGTGTCGCCGCTGACGCTCCAGGTGACGCTGTTGTTCGACGGCTGCGGATCGCGCTGATGCGCCGTGACGGCGGCGCTCCACACTCCTCCCGCGGTGGCGTCGAAGAATTGCCCGATCGGTTGCGATTTCCCCGAGGCGAGCTGCGGGATCGCGCAGGTGACGCACGGCGACGCACCAGGCGTAGAGGTCAGCTTCGTCGCGACGTCGGTGGCGGCGCTCGGGCCGTTGTTCGAAATGGTCATGGCAGCGTCGATGCCGAAGACGTTGGCGGTGAAGCTCACGCTCAGGGCGAGGTCCGAGGCGGCATCGTCGTCGTCGATGATGCCGATGCCCTCGCTGCGGATGACGCGGGCGCCGGCTGCGTTGCGCAACGTGACGGAAAACGTCTCGTTCTCCTCGATCGCGGCGTCGTCGCGCACGCGCACGTCGATCGTCTTCGACGTCTCGCCGGGGGCGAACGTCAGCGTGCCGGAGGCGGCGTCGTAGTCGTTGCCGGCGCGCGCGCTGCCGTCGGAAGTCGCGTAGTCGACGGTCACGCTCTGCGTCGCCGCCGGGGCGAGCGAGACGGTGAAACGCATCGTCGTGCCGCCCTCGCCTGCGCGGGCGTCGGCGATGGAGAGAACCGGATCGGTCAGCGGCAGCGCCCACAGCTCGGTGCCGGTCGTGTCGGTGCTGGCGCGGAAGTAGAGGGTGTTGCCGATCTTCACGAATTCGTCGGGAAAGGAACCGGACGGGCCGGGATCCACGTCGACGAAGAGCTTCGTCCCTTCCGCCGTGCCGTCGGTGGTCCAAAGCTCGGCGCCGTGCGCGTCGTCGTAGCCTTGCAGATACACGATGCCATCGACCGCCGCCGGCGGCTGCAAATACGCGTTGAACGTCATCAGCAGTTTCGTGCCGGCCGCCGTTCCGTCGCTCGCCCACAGTTCGGTCCCGCTCAACGGGTACGGCAGGTACTGCACGTAGACGATGCGGTTTCCCGCCGGCACGAGCTTGGTCGGCGAGCCCGGCGAGCTCTTGACCGCGGTCAGCGCGACCGTCCCCGCGGCCGTGCCGTCGCTCGTCCAAAGCGAGCCGCCGGCGACGAAGAATGCGCGCCGGCCCGCGGCGGCGATCGACTCGACGTTCGCTCCTATCTCTTTGACGACCACCGTACCGTCGGCCGTGCCGTCGCTCTTCCAAAGCTTGGTCGTGTTCGAGTCGCGCAGCGTTTTGGCGAAGAAGATCGTGCCGGCGGCGTTGACGAGATTGCTCGGCGACAGAAGATCGTCGGCGCCGAAATCGGGGAAGACGGCGTACGTGCCGGCGGCGGTGCCGTCCGTGGTCCAGAGACCCATCTTGAACGTGCCGTTCTCCGCCCAGAACATCCAATGGCCGCCGGCCTCGATCAAGCCGTTGGCGTTGCGCGCGCCGAGGTTCACGGCCGGGGCGTTCGGCGCGGCGGCCGTCTTCCAGAGCACGCCGTTGACGAGAGCGAAGACGGTGTCGCCGAAGACGAAAGTGGAGGTGAGTCTGTTGCTCCCGAATTTGCCCTGGAGGTACGCGTCCGCCGGACCGGTGCCGGCAAGCGTACCGTCGGTCATGGTGAGCGGGTCGAACGACTGGCTGAAGAACAGGACGTTGCCGGCAGGCAGCAGCGCCGGCGGATGCTGCCCGGTCTCCCGCAGCTTGAAGGTTCCGGCAGCGGTGCCGTCGGTGCGCCACAGCGAGGCCTCGGCGACGTTCGACGGCGCCAGCGTCCCCTCCGTGGCGTGAAAGAACAGAAGATTGCCGAGCGGCGTGAACATGTACGGATTCGACGACGGCGCGCCGTCCGCAACGATGTTCGCGATCATGTGCGTGCCCGCGTCGGTGCCGTCCGTCACCCACGGCTCGCCTCCGGTCAGCGGCGTGAAGCCGCTGAAGTAGATCTTCCCGTCGACGGGCCAGAGCGGAGCGACGAGATCGTTGAATCCGAGGCCGAGCTCGTCCGGCGCGCGCAGGCGATGCGTGCCGGCGGCGGTGCCGTCACTCACCCAGAGCGGCGATCCGGAGAGGTAGTCGCTGCCGGCGGCGAAATAGAGCTTCCCGCCCGAGACGGTGAAGTAGAACGGAAACCCCGGCGTCTTCCCCGGCGCGGAGTCGAGGAAGAGCTGCGTCCCCTCCTCCGTGCCGTCCGTGACCCACACCTCGAGGCCGTGGTCGGCATCGCTCATCGAGAAATACGCGCGGCCGTTGAAGGCAGTGAGCCCCGGATAGCTGAAGTCCCACGGGCCTTTCGGGCCGGGCAGGAGGTCGCGAACCATGTGCGTGCCTGCGGCCGTGCCGTCGGTGACCCAGAGCTCGCGGCCGTGCACGCCGTCGTTGGCGAGAAAGAGCGCGCGTTGATCGAGGGCCACGAAGGGGGTGACATAGGAAGTCTCCGTCGATCCGCTCGTGCCCGGAAGAACGTCGAGGATCCGATGCGTCCCCGCCGCGGTGCCGTCGCTGACCCACGGCTCGCGTCCCGACTCGGGGCTGAAGCCCTCGAAGAAGAGCCGCGATCCGGCGGCCACCATGCTGCGGCCGCTCACGCCGGCCACTTGAACTGTGCCCGCCTCCGTCGCGTCGGTTTTCCAAAGCGCGCCGGCGGCGAAGAAGTAGACGCTGCCGCCGAGCTGCGTGAAGTTGAACGGAAACGACCCCACGCTGCCGGGGTTGAGATCCTTGAGCATGCGCGTGCCGCCGGCCGTGCCGTCGGTGACCCAGAGCTCGCGGCCGTTGACGCCGTCGTCGGCGCTGAAGAGCAGGCGGGTTTTGTAGAGGAACTTCCCGGTCGGCTGTCCGGAGCTCGGCCCCGGATTGACGTCGAGGAGGAGGTGCGTTCCGGCCGCGGTGCCGTCGCTCGTCCACAGCTCGATGCCGTGATTGACGTCGCGGGCGTTGAAGAGAAAGACGCCGTTGACGGAGCTGAAGCCGCTCGGGCCGGAGCCGGACGTGCCGGGGACGATGTCGGCGACGAGCTTCGTGCCGCCGCTCGTGCCGTCCGTCGTCCACAGCTCGGGGCCGTACGGATCGGTGTTCGCGGCGAAGTAAATCGTGTTGCCGACCTTGGCAAACTCGGAGGGGACCGACGACTTGATCTGGTGCGAGTTCGTCGTATTGATGTCCTTGACGAGGTACGGCGTCTCCGCCGAGGCGGAGAAGGAGCAGACGAAAAGCAGGAGGGCCAGGGTCGTTCGCATGACGGCGTTCCCTCAGTGCCGCACGGTGCGCCCGCGCGGCACGACGACGCGCACCTGCTGCGATGCAGACTGGTAGAGCGCGTCGCCCGGATAGTTGATCGTCAGCGTCGGCGCGGCCGGCAGATTCGTGAGCGTGGCGCTGGCCAGGGCGACGCCGCCCGCTGCAGCGAGCGTCACCTTGGCGATCTCCGTCGTGCCGTTGAGAACCGACAGCGTGCCGCCCGGCGGCGTGAGCGGCGAGCCGGTGGCCTGGACGAAGAGTGTGAACGTACCCGCCGCTCCCGGCACCGCTTCCAGCGTCGCCTTCAGCGTCGCATGTCCCTTGAGCACGGAGATTTTTCCGGTGACCGTTTGCGGGAGGAAATTCGTGTCGCCGGCGTAGTCGAGCTGATACGGGACGAGGCCGACCGCGCGCGGATAGACCGGCAGCACGATCGTGCCGCCGCTGACGTTGCCGCTCGCCAACTCCTGTCCATCGAACGCCGCCGTCACCGTGCCCGTGGCGGTGATGCCGGTGAGGGGTGCCGTTCCCGTCGGCGTAATCCTGACGTAGAGCGGAAGATCGAAGAAGTGGTTCCCCTCGTCGACCGTCATCGTCATCCCTCCCGGGAAGCGCGGCGTCGTGCCCGGCGCCACCACGGTGATGGTCATCTGGCCGATGCCGGCATTGATCGTCGCCGTCCCCGGCTTCAATCCGGTGACCTTGAACGTCCCGAGGTTGTCGGGCAACTTCGTCACCGCACCGACCGAGACGACCGAGGAATCGGAGGACGTGGCGGTGAGATTCTGCGCGCCGAACACGGCCGTCACCGTGCCCGTGCCGCCGGTGACGAGGAAGGCCGGGGTCATGACCATGCGGTGACCATCGTTGAAGATCCAGCTCGTGGCGTTGTTGGCCGTCTGCGGGTCGCGCTCGTGCGCCGTCACGATCGCGCTCAGGTACGTCGAGCCGCTGGCGACAAGCGTTTCCAGCGACTGACCCGACGCGAGCTGCGGAATGAAGCACGTGGTGCACGCCGGCCCTGCCGGCGCCGAGGTGATCTTCACCACGATGCTGGTGGCGGCGCTGGGACCGTTGTCCTTGACGATGATCTCATCAGTGACGCTGCTCGGGTTGTTGCCGTTGAAGAGGGTGACGATGCTGACGTCGGCCGCGGCATCGTCGTCGTCGATGATGCCGGCGGCTTCGCTGCGGACGGCGCGTGCGCCGCTGACGTTGCGCAGCGTGACGAAGAAGGTCTCGTTCCCCTCCACTGCGGTGTCGCCGTGCACGTGCACGTCGATCGTCTTCGCGGTCTCGCCCGGGGCGAACGCCAGCGTGCCGCTGGCGGCGTCGTAGTCCTCGCCCGCGCGCGCGGTGCCGTCGGACGTGGCGTAGTCGACGGTCACGCTCTGCGCGGCCGCGGACGACAGCGTCACGGTGAAGCGCAGCGTGGCCGTGCCGCTACCCCCCTCCGCCACGCGCGCGCCGCCGATCGAGAGCGTCCGCTCGGTGAGCGGAAGCGCCCACAGCTCCGTGCCGGTGACGTCCGTGGTGGCGGCGAAGTAGACCGTATTGCCGGCTTTCGTGAAGCTGCCGGGATGCGAGCTCGCCGAGCCGGGATTGATGTCGGCGAGGAGCTTCGTCCCCTCCGCGGTGCCGTCGGTCGTCCAGAGCTCGTAGCCGTGCGCATCGTCGAAGCCTTCGAAGTAGGCGATGCCGTCGATGGCCACGGGCGGCGCGACGATGGCGGGGATCTTCATCAACAGCTTCGTCCCTTCGGGCGTGCCGTCGCTGTCCCACAATTCGCGCCCGTTCGGCGTGTCGCTTTCCGTTTCGAAGACGACGCGGTTGCCGGCCGGAACGAGCGTGATGGAGGCGTTGGGCGACACCTTCACGCCCGTCAGGGCCACCGTACCCGCAGCGGTGCCGTCGCTCGTCCAGAGAGAGTTTTTCACGATGAAGAAGGCCCGCCGCCCCGCGGCCGCGATCGAGGTGGCCTCCCCCGGCAGTTCCGCGACGACGGTCGTGCCGTCGAACGTACCGTCGCTCTTCCACAGCTTCGTCGGCTCCGAGCCGCTCGGGAAGATCGGAAGCGTTCTGGTGAAAAAGACAGTCCCCTCGGCCTTGGCGAGAGCGGTCGGCACGGCGCCGCCGTCGCCGAGCTCGGGGATCACCGCGTGCGTTCCGGCCGGTGTGCCGTCCGTCGTCCAAAGACCGGAGAGGAAGGGGGAGCGCGGATCGTGCCCCAGGTACATCCAACGGCCGCCGCCCGCATCGATGAAGCCGCGGCCGCCCGTACCGCCGCCGAGATTGACGGCCGGGGCGTTCAGCGCCGCGGTGGTCTTCCAGAGCGCTCCGTCGATCACCGAGAAGAGCGTGTCGCCGAAGAGGAAGAACGAGTTGTCCTTGGTGACGCCGAAGCGGCTCAGGAAGCTGTCGGCCAACTGGACGCTCGTGCCGTCGCTCATGCTCATTTTTTCGAGCGGCTCGTTCCACAGCGCCACCGGGCCGGCGGCGAACAACGCCGGGGGTTGCTGGCCGCTGTCGCGCAGCTTGAACGTCCCCGCCCCGGTGCCGTCGGTGCGCCACAGCGATTTCTCGCCGGCCACGATTCCCTCGGTCGCGTAGAAGAGCAGCACGTTGCCGGCCGGCGTGAGCATGAACGGCGAGGACGACGGCACGCCGTCCGCCGCGAGGTTCGCGATCATGCGCGTCCCCGCCTCGGTGCCGTCCGACACCCACGGCTCGCCGCCCGTGAGCGGCGTGAAGCCGTCGAAGTAGACTTTGCCGCCGGCCGGCCAGAGCGGCAGCACGGTCTTGTCGGAGCTCAGGCCGCCGGCGAGACCCTCCGACGCATGCAGCCGGCGCGTTCCGGCCGCGGTGCCGTCGCTCACCCAGATCGCCGGCTCGGTGTCGGAGCCCGCGGCGAAGAAGAGCTTCCCGCCCGACACCGTCAGCGCGGATGGAGATCCCGACGCCGCGCCGGGAACGGAGTCGAGAAAGAGCTGCGTCCCTCCCTCCGTGCCGTCCGTCACCCACAACTCCAAACCGTGCTCGCTGTCGGACGCGGAGAAATAGACACGGCCGTTGAACGAAGTAAAAAGAGGACTGGTGCTCCACGTCCCTTTCGCGCCGGGCGTGACGTCTTTCACCATGCGCGTGCCGGCCGCGGTGCCGTCGGTAATCCACAGCTCGTTGCCGTGGACGTTGTCGTTGGCGACGAAGAGGGCGTGGTTGCTGTCGAGGGCCGCGAACCGCGTTCTGAAAGTTGTGGCGCCCGAGCCGGTCGGGCCGGGAATGATGTCGGCGATGATGTGCGTCCCCGCTGCCGTCCCATCGCTGACCCAAGGCTCGGCGCCGCGGTCGTTGGTGAACCCCTGGAAGAAAAGCTTCGAGCCGGCGGCGACCGGGCCGAGGCCGTCCACGTCCGCCAACTTGACCGTTCCGGCTTCCGTGCCGTCCGTTTTCCAGAAGGCGTTGAACCCCGCGAAAAAGTAGACGCTGCCGCCGAGCTCCGTGAAGTAGTTCGGAAACGACGCGCCGGGACCGGGGTTGAGGTCTTTGAGCATGCGCGTGCCGGCGGCGGTGCCGTCGCTGATCCACAGCTCGAAGCCGTGAATCCCGTCTTCGGCGCTGAAGAGAATCTGGTTCTTATAGAGGAATGGGTTCATCAGGGGCGAAGAGACGAACCCCGGATGGATGTCGAAGACGAGCTTCGTCCCCGCGGCGGTGCCGTCGCTCGACCAAAGCTCGTTGCCGTGACCGGCCTCGGTCGCGAAGAAGAGGAGCGCGCCGTTGACCACCGTGAAGCCGTGCGGATTGGATCCGGAGGCGCCGGGATTGATGTCGGCGACCATCTTCGTGCCGGCGCTCGTCCCATCGGTGCTCCACAGCTCGCTGCCGGCGGCGTCGAGGCTCGCGGCGAAGAAGATGGTGTTGCCGAGCGCGGCGAACTCCGGCGGCGCCGACGACTTCGGATCGCTCGAGCGCAGGGTGTTGATGTCTTTGACCAGGTACGGCGTCTGTGCGGACGCGGAGACGGCGAGCGAGCAGACGAGGAGTAGGAGGGCCAGGGGGACTCTCATGATGGGATCGACGGACGAGGGGCCATTTTATTACGAATCCCAACCGGCACGCCGAGGCAACGTCCAACGGGCATGCGACGAACGATTCTGCTCCTGCTGCTTCTCGCTCTGGCCGCCGGCGCGGCCTGGCGGCGCGGCGACGCCTACGTGCTGCACTTCGGCAAGACGGACGTGACGATGATGACGGGCTCGTCGATCGAGTTCTTCGTCGGGCTGCAGAAACGACTCGGCGGCGGGTCGTATCTCTGGACGCGCATCGACGGACGGGAGTACCTGATCCGCGACGAAGCCTTCCTCCGCGACGCGGACGCGCTGTGGGCGCCTGCGCACGCGCTGAAGCCGGAAGAAAAAGCGCTGAGCGCGGAAGAGAGACGGCTCGACCGCCGCATCGACGCGATCGAGGACGGCAAGGCGGCCGGCGAGCCGGGCGAGCTGAAACGGCTCCGCGAGCGCGACCGCGTGGTCGGCGCCCGCCTGCGCGAGCTCGAAGAGCGGAGCGAGGCGATGGAGAAGGAGATCGAGGCCAAGCTGCGGATCATGGTGGAACAAGCCATCCGCGACGGGCGCGCGCGACCCATGCGGTAGCCTCGGGCGGGGTTTGCACCGCCGCCGTCCGCCCCTGCTCGCTCCTCGTCTTCGGGTCCGCTCGACGCCGGCTAATGCCTGGCCGCGCGCCCGCGCGGCGGCGGCAGCCGCAGGGTTTGGCTGCCGCTTCGATAGCGTGAATCGCCGGAGTACGCCAGGACGAACGTGTGCATGCCGTCGGCGAGATTCGTCAGCGTGAAATCGGCCTTCCCGGCGCTCAGCGTCTGCTGCTGGGACGGCACCACGCCCGGCTCGCTGATGCTGATCGTGCCGGTCGGCGCGGCCGCCGGCGAGCCTGCGACCGTCACGTGGATCGTCGCCGTCGTCCCGCTTCGCTCCGGCGCGGCCAGAATCGTGGCGGAGCCGGACGACGCCGCTACGCTGAGCGTGGCCGTGCTCGGAAGGAAGTTCGCGTCGCCGGCATAGTTGACGACGATCGCGTTCGCGCCGACGTCGCTCACGTACACCGGCAGCGTCGACGGCTGCGCGCTGCCGCTGAGCGTCGTCCGTCCGAGCTCGCGGCCGTTCTCCGTCACCGTCACCAGGCCGGTGGCGTGCGCGCCGCTGTACGGCGCCGTGCCCAGCACCTGAACCGTCACGGTCGCCGGATGATCGAAGGCCGTGGCGGCGTCGGCGGAGAACTTCACGCCGCCGGGGAAGCGCGGCTTCGTTCCCGCGGCCACGACGTCGACCGTGAGCGTGCCGACGGTCGTGGCGCCGTCGGCCACGCGGATGGTGGCGGTGCCGACGCCGGCGCCGCGTACCGTGAACTTCGACGACCTGAATTGCGTGAACGTCGTCGTGGCCGGAACGGAGATCACGCCCGGGTCGGAGGACGTGACCGTGAGACTCGGCGCGGTCGAGGTGCTGTAGATCCAGGCGTTGGCCTGCGCCCCCGGCGTCAGATAGAGCGCATCGAGTCCGATGTGCGCGGCGGTGATGAAGCCCGTGCTGTTGTTCGACGGCTGCGGATCCCTCTGCGACGCCGTGACCGTGGCCGTCACGTACTGCTGGAACGAATACCAGCGATAGTCGGCGACGTTCGCCGACGCGCCCGCCGCGATCTGGAGCGGCGGCTTCGAGCAAGGCAAGCAACTGCCCGGTACGTCGGGAACGGGCGTGATCGTGGTCTGCACGGCGATCCCGTTTGCCGTCACCGGACCGGCGTTGGCGGCGGCGATGACGACGCTGGTGTCGCCCCAACTGACGAAGTCCGGCGACAGCGACAGGTCGGCCGTCAGGTCGTCGTCGTCGATGACGGCGAAGCCGAGCGGCTTCTCCAGCGAGGCGCCGGCGGCGTTGCGCAGAGTGACGAAGAAGGTCTCGTTGTTCTCGAGGTCGGCGTCGCCGCGGACGCGGACGTCGACGCTCTTCGACGTCTCTCCCGCCGCGAACGTCAGCGTGCCCGAGGCGGCGTCGTAATCGCTGCCGGCGGAGGCGGTGCCGTCGGACGTCGCAAAGTCGACGGTGACGCTCTGCGCCGACGCCGGCGACAACGTCACGGTGAAGCGCGCCGTGGCCGTCCCCGCATCCCCCTCCGTCACGCGGACATCGTTGATGCTCAGCCGCGGCGACGGCGGAAGGGGGATCGCCCACAGCTCCGTGCCCGCCGACGGCGTCGTTCCGCTGAAGAAGATGCGCTCTCCCGCTTTCGTGTAGGCCGGCGGTGTGCCCGAGCCCTTTCCGGGCTCGACCGCCGCGGCGAGCTTCGTCCCCTCCGCCGTGCCGTCCGTCACCCACACCGATCCGTACGTGGACGAGCCGGCCAGGACGGTGAAATAGACGGAGCCGGCGATGCTCGTGAAATCCGTCGGAAACGAACCGAACGCGCCAGGCAGGAGGTCGCGCAGGAAGTGCGTCCCCTCGGCGGTGCCATCGCTCACCCACAGCTCCTCGCCGTTCGCCGAATCCTTGCTCGAAAAGACGACGCGGTCGCCCACGGCGGCGACGTTCGCGAGCGACTTCACGCCAAGCGAGTGCGTGCCGGCGTCCGTGCCGTCGCTGACCCAGAGCTCAGCCGCGCCGACGAAGAAGAGCTGCTTCCCCGCGGCGACGAGAGATTTGGTACCGTCGGGGACCTTCTTCACGATCGTGGTGCCGCCCGCGGTGCCGTCGCTCTTCCACAGGTTCCCGCCGCTCACGAAGTACAACTGCCCGCGGACAACGGTGAGGCTCGTCGCGTCGACGGATCCGAGGTTCGGCACAATCGCGAACGTCGTGCCTGCCGGCGTGCCGTCGCTGACACCGACCATGGAGTTGCCGGCAAACATGGCCCGGCCGGCAACGTCGATGAATGTGAATACACCGGGCACGCCGAGCGCCACGGCCGGAGCGTCGGGCGCGGTCGTCGTCGCCCACAATTGGCTGTTCTGAAACGAGGCATCGGAGATGCTGGCGAAGATCTTGTCGCCGACGACGAAAAAAGACCCCGGCGGTTTCGGGAAGCGGTTGACGATCGCCGTCGCCGGCGCCGTCCCCTCGGGCGTGCCGTCGCTGCTCCAGAGGACGTTCCCTTTCGTGAAGTAGAGCGTGTGTCCCGATGCCGGGAAGTACGTGGCGAAGGGCGGCGGCAGGTCCGTCAGCGGGAGCGTTCCGGCGGCCGTACCATCGCTGCGCCAGAGCGCTCGCGGCAGATCGAAGAAGGAAGAGGTGACGGGGGTGGAGGTGCCGAGACCGTCCCACGCTTCGAAGTAGACCCAGTCGCCGGCGGCGACGAGATTGCGCGGATACGACGACGGCGGATCGTCGGACGTCAGATTGGCGACCTGGTACGTGCCGTCGTCGGTGCCGTCGCTCCGCCACAGCTCGAACCCGTTCAAGCCACCCGCGCCGGCGAAGTAGAAGACGCCGTTGAGGCTGGCCACCATGGGACGGCCGTCGAACGCCACACTCACGCCGACCGGCCGCCCCCCGCTGCTCACCTGCCGCGTTCCGGCGGCCGTGCCGTCGGTGACCCACAACGTCCGCGCCAAACCGTTGCTGGAGTTGGTGGGGGTAGTGCTGCTGGCGGCGAAATAGAGCTTCCCGCCGAGGGCGAACAGCGGCGCGGCGCCGCTGCCGCCGCTGCCCGGATTGATGTCTTTGACCAGCGCCGTCCCCGCCTCGGTGCCGTCGGTTTTCCAAAGCTCCTGACCGTTGGCGATGGTGAACGCGGAGAAGTAGGCGACGTTGCCGACCACGGTGGTGAAGGCGACCTGCGCCACCGACGAGGAGTTTGGCTCGATATCGCGGATCACGTGTGTTCCGGCGGCGGTGCCGTCCGTAATCCAGAATTCGCCGCCGAACGGCGGCGCGACGGCTTCGAAAATCAATTTGTCGCCGAACGGCGTGAGCCCGCCCAGATAAATCGCCGTGAATGTGCCGAGCGATTGCGTTCCCGCCTCCGTTCCGTCGCTCGTCCACATCGTGTTGAAATCGCGGAAATAGAGGCGCGAACCGACGATGGCCATGTCGGAGACCTTGTCGGTCGCCTTCACCAGCACCGTGCCGCCCTCCGTGCCGTCCGTCTTCCACAAGCCCTTGGCGGCGCCGAAGTAGACGACGTCGTTGAGCAGCGTGAAACCATTCGGGTCGCTGCCGCCCGTCCCCGGCACCAGATCCTTCAGCAACCGCGTGCCCGCCCCCGTCCCGTCGCTGATCCACAGCTCGCGGCCGGTGAGGTCGTTGCCGGCGGCAAAGATCAGTTTCCCGTGGTAGACGATGCGGTCGCCGGGGCTCGAGGCGGCGGGACCTGGATCAATGTCGGCGAGGAGGCGCGTCTCCGCGCTCGTGCCGTCGGTGATCCACAGCTCTTCGCCATGGGCGTAGTCGTTGGCGTTGAAAACGACCTTGCCGTTGAGCGCGAGAAACCGCGACGGCATCAACGGCGCGTAACTCTGCGGAAAGCCGGCGACCTGTACGGTGCCGGCGGCCGTGCCGTCCGTCGCCCAGAGCGCGGTGCCGCCGTCGGCCGTGACCGCGCCGAAGTAGATGCGCGAGCCGGAGACGAAGAAGCCGGTCGGCGTCGACGACGTCGGCGACGCGCTCGTGATCGTGTTGATGTCCTTGACCAGATACGGCGTCTGCGCCGAGGCCGAGAACGAGCAGAGGAGGAGTGCGAGGGAAAGGAGCCTGCGCATATAAGGGATTGACGGACGACGGCGCATTTTATTACGCAGCGCCGTTTTCCCATATACGGAATGCCGGATCCGATCGACGGCGACGGCGACGCGTTCGGAGGAGCTCCTGGTGCCGTTTGTCGGGGGGTTCATCCATGAGCCCGCCGACGATTATTTGGGTAGGGAAACACCCCCCGGCGTCACTCCTTTAGTGGTTCCCAAAACGATCCATGCCCTTCGAGCACGACTTCTTCATCAGCTATGCACATATCGACGACCAAGCCCTGATCGCCGACGAGCCCGGATGGGTCTCCGAGCTGCACCGGCTGCTGGAGATCCGCGTGGCCCAGGTACGAGGGGAAAAACCGAGGATCTGGCGCGATCTGAAGCTGCAAGGGAACGACATCTTCTCGGACACGATCATGGAGCGGCTGCCGCGCATCGCGGCGCTGGTGTCGATCCTCTCGCCGCGCTACGTGCAGTCCGAGTGGTGCAACCGCGAGCTCAAAGAGTTTTGCCGCGCCGCGGAGCGCACCGGCGGCGTGCGCATCGGCGACAAGGCCCGCATCTTCAAGGTGGTCAAGACGCCGGTCAACTTCGAGCGGCTCCCCGAGGAAGTCCAGCCGATGCTCGGCTACGAATTCTTCGTTCAGGACGAGAGCGGGCGGCCGCGGGAGCTGTCGCGCGACTACGGCAAAGAGCGAGCGTTTCTGACCAAGCTCGACGACCTCGCCTACGACATCGCCCAGCTCCTCGACGCGATGAACAACGACGCCGTGACCACCACGCCGGCGGAGCCGAAGGGAACGCTCTATCTGGCCGAGACGAGCTACGAGCTGCGCGAGGAGCGCGAGGCGATCAAGCGCGATCTCATCCGCAATGGGTACGAAGTGCTGCCCGACCGGGCCCTCCCCCTCGTCGCGCCGGACCTCGACGCCATGGTGCGCGAGCAGCTCGCGCGCAGCAGAGTGTCGATCCACCTGGTCGGCCGCAACTACGGCATCGTGCCCGAGGGGGCGACGGTCTCGATCGTGGAGCGGCAGCAGACGCTCGCGTCGGAGATCGCCAAAGGAACGAAGTTGTCGAGCGTCATCTGGCTCTCGTCGGCGACCGACATCGAAGACGAGCGCCAGAGAAACTTCGTCAACCACCTCCAGACCGATCCGACGGTGCACGCCGCGGCGGAGCTGCTGGAAGTTCCGATCGAGGATCTGAAGTCGATCATCTACCGCAAGCTCGCTCCCCCGCCGCCGGCGGCGGTGAAGGCCGCCTCCATTCCGACGCAGGAGGAGCATCCGCGGCTCTATCTGCTCTGCGATCAAGGGGACGTCGAAGCCACGCATCCGCTCGAGGATTACCTCTTCGGCGCCGGCTACGAGGTCATCCTCCCCTTCTTCGACGAAGACGAAGCGCAGGCGCGGCTCGAGCACGAGGAGAACCTCCGCGCTTGCGACGCGGTCCTCCTCTACTACGGGGCGGGCGACGAGCTCTGGCTGCGGCGGAAGCTGCGCGAGCTGCAGAAAAGCGCGGCCCTGGGGCGGGAGCGGCCGCTCCTGGCGCGGGGCATCTACGTCGGCGCGCCGTCGACGCCGCAGAAGGAGCGCTTCCGCACGCACGAGGCCATCCTCGTGCACGAGCCGGCCGGCGGCTTCGATCCCGCGGCGCTCGCGCCGCTGCTCGAGGCCATCGCCAAGGCGCGCGGAGCGGCATCGTGAGAACCAGCACCGGCTCGTCGGGCATCGTCATCGGCCTCGATCCGACGGCGGATGTCAATCCGTTCCCCGGACTGCGCCCGTTCGAGCCGGACGAGGACTATCTCTTCTTCGGGCGCGAGCGGCAGACGGACGAGTTGCTGCGGAGGCTGCGCACGACGCGCTTTCTCTCCATCCTGGGCCGCTCCGGCAGCGGCAAGTCGTCGCTGGTCCGCTCCGGTCTGATTCCCAGCCTCTACGGCGGGGCGATGACGCGCGCCGGCTCGCGGTGGCGCGTAGCGATGATGCGTCCGGGCGAAGACCCCATCGGCAATCTGGCCGCGGCGCTCACCGTTCCCGATGATCTCGGCAGCGGCAGCGACGAAACGCTCACTCGCGCTCTGTTCGAGACGACGCTGCGGGCCAGCCGCCTCGGCCTGGTCGAGTGCGTGCGCCAGTCGCACACCGGCGCGGCCGACAACGTGCTGGTCCTGGTCGACCAGTTCGAAGAGATCTTCCGCTACAAGCGCAGCCGCCGCGCCGTCGGCGACGATGCCGCGGCGTTCGTCAAGCTCCTCCTGGCGGCGCGCGAGAGCGACGTGCCGATCTACATCGCCATCACCATGCGCTCCGACTTCATCGGCGACTGCATGGAATTCGGCACGCTGCCGGAGGTGCTCAACGAAGGGATCTATCTCGTCCCGCGGCTGACGCGCGACGAGCTGCGCAGCGCCATCACCGGCCCCGTGGCCGTGGGCGGCGCCACGATCGCGCCGCGGCTGGTGTCGCGCCTCCTCAACGACGTCGGCGACGATCCCGACCAGCTCCCCATCCTGCAGCACGCGCTGATGCGCACGTGGGAGCGCTGGCAGTCGGGCCATCGGCCCGGCGAGCCGCTCGACCTCCGCCACTACGAGGAGATCGGCACGATGCGCGAGGCGCTGTCGCGGCACGCCGAGGAGGCCTTCGGGGAGCTCGACCAGCTCGGGCAGTTGATCGCCGAGAAGATGTTCAAGGTGCTGACCGACAAGGCCTCGGATCCGCGCGGCGTGCGGCGCCCCGCCTCGGTGCGCGAGATCCGCGCGGTGTCGCAGGCCAGCCTCGGCGAGATCGCGCAGGTGACGGAGAGCTTCCGCCGCGCCGGCCGCTCGTTCCTCATGCCGCCCGCGGACGTGGAGATCGACGACAGCTCCATCATCGACATCTCGCACGAGAGCCTGATGCGCAATTGGTCGCGGCTGTCGAAGTGGGCCGACGACGAAGCGCACGCCGGGCAGCTCTATCTCAACGTGGCCCAGGCGGCGCAGCGGTACGCGGAAGGCCGCGTGGCGCTGTGGCGCGATCCGGAGCTGCAGTTCGCGCTGACCTGGCGCGAGAAAGAGAAGCCGACGCCGGAGTGGGCGGACCGCTACGACCCGGCGTTCGCGCCGGCCATGGCCTTCCTCGACGCCAGCATGAAAGAGCGCGACGACAAAGCGCAGGCCCGCGAGCGGCGGCGCCGGCGCGAATTGCGGCGCTCGCGCATCGCCCTGGCCGTCCTCTCGGCCGGGTTCGTGCTCATGACCTACCTCGGCTACAAGGCGTGGCGAGGAGAGACCGCGGCGGAGCTGGCGCAGTACGAAGCGGTGCAGGAGCGCGAAGGGGCCTACGCCATGCAGAAGCGCGCGCAGTTGGAGAAGCGCCGCGCCGAGGACGAGAAGCGCAGCGCGGAAGAAGCGCGCAGGGTGGCCGTGCAGGAGCGCGAGAAGGCCGAGCATCAGCGCGTCCGCGCCGAGACGCAGACGGAGATCGCAAAGAAGCAGAGCAAGCTCGCCGACAGCGCGCGCGAGCGGGCCACGATCGAACAGCGGAAAGCGCTCGAGAGCGAGCGGGAAGCGCGCGAGAGCGCCAAGATGGCCGAGGCGGCGCAGCACGAGGCTCTGGCGCTCCGGGACCGCGCCGACGAGGAGCGCAACACGGCCACGACGCTGCGCCACCTCTCGGCGTCGCGCGCGCTGGCGCTGACCTCGCGCGAGGCCCGCAGCGTCGACGTCCGCCTCGTGCTCGAAGCGTATCGCCTCAACCGCGAGAACCACGGCGATCCGAGCGATGCGGAGCTCTTCGCGGCCATGCACGCCGTCGGCGCGCGCTATCCGTCGCACACCATCGAGAAGCTGCCGCAGAAGAATGGCGCGCTGGCCATCGCCGTGTCGCCCGACGGCCGCACCATCTTCGCCGGCGACGAGAGCGGCCAGATCTCGCGCCACGACTACGACCGCGATCATTGGCTGCCGCCGAAGGCCTTCGGGCACCTGGCCGGCCCGGTGCGCACGCTGGCGTTGCGCGACCACCTCCTCGCCGCCGGCACGGCCGCCGGCAAGATCGCGCTCTTCGACCTCCGCAGCCGCAACGCCGCGCCGCAGGAGCTCACCGCCGGCAACGCCGCGGTGATGTCGCTGGCCTTTCAATCGAAGGGATCGCTGCTCGCCGCCGGAAATCTCGACGGCACCGTGGCGCTGTGGGACGCCGCCCATCCGGCCGCGCCGCGGCAGTTGCGCACGGCGGACAACAAGAACGGCGTCCGCGCCGTTGCCTTCAGCCCCGACGGCAAGAGCGTGGCCGCCAGCCAACCGGCGGGGGGCGCGTTGCTGTGGAACGTCGCCCAACCGGATGCCCCGCCGCGTCGCGTCTGCAAGGACGCGAACGATCTCCGCAGCCTGGCCTTCGAGCCGAACGGGAACGGTTTGCTCTGCGGCAGAGCGGACGGACGCATCGTGGCCGCGCCGCTGCGAAACGGGCCCGAGCTCACCTACTCCGGCCACGGCGCCAGCGTCAACGCGCTCAGCTTCAGTCCGGACGGCAGCGTCTTCGCCTCCGGCAGCTCCGACGGAACGGTCCGGCTGTGGCAAACCGGCAAGCCCGAAGCCTTGCCGCAGGTGCTCCCCCGGCAGGAGGGATGGGTGTGGGCGGTGGCGTTCAACGCCGACGGCAGCGGCGTCATCTCCGGCGGCAAGGAACCGGCCATCCGCATCTCCGACGCGCGCACCGACGTCCTGGCCGCGCACCTCTGCAGCACGAAGCTCGATCCGCTGAGCAAGGAAGTCTGGAGCCGCTACACCGACGAGCAATACCCCGAGAAGAGTCCATGCTCCAACGCGGCGCTGGGATCGAAATGAAATTCTGCATGAGTCACCGTGACGAAGGTCCCTCGCCCCGCTTGCGGGGAGAGGGTGGCGCGCAGCGCCGGGTGAGGGGCGATCGCTGCAGAATGGCGCCCCTCATCCGCCGCTTCGCGGCACCTTCTCCCCGGGCGGCGGGGAGAAGGATCTATTTCTGCTTCGCCGCGGCCGTTCTCCTCCTCGCGCACGTCGCCGCGGCCCAAAACGCCTGCACGGCGTCGCTGCTGCAGGCGCAGCGGTTCTACGACGCCGGCGACTTCGCGCAGGCGGCCGCGCTGCTGCGCCAGGATTGCGCGCACGCCAAGCTCTCGCGCACCGTCTCGGTTCAAGTGCAGTCGCTTTTGGCCCGCTCGCTCATGTATGACGAGCGTCCGGAGGAAGCGCGCAAAGAGATCTCGAAGCTGCTCCGGATCGAGCCGGGCTTCGACGACACCGCCGGCTCGGCGCGCTTCGCGGCGCTCCTGTCCGAGGTGCGGAAAGAGGAGCAGGCCACGCAGGTCACGTCCGTGTCGAAGAGCGCGGAGAGCCTGCGCGAGGCCCCGGCCACCGTCGTCGTCGTCACCGGCGACGAGATCGAGCGCCGCGGCTATCTCGACCTCGAGCAGATCCTCCACGACCTCCCCGGCTTCGACGTCAACCGCACCAACGGCGACATCTACGCGCACGTCTACCAGCGCGGCTACTACGACGAATTCAACAGCCGCCTGCTGCTCCTCGTCGACGGCGTCGAGCAGAACGACCTCACGCAGGGGACGGAGTATCTCTCGCGGCAATACCCGCTCACCGACATCGACCGCGTCGAGGTCATCTACGGTCCGGCCTCGACGATGTACGGCGCGAACGCCTACACGGGCGTGATCAACGTGATCACCAAGGACGCCGGCACCTTCCTGGGCGAGAAGCGCTTCGCCCTTCTCGGGCACGCCACGGCCGGCGGCTACGGCAACCGCTCGGTCGACATGACCATGGCCGGCGCGGCCAGCGGCGGCGCGGTCTCGTGGTCGCTGGCGGGAAGCTTTCAGAAAGGAAGAGAGCGCGACCTCTCCGGCTTCGACACGTGGGACTACACCTACCGCAACGTCGATTACGCCGCGCTGGGCATCCCGCAGTCGCGCGTCGAGCTGGCGCGCCAGACCGACGCCGCGTTCATCGCCCTGAACCGTCTCGGGTTCGACGACCGGGCCACGAACTGGGGCATCAACGCCAAGGTGCAGGTCTCCAATCTCACGCTCGGACTGCAGTCGTGGCGCAGCGAAGAAGGCGTCGCTTCCGCGTACGGCGCGCTCCCGTTCGCCGGCAACACCACCTACACGCCGGAGGAGACGGCGCTCTACGCCCGCTATTCGGCGCGCCTGTCAGCCGGAACGCTGACCGTCTTCACGCGCTACCGGCAATCGAGCATCGACCGCAAAGCCTCGGAATTCGACAGCATCGGCACGTATGCGAACGGCTACAACGACGCCAGGGACCTCTGCGGCCGGTCGTGCAATGCGCCGGATCGCCCGCCGAACGACGATAGCGTGCTCCACATCAACGGCCGGGCCCTTTCGACGCAGATCCGCAACGAGATCACCATGGCCTTTCAGCCGGGAGAGACGCTGAGCGGCGTGGCCGGCGTCGAATTCGCCAAGAGCTCCATTCAGACCCAATACGATCAATTCGTCGACGGCAAGATCGCCATCAACTCCGGCTTCAACTACCACACCGACGCCGCGCTGTGGGGACAAGGCTCGTGGAAGCCGCGGCCGTGGCTGCGATTCATCGCCGCCGGGCGGCTCAGCCACAACGAGATCAACAACAGCGAGCGGAGCGAAGTCTCCGGCTTCGGCTCGATCTTCACCCCTCGCCTCGGCGTGATCTACATGCCGGGCAAGCGGCATCTGGTGCTGAAGGCGATCTATTCGGAGGCGTTCAAGGATCCGACGGACACGGAGAAATTCGGCGGCTATGTCTTCCCCCGCTACAGCCTGCAGTCGGCGACCAACTTCGACTTGCGCCCGGAGCGCGTGCGCAACACGGAGCTCTCCGGCCAATGGGAGCCGGACGAGTCGACGTCCACGGAGCTCTCGCTCTACGAGTCCCACTACAGCGGCGTGATCGCCTTGACGGAGGTCCCGGAGACGTCGAAGTGCCCCTTCCCTTGCCTGCAGAACGGAAACCGCGACCAGGTGCACGTGCGCGGCCTAGAGCTGACGGGCCGGCACAAGTTCTCCGTCGCGACGCTCTGGGCGAATTACACGCACACGCAGGCCGTGCAGAGCGTGCCGACGCTGGTGACTCCGGGCGAGACCGAGATCGTGCGCGTGCCGAACATGGCCGGAAATCAGTTCAACATCGGCGTCGACGCGGAGTGGCGCCAGCTGACGGCGGCGGTGCGGACGCACTACTCGGGGGCCCGAAAGGTCGGCCAGGGCACGGGCTTCATCATCGATCCCGACTTCCTCGGCGTGCGCTCCGTCGACGCCTACGCGACGACGGCCGTGACGCTGACCTACCGCGATCTCCTGCCGAACGTGACGATGCAGCTCCTGGCCGACAACGTTCTCAACAAGCAGTATTGGGTGGTGGGATCGGAGACGCTGCCGAGCGTCCTGCAGGCCGGCAGGACGGTCAGTGCCCGAATCATTTACAGGATGAAGTAAAAAATCGGCGTACACTAATAATTCAGCAATTCGGCAATCGAACGGGTCGGTCCCCAATGAGCATTCGCATTCGTGCCTTCGTGCGCGCCACCGCTGTATTGGCGGTCGTGCTGGTTTCCTGTCCTGCCTTCAGTACGACGAAGACCTGGAACGGCAGCGTCAACGACAGTTGGAGCAATTCCTCCAACTGGACCCCCAGCTCACTGCCCACCAGCAGCGACGACGTCATCATCGCCAACGCCGGCTCCGGCACGGCCAGCGTCGATACGACGAGTCCGACCGTCAAGAGCATCACGATCCAGAACGGCGCAACGCTCAGGGTCGAGGGCGGCCAGGCTCTCACCGTGACCAACTCGAGCACCATCGACGCCGGCGGAACGCTGAACCTCGTCGGTGCGAACCCTACAGGCGGGATCTGGCACGGCGCCGGAAATCTGACCGTGAACGGAACAGCCGGTATTCACGGCAACTGCACGATCGACGGCAGCGGAAATCTGATCATCAACAGCGGCGGCAATCTGGACATCGGGTCCACCGGCAGCGGCTCAGTCATTACCATCTCCCGCACGGTCACCAACAACGCCGGCGGCACGATTACGTTGCAGAGCAACAGCGCAGTGGGATTCCTGCTCGACAGTGCCCACCTCGGCAACGACGGCACGATCGACCTTCAGTCTGACCACAACATCGATCCCTCGGGCACGGGCTCTTTCATCAGCAACAACAGCGGCAGCGTGATCCAGAAGAGCGCCGGCAGCGGCACCGCGGCCATCAACGTTCCGGTCAACAACGGCAGCGGCGCCTCGATCCAGGTGAGCTCCGGCAGGCTCGATCTCAACAACGGCGGGGCCCTGCACGGCGCCTACTCGGTCGCATCCGGAAACAATACCCTCCACTTCTCCGGCGCGTTCACGGCGGCGGGGAGCCCGTCGCTGACCGTCAACAGCGGCGCGACGTTCGATGCCGGCTCCGGCGTCGACGTCAGCTGGACCAACGTCACCCTGTCCGGAGGAACGATCACCGGCGCAGGAATCGTGCGGGTGAGCGGCAATTTCAACTCCACCGACGGCACGATCTCGGGCAGCGGACAGCTGTTCATCAACAGCGGCGGCGTGCTGAACATCGGGGCCAGCGCCGTGAAAACCATCTCCCGCGACATCACCAACCAAGGCACGATCAACTTCCTCAACACCAGCACGGCGGCGACCAACTTCAACGGCAACACGATCACCAACACCGGCACCATCGACATTCAGAACGGCCAGGGCCTCCTCGTCAGCGGGGGAACGCCCACGATCAACAACAACAGCCCCGGCGTGATCCGGAAAACGACCAACAGCGCTCCCATGGGGATCGACCTCATCGTCAACAATGCGGCCGGGGCGACGGTCGAGACGCAAATCGGCCACCTCTACCTCAACGGCGGCGGCACCGACAGCGGCATCTTCTCGATCTTTTCCGGCACCCAGATCCGTCTCGGCCCCAACGGCAACACATTCACCATGAGCGGCAGCGCGACGGTCACCGGAGCCAACGGCACGCTCGCCGTGGTCGGGGCGACGCTCGACGCCGGCGTCAACGTCACCATCCCGAACCTCCTCCTCGCCCTCGGGACGATCACCGGCGCCGGCACGGTGCAGGTGAGCGGCAATTTCACCTGGTCGGCCGGCACGATCAGCGGCAGCGGCACGAAAGTGTTGACCAGCACGTCGACGCCGACCATCGATTGCTCCCTCGGACCCTGCAACCTCAACGGCGCGACGCTGCAGCTTCAGGCCACCGCGACGTTATACAGCGCCTCCAGCAACGCGCTCGTGATGTCCAACGGCGCCAGCCTGATCCTCGACCCCGGCAAAGGGCTCGACGTGACCAATGACGGCAACTTCAACGACGGCGGCGGCGCCGCAAGCTCGATCGTCATCGGCGGGCCTGTGATGGGTTTCAACGCCTTGATTCGAAAATGGACGACCTCCGGCACGAGCATCATCAACGTCCCGGTGACGGTGTCGGGATCCTTTTTAGTCGAAACCGGAACGCTCCGGGTCACCGCCGGCGTGACCGTCGTCTTGGCCACCGCGATCCTCGATTACCGCCCGGGAGCGACGCTCGAAGTCGCGGGCGGCGTGTTTCTCATCAACGCCAACGGGGTCTCCTTTCCGTTCAGCGGCGACTTTAAGATCAGCGGCGGAACGCTGCGCGTCCCGACCGGCATCACCGCCTCCCCGAAGAACGTGACGCTGCAGACGGGCGGCGTCATCGACGGCGGCGGCACGCTGATCCTCTCCGGCACGAGCACCTGGTCCGGCGGCACGATGGGAAGCGTCACCGCGGCGGGCGGCACGACGCAGATCAACTCCGGCAACACCTTGAGCATCACCGCCGGTGGCGCGCAATCGCTCACCCAGTCGCGCGAATTGATCAACGCCGGAACGATCAACTACGCCGGCACGACCGTGAGCCCGCTGACGATGTCCGCCAACGGCAAGATCACCAACAACAACGCGTTCAACCTCACCGCCAGCAGCGGCAACATCAACCTCTCCGCCGGCGCCCTCATCGAGAACAACGGCACCATCACCAAGACCACTGGCCCCGGAACGACCACGATCTCTCCGCCGCTCGACAACAAGAGCGGCGGCACGGTGAGCGTCAGCGCCGGCACCATCGCGCTCGCCGGCGGCGGCACGGAGCGCGGCGCCTTCACCGTCGCCTCCGGCGCGACTCTGGCCTTCGCCAGCGGCGTCTTCACGATGCTCGGCGGCCCCACCATCGGCGGTGCAGGGAGCGTCTCGATCTCCGGCGCGACCATGGACGTCGGCGACGGCCCGGGCGGCGGAATCGACTTGCTGGCCATCACCGCGCCGGTGACCTTCTCCGCCGGCACGGTCAACGTGAGGGACGCGTCGCTGCAGAATTCGTCGGCGTTCTCCGTCTCCGGCACGATCGAGCACTACGGCGGCCATCTCTCCGGCAACGGAACGATGACCATCAACAGCGGCGGCATTCTGAACTGCCGCGGGACCGACAGCGCCGCCTGGATCGCAATCAACACCACAGTCAACAGCGGCGGCCGGATCAATTTCCCCTCCAACGCCTTCGGATGCGGCATGTTCGACGCCGTCACCGTCACGAATGACGGCACGATCGACTTTCAGAGCGACGCAGGCCTGTCGGCCTTCAGCGGCGCACCGCACATCGTGAACAGCACGGGCACGATCAAGAAGAGCGCCGGCAGCGGCATCAGCGTCATCAACATTCCGACGGACTCGAACGGCGGCTCCACGCTGCAGGCGGACTCCGGCACGCTGGCCTTCAACCAGAGCGGCAACTTCACCAGCGTCACCATCAGCGGCAGCAGCGGCATCGTGGCCCTTCCGGCCACGGCCTCCGTCTCCGGCACGACCACGCTCACCGGCAGGCTGGAGCTCACCGGCAACGCCACGCTCGCCGGCACGCTCAACGCCGGAGGTACGCTCCTCCTGGACAACGGCGTCGACGTCACATGGCCGAACGTCAGCCTCACCGCCGCCGGCTCGAAGATCGACGGCGCCGGAACGCTGCGCGTCAGCGGCAATTTCAACTGGTCCGGCGGCACGATCACGGGAAGCGGCCCTAGGGTGATGACCGGAACGTCGGTGCCGACCATCAGTTGTTCCGCGGGCAACTGCATGCTCGACGGCGGCACGCTCCGGATGCAGACCTTCTCGACCTACAGCGCCTCGAGCAACGCGCTCGTCTTCTCCAACGGCGCCACCTTCATTCTCGATCCCGGCCAGACCATCGAAGTCACCAACGACGGCGACTTCGTCGACGGCGGCGGAGCTCCCAGCTCCATTCAGATCGGCGGGTTTGCAGCGGGATTCAATGCGTGCATCTGGAAAACGACGACCTCGGGCACGACCGTGATCGGAGTCCCGGTGACGATGTCGGGATCCTTCTTAGTCCAAACCGGAACGCTCCAGGTCACCGCCGGCGTGAGCGTCATCGCGAACACCGCGATCGTCGATTACCGTCCTGGAGCGACGCTCGAACTCGCCGGCGGCGTGTTTCTCGTCAACGCCAACGGAGTCTCCTTTCCGTTCAGCGGCGACTTCAAAGTGAGCGGCGGAACGCTGCGCGTCCCGACAGGCATCACCGCCTCCCCGAAGAACGTGACGCTGCAGAGCAGCGGCGTCATCGACGGCGGCGGCACGCTGATCCTCTCCGGCACGAGCACTTGGTCCGGCGGCACGATGGGAAGCGCCACCGCGCCCGGCGGTACGACGCAAGTGAACTCCGGCAACACGCTCAACGTCACCGGCGCCGCCGTCTCGCTCGCGCAGGGACGCAACGTGCTGAACAACGGCACGATGAATCTCACCGTCGACGGCAACGTCAATGTCTCGAGCGGCGGTACGATCACGAACGGCGGCACGCTGACGAAGAACGGCGGCTCGGGCACGACGACGCTCTTTCCCACCGTCAACAACACCGGAACGGTCGCTGTCACCACCGGCACCCTCGCGCTCGCCGGCGGCGGCAGCACCGCAAGCACCTATTCGATCTCCACGACGCTCGCCCTCACCGGCGGCACACTCACCGTCGCCAATGGGTCGAGCGTCACCGGCGGCGGCACGCTCTCGATCGCCGGCGGAACGGCCGACGTCAGCAGCGGCGCCAACGTCACCTGGTCCAACGTCTCCCTCTCCTCGGGGACGATCGGGGGCGCCGGCACGCTGCACGTGAGCGGCAACTTCACCTGGGCGGGCGGCACGATCAGCGGAAGCGGACCGAAGGTGATGGACGCCGCGTCGGTGCCGACGATCAGCTGTTCGGCGAGCAACTGCGCGCTCGACGGCGGCACGCTGCAGATGCAGGCCTGGTCGACGTACAGCGCCTCCAGTAATGCGCTCACGTTCTCCAACGGCGGCAGCCTGATTCTCGACCCCGGCAAGGTTCTCTTCGTCAGCAACAACGGCAACTTCGTCGATGGCGGCGGCGCGGCCAGCTCGATCACCATCGGCGGCTTTGCGGCGGGATTCAACGGTTGCATCGAGAAAACCACCACGGCCGGCACGAGCACCATCGGCGTCCCGGTGACGATGTTCGGCTCCTTCAAAGTCGTGACCGGGACGCTGCGGGTCGGCGCGGGCGTGACCGTCCCGGCCGCCGGCGCGATCGTCCACTACGACCCGGGAACGACGCTCGAGCTCACCGGCGGCGTCTTTCTCTTCAACTCCAGCTCCGTCTCCTTTCCGGCGAACGGCGACTTCAAAGTGAGCGGCGGAACGCTGCGCGTCCCCACGGGCATCGCCATTGCGCCGAAGAACGTCACGCTCCAAGGTGGCACGATCGACGGCGCCGGCACGCTCACCCTCACCGGCACGAGCGCCTGGTCCAACGGCACCATGGGCAGCGCCACCGCGCCGGGCGGCACGACGCAGATCGGCTCCGGGAACACGCTGAACATCACCGGCGGCGCGGTATCGCTCGCCCAGGGCCGCGTCCTCCAGAACGACGGCACGCTCAACCTGACCGTCGACGGCAACGTCAACGTCTCCAGCGGCGGGACGATCACGAACAACGGCACCCTCACCAAGAACGGCGGCTCCGGAACGACCACGCTCTTCCCCACCGTCAACAGCACCGGAACCGTGAGCGCCACCAGCGGCACGCTCGCACTCACCGGCGGCGGCTCGCTCGGCGGCAACGTCGTGGCCACGTCGCCCGCGGCCATCGCATTCCCGTCGGGAACGTACAGCGTCGCCGGCGCGATGAGCGGCACCGGCACGATCGCGCTCACTGGCGGGGCCGTCACCATCAGCAGTCCTTTCACCATCCCCACGCTCTCCGTCACGGCCGGCAACGCGACGCTCGATGCCAACGGCTCGGCCAATGCCTTCACCATGAGCGGCGGCACGCTCGGCGGCAGCGGCACGTTCACGCTGACGAACGGCGGCACGTGGTCCGGCGGCACGATGAGCGGCAGCGGCACGACGCTCAACCCAACGACGAAGATCCTCGGCATCACCGCCCCCGTCACGCTCAACACGCGCACGCTGCAAAACGACGGCACGCTGAGCCTCGGCGCGGACATCAGCGGATCGGGCACGCTCGCCAACAACGGCACGCTCAACGCCGGCGCGAACGTCACCGTCGGCGTCCTCGTCAACAACGGCGGCCAGGTCGCCACGAGCAACGCCCTGTCGCTCAGCGGAGGCGGCACGCACAGCGGCGGCGTGTTCACCGCCACGGCGCCCGGCAGCATCGCCTTTTCCGGCGGCACGCACACCCTGAGCGGCGGCGGCTCGATCGGCGGCACCGGCACCGTGTCATTCAACGGCGCCACAGCCACCGTCGGCGTCCCCGTCAACGTGGCCACCCTCAGCGTCACCGCCGGCACCGCCGCGCTCGACGGCACCGCCTCCGCGAGCGCCTTCACCATGACCGGCGGCACGCTCGGCGGCGGCGGCACGCTCACCCTCCCCAACGGCGGCACGTGGTCCGGCGGGACGATGAGCGGGAGCGGCGTGACGGTCAATCAAGCGGCGCTCGGCGTCACCGCTCCGGTCACGCTCGGCGGACGCACGCTCCAGAACGACGGCACGCTCACGCTGAGCGCCAACGTCGCCGGCAACGGCACGATCGCCAACAACGGCACGCTCACCACCGCCGCCGACTGCAGCATCGGCGCGATCGTCAACGGCGCCGGCGCGATCACCACCAGCAACGTCCTGACGCTCTCGGGCGGCGGCGCGTACACCGGCTCCCTCACCGCCACCGCGCCGGGCACGCTCGCCTTCGGCGCCGGCACGCACACGGTCAGCGGCGGCGGCTCCATCGGCGGCAGCGGCACGCTCCTCTTCAGCGGCGCCACGGCCACCGTCGGCGTCCCGATCAACGTGGCCACGCTGAGCGTCACCGGCGGCACGGCCACGCTCAACGCCGCCGCGGCGGCGGACGCCTTCAGCATGAACGGCGGCACGCTCGGCGGCAGCGGCACGCTCACGCTCACCAACGGCGGCAACTGGTCCGGCGGCACGATGAGCGGCAGCGGCACGACCGCGAACCCCTCGTCGAAGACCTTGAGCATCAACGGCGCGGTCACGCTGAGCGGCCGTACGCTGCAGAACGCCGGCACGCTCAGCGTGAACAGCGCGATCTCCGGCTCGGGCACGATCGACAACCAGGGCACGGTCAGCGCCGGCGCGGGCGCAACCATCAACGCGCCGATGAACAACAACGGCCAGGTCTCGACCAACGCCATCCTCTCGCTCGGCGGCAGCGGCACGCACAACGGCACCTTCACCGCCAACGGGCTCGGAAGCACCGTCGACTTCAGCGGCGGCACGCAGACGGTGGCGGGCACGCTCGCCGGCACGGGCAAATTCCGATTCAGCGGCGGACATACGACCGTCACGGGTACGTGGAGCGGCAACCGCATCGACGTCGCCGGCGGCAACGTCGCCCTCAACTCCGACGGCTCTCTCCCCTCACTGGCGCTGAGCGCCGGCACGCTGACCGGCAGCGGCAATCTCACCGTCAGCGGCCCGGCCACGTGGAGCGGCGGCACGATCGACGGCAGCGGCGCGCTCACCTTCGACAGCGGCGTCACCGTGACCATGCCGGGGACAAGCGGCCCCTCGACGCTCAGCCGCGCGCTGGCGAACAAAGGGACGATCCGCTTCACCGCGGCGGCGAACGGCCTCCTCGTCGACGGCGTGGCCATCCACAACAGCGGCACGTTCGACATCCAGTCGTCGCAGCCCATCACCGCCACGCCCGGCACGCCGCCGTTCGCCAACAGCGGAACGCTGAAGCGGAGCGCCGGCGCGACTCTCATGCAGTTCGGCGTGCCGCTGACGAACAACGGCCAGGTGCAGATCGAGACCGGCACGATGCAGTTCAGCGACGCCTACGTGCAGAGCAGCGGCACGACCACCGTCCTCGCCGGCGCGACGCTGCAGACCTCCACGCTCGCGCTCAACAGCGGCATCCTAGGGGGCAACGGCACGGTGCTGGGCGCGGTCAACAACCAGGCTTCCGTCGCGCCCGGCGCGTCGCCCGGAACGCTCACCATCGACGGCAACTACGTGCAGGGACCGAGCGGCTCGCTCGGCATCCAGCTCGGCGGCACCACGGCCGGCACGCAGTACGACCAGCTCGTCGTCACCGGCAGCGTTACGCTGGCCGGCACGCTCAACGTGAGCGTCGTCAACGGCTTCACGCCGACGGTCGGAAACACCTTCCAGATCCTCACCTTCGGCTCGCGGGCGAACAGCTCCACGTTCACGACGATGAACGGCCTCACTGGCACGGGCACGACGCTCGTTCCCACCTTCAGCAGCGCCGATCTGCAACTGATCACGAATCGCATCCAAGCCGACCTGGCCGTCTCGGCCACGTCGCCGGCATCGGTCGCGCGCGGCAACCCGTTCGCGTACACCGTGAACGTCTTCAACGGCGGCGGCTCGGACGCGAACGGCGTGAACGTCACCGCCGCGCTGCCGCCGAACGTCACGTTCGTGAGCGCCTCGCCGGCGGTCTGCAGCGGCGCCCCGAATCTCGTCTGCAACTTCGGACGCGTGAACAACCAGACCAC
>DATDFB010000295.1:0-56261 GCA_036522835.1 Thermoanaerobaculia bacterium | reverse complement strand
CTCAAAGTCGAGCACTGCCCGGCGCTCTTGCCGGTGGCAGGCGAACAGGTGGCCCTCGTCACCACGCCCGCCGGCAAGACCGGCTGCAAATGCGTCACCGATGACGTCACCGTCGTCGTGCAGCCCGAGCGCGACGGTCTCTTCGGCTGGAAGCGCGGCCAGATCTGGGTCGACGGCGCGCCTGTGAGCGAGGCCGATCTCCAGAACAAGCTCGCCGAGGCGAAGACGAAGCACGCCGTGAACGGGGCGATCGATAAGGCGAGAGCGATCGGAAAGGGATTGCTCGACGCGATCAGGAAGTAGTTCTTGGTTCTTAGTTCTTGGTTCTTAGTTTTCGAAACACAGCGGACGGAAACTAACAACCAACAACTAAGAACCAATCACGTCTCCACCGCCGGAATCAGCACATGCACCGTCGTCCCCATGCCGACGATGCTCTCGATATAGATCTCGCCGTCGTGCTGGTGGACGATCTGCTGCGCCGCGGCGAGGCCGAGCCCCGCGTTGTTCGGGCGGGTGGTGAAGAGCGGCTCGAAGACGAGCGGGAGATGCTCGATGGGGATGCCGGTGCCGGTATCGCGCAGCGCGAAATGGACGTACGTCAGCGGCTTGTCGGGCGCGTGGCGGGGGCGGGACTCGCGCCAGGCGGAGATCGTCAACGCGCCGCCGTACGGCATCGCGTCGCGGGCGTTGTTGGCGACGTTCGCGAAGGCCTGTCTCAGGTGCCGGGGGTCGGCGATCATCTTCAACTCCGCCGTCGCCTCCACGCGCACGATCACGCGCGAGCCGGCCTGATGCAGCAGCTCGCTCTCCGTGGCGCGCAGCCACTCGGCGACGTTCACGACCGTCAGCGTCGGCGCGGGGAGGCGCGTGAACTTGCCGATCTCCTGGGCGATCTTGCGGCCGCGCGCCACCGCGTCGGTGATCTGCGCGGCGGCCGTGCGGACCTTCGGGTCATTGGCGGCGCGGCCGATGATGTCGGCGTACGGCTGCACGCCGGTCAGGAGATTGTTGAACTCGTGCGCGGCCGCGGCGGCGAGGCGCTCCAGGGTCGACACCGTCTCCTGAGCGTGCTGGAGCTGCGACTCGCGGTAGTGGAGCTGCTCCTCGACCGAGCGGCGCGCCGTCACGTCGACCACTGAGGCGCGCATGCCGCGGTATTCGCCTTCGCGATTGAGAATGCGCCGCGTGTCCACCACGGCCCAGAACGAGCTGCCGTCCTTGCGCAGCAGGCGCCGTTCGCCGTGCTCGCCGCTCTCCGCGTTGCTCACGAAGAACGTCGACATCGGCTGGCCGATCATCTCCTCGATCGCGTAACCGAGCATCGCCGCCAGGCGCTGGTTGGCGAACGTCGTCTCCTCGCGGTCGTTGACCACCCAGACCCCTTCCTGCGCGGTCTCGACGATCTCGCGGTAGAACTGCTCGTAGTCGCTGGTCCGGCGGCCCGGCTCAGCGGTCCGGCGCTCCTCGTGGAGGGACTCCTCCTCCCCATCGTGCGCATGCTTCATCGGTAACGCAGACACTCTCACGAGAGCATATGCGGATGGCCGTCTGTGCGCAATAGTGAACAGGTGGACGGAGGGTCAGGCGCCCTGACGGCACCCGACCCTTTATCGAATCTTTAGGCGTTCGCGCTCTGGATGCGCATCCCGTAGAACGACCGGTAGACGAACACGACGGCGACGAGGAAAAAGACGATCGACAGGCCGCGCGTCAGCGTCGCGTGTCCGTTGCGCACCATCTCCACGGCCAGCTCGACGGCCAGCAGGCCGAACAGCGTCGTGAACTTGATGATCGGGTTCATGGCCACCGAGGAGGTGTCCTTGAACGGATCGCCGACCGTGTCGCCCACCACCGTCGCGGCGTGCAGCGGCGTCCCCTTCTCCTTCAGCTCCACCTCCACGATCTTCTTGGCGTTGTCCCAGGCCCCGCCGGCGTTGGCCATGAAGATGGCCTGATAGAGGCCGAAGAGGGCGATGGAGATCAAGTAGCCGATGAAGAAGAACGGCTCGAAGCAGGCGAAGGCGAGGGCGAAGAAGAAGACGCCCAGGAAGATGTTGAACATCCCCTTCTGCGCGTACTGCGTGCAGATGGCCACGACGCGCTTGGAGTCTTCGACGCTGGCCTTCTCGGCGCCGGCGTCGAGGCGGATGTTGGCCTTGATGAACTCGACCGCGCGGTAGGCGCCGGTCGACACCGCCTGCGTGGCCGCTCCGGTGAACCAGTAGATAACCGCCCCGCCGATGATCAGGCCGAGGAGGAACTGCGGGTGCATGAGCGAGAGCTTGTCCATGTCGGCCGTGAGGCCGTTGGTCAGCATCACGATGATGGAGAAGATCATGGTCGTAGCGCCGACGACGGCCGTGCCGATCAGCACCGGCTTCGCCGTGGCCTTGAACGTGTTGCCGGCGCCGTCGTTGGCCTCGAGGAAGTCCTTCGCTCCTTCGAATGAAGGCTTGAAGCCGAAGTCGCGCTGGATCTCCGCCTCGACGCCGGGAAGCGTTTCGATGGTGGAGAGCTCGAACACCGACTGGGCGTTGTCCGTGACGGGGCCGTACGAGTCGACCGCGATCGTCACCGGGCCCATGCCGAGGAAGCCGAAGGCCACCAGGCCGAAGGCGAAGATGGCCGGAGCGATCATGATGGCGTTCGCCCCGCCGGGAAATTGGCTCGAGATCCACGCCGCCACGCCCATGAGAATGGTGATGGTGATGCCCATCCAGAAGGCGCTGAAGTTGCCGGCGATGAAGCCGGAGAGGATGTTGAGCGACGCGCCCCCCTCGCGCGAGGCGGTGACGACTTCCTTGACGTGGCGCGACTCGGTGGAGGTGAAGACCTTCACGAGCTCGGGGATGATCGCGCCGGCCAGCGTGCCGCAGGTGATGATGGTGGAAAGCTTCCACCACATCGTCGTGTCGCCGCCCAAGGTCGGGATCAGCAGCTTGGAGATGAGGTAGGTGAGGCCGATGGAGATGATCGACGTCAGCCACACCAGCGTCGTCAGCGGCGCCTCGAAGTTGAAGCGGTCGGCGTTCTTGTAGCGCGCCGAGGCGACGGCGGCGTTGATCCAGTAGGAGACGGCCGAGGTGATGATCATCAGCACGCGCATGGCGAAGATCCAGACGAGGAGCTGCGTCTGCGCGAGCGGCGTGCTGACAGCGAGAAGGATGAAGGTGATGAGCGCCACGCCGGTAACGCCGTAGGTCTCGAAGCCGTCGGCCGTGGGGCCGACCGAGTCGCCGGCGTTGTCGCCGGTGCAGTCGGCGATGACGCCGGGGTTGCGCGCGTCGTCCTCTTTGATGTTGAAGACGATCTTCATCAGATCGGAGCCAATGTCGGCGATCTTGGTGAAGATGCCGCCGGCGATGCGCAGCGCGGCCGCGCCGAGCGACTCGCCGATGGCGAAGCCGATGAAGCACGGGCCGGCGTAGTCGCGCGGCACGAAGAGCAGGATGCAGAGCATGATCACCAGCTCGACGGAGATCAGCAGCATGCCGATCGACATGCCCGCCTTGAGCGGGATCTCGTAGGTCGGGAACGGCTTGCCGCCGAGCGAGGCGAAGGCGGCGCGGGAGTTGGCGAAGGTGTTGATGCGGATGCCGAACCATGCCACGCCGTAGCTGCCGAGGATGCCGACGATGGAGAAGAGGACGATGATGACGACGCGGTTGACGCCGTAGTGCATCAGCGCGCCGAAGTAGCCGACCATGACGATGGCGATGAAGATCCACAACACGGCGATGAATTTGCCCTGCGTGATGAGGTAGGTCTTGCAGGTCTCGTAGATCAGCTCCGAGATCTCCTTCATGGAGCGGTGCACCGGCAGGTTCTTCAGCCGGATGTAGATGACGACGCCGAAGAGGAGGCCGAGGACGCAGATCAGAAGGCCCCAGAGGAGGAGCTTCTGCCCGGTGATGGCTCCGTTCAAGAAGGAGACGTCATTCAGGTTCGGCAGGATGAGGTTGGCCTCGCTCTTGGCCTCGTGCGCTGTGGCGGTCTTCGATTCCAGCGGCGCGATGGCCGGATTGGCCGAGGGGCTCGACGTTGTGGGAACCGTCTGCGCGTGCGCGGCGGCGACAGAGAGCACCAGCAGCGCCAGGACGAGCACACGGATAGTCCATGACTTCATAAAAACCTCCGAGAGTTTTTCACGGCGAGATCGCGCCTACGGACAGCGGGCGCGTATTCGGGCGGCGGATTGTAGCAGAACGGGTGACGGGGAACAGGTCGCGGGTGACAGGTCACGGGTGACAGGTAGGGTCAGCTATAATTGATCCATGCGTAGCTCGAAGCCCCTCTATCTCGCCGTGGCGCTGGCGGTTCTCGCCGGTTCCCTCTTCGTTTATCCGACGGCCATGCAGGCCGACATGTGCGGCGCTTTCGGCCATGACTTCTTCTACTACGGGTATCCGGACGCCAACGGGAACCTTCCGGTCGACCCCATTGGCGAGGCTTGGCTCGACTGCGATGGGAACTACGGGTCGTGGGGCTCGCTGACCGGCGTTGCCGACAGGTATTGGACCTATTGCGGCGACTGTCAGCAGCAGTAGCCGTTCTCGCCGTCGCGGCGGCCTGCGCGCGCCATTCCGCTCCCGGTGTGTTCCAGCCGACGCTGGCCGCCGCGACGGCGGTGGCGCAACAGCGCTACGGCGGTGACCTCGTCGTCTTCCTCTCCGACGGATCGCCGGCGTGCCGGCAGGCGCGCGAGCAGGTCTTCGGCGCGACGCCGCTCGGGCAGTTTCTCGCCGCGAACTTCGCCGCGGTGGAGGTGGCGGCGGGATCGGCCGACGCAGCCGCGGTGCGGGCGCGCTATCACGTCCCCGACGAGCGGCCGCGCATCATCATCGCCTCCGACCGCCTCGAGCACCTCCGCCTGCACATCGTCCGCATCGACCGCATCAAGGAGGCGAACGTGCTGCGGCAACTGAAGGCGATCAAGGCGTCGAAGACGATCGCGGAGTATCGGCGGGCACGGTGAGATCACGGAGAACCACTACCGCCTCGGCGGCATCGTGATCCGAATCTCCACCCTTCGGTTCAACTGCCGCCCCTCGGGTGTGTCATTCGTCGCCTTCGGGCGCGTCTCGCCGTAGCCGATCGAGGTAATGCGCTGGCCGGTCACGCCCTGGTCGACGAGGTAGTTGCGCACCGTGTCGGCGCGCTGCTCGGAGAGGCGCTGGTTGGACTCAGGCGAGCCGACCGCATCGGTGTGACCCTCGACCGCGATCTGCTCCTCGGGGTATCTGCGGAAATTGTCGGCGAGATTCTGCAGCGTCGACTTCGACTCCGGCCGCAGCGCGTATGAGTTGTAGTCGAAGAGGATGTCGTTCGTCAGGTTGACTTCGATCTCGTTCTCGGTGGGGCGCGTCACCTCGACGCCGGGGATCTGCTGCAGCTCTTTCTGCTGCTGATCCATCCGGTGCCCCTCGGAGCCGCCGATCGCGGCGCCGATGGCCGCGCCGACCACCGCCCCCGTGCGCGTGTCGCCGCCGACCTGGTTGCCGATGATCGCGCCGACCACCGCGCCGGCGGCGGCGCCGATTCCTGCGCCGCGCTTCGCCTTCGCGTTCGGATCGTTGGGATCGGTCGAGGCGCAGGCTGCGGCGAAGAGAAGAGCGAAAAGGACGACGGATGCTTTGCGGACCATGGATAGACTCTACGACAACCCGGGCCGCATGGCGGCCCGGGTCATCGGATTGTTACGAGTTCGCGCGGATGTGGATCTCGACGCGGCGGTTGAGCTGCCGGCCGTTGGCGGTGCCGTTGGTCGCGCGCGGCTGCGACTCGCCGTAGCCGACGGTGTCGAGGCGCGAGCTGCGGACGCCGAGGTCCTCGAGGTAGCTCGCCACCGAGCCGGCCCGGCGCTCGGAGAGGCGCTGGTTGTACGACTCGCTGCCGATCGAGTCGGTGTGGCCCGCCACTTCGATCGTCGTGTTGGGGTACTTCTCGAACACGTTGGCCATCTCCCGGAGCGACTGCTTCGAGGCCGAGCGGAGCGCGGACGAGTTGAAGTCAAAGAGGACCTCGTTGCGCACGGTGACGGCCAGCTCGTCCGGAGCGGTGCGCGTCACGCTGACGCCCTGGATCTGTCGGAGCTCGCGCTCCTGCTTGTCCATCATCGCGCCGACGATCGCGCCGGCCGCGGTGCCGGCGATCGCGCCGACCGTCGCGCCGCGCTTGGCGCTGTGATGGCCCTTGTTGTTGCCGATGACCGCGCCGGCGATCGCGCCGGCGATACCGCCGATCGCGGCACCCTTCTTCGCCTTCTCGTGATCGTCGACCTGCGCGAACGCGGTACCCGCGATCAGCAACACGGTCAGAAGCGATGCGATCTGCTTTTTCATCTTTGCCTCCTGGTTTCACCCTCCTCTATCGCAACGGACCTGCCACATCGCGAATAAGTATGGCAATCCGGCGCCCTTGGCTGCGCCCGGTGTATGCTTTCATGACCAATGCCTGTCGAGCACAGCATGCGCGACGTTCTCCGTAACATGCTGCAATACGGAGACTTGCCGTTCCGTGACTTCGTCGAAGTCGCGCTCTACCATCCCCAGTTCGGTTATTACACCAGGGCCCGCTCGCCGGTCGGAAAAGAGGGAGACTTCATCACCGGACCGTCGCTGAGTCCGGCCTTTTCATACGCAATCGGCAACCTCGTCCGCGACTTCGTGCGCCGCAACACCGACGTGGTGTCCACGGTGGTGGACATTGGATGCGGTTCCGGCGACCTCGTCCGCGGCCTGCAAGGGATCGAAAGAACCGAAGTTTTCGGCATCGAGCGAGGGCAATCCATCTTCGATGTTCCTCGCAACGGGGCGCAGATCGTGATCGCGAACGAGCTCTTCGACGCGTTGCCCTTCGCGCGCCTCGTGCGGCGCGGCGACGAGTTGCACGAGTTGACGGTGACGGAAAAGTTCGAATGGAGCGAGCGCGAGGCCGGCGGCGAGTATGTCGACTACTTCGCGGAGCGCGGCATCGAGCTCGACGACGGCCAGTTCGCCGACATCTCGCTGGAGTGGGAGGCGATGTACGCCGACCTCTGCCGCTTCGTCGAGCGCGGCCTCATCCTCACCTTTGATTATGGCCATCCCGAGGATCAGCTCTTCCGGTCGCGGATCCGGCGGTGGGGGACGGCGGCGGCCTATCGCGGGCACCGCGTCTCGCGCGACCTCCTCGCCGATCCCGGCGAGCAGGACCTCACCGCGCACATCAATTTCACCGACCTGCAACGGACCGGCGAGCGGCACGGCTTCACCACGCTCGCCTTCACGCGGCAGGCGCGGTTCCTCCTCGCGCAAGGCATTACCGAGCACGAGCTCTTCACGCCGGTCCACGAGTTCGAGAGTGCGTCGATGGAGCTGATGGAGCGGCGCGACGAGGCGCGGCGGCTCGTTCTGCCCGACGGCATCGGCGAAGACATCCGCGTCCTCTTGCAGGCGAGAGGAGTTCCGCTACAATGACGCGCGGTTTTCTGACGATCCAAGACGGAAAAGATGGCTAACTACACGGTGTTGCTGGTCGCGGCGCTCATCGTGATCTCCGTGCCCGTTCTAACCTTGTTCGTGCTCGCCCCGCTCGTGCGGGCCTCGCGGGCGAACAAGGTCAAGCTCGAGCCGTACGAGTGCGGCGTGCCGGCGAGCTCGCTTGCCTTCGACCACCGCTTCTCGGTGCGGTACTTCCTCATCGCAGTGCTATTCATCATCTTCGATGTCGAGACGGTCTTCCTCTTTCCCTGGGCGCTGAAATTCAAAGCCTTAGGCTGGTTCGGGGCCGTGGAGATGGCGATCTTTCTCGCGATCCTGCTGGTCGGGTACGTCTACGCTTGGAAGAGGAAGGTCCTCTCATGGGTCTGATCGAGAATCGGTTCGAGCCGAATCTCCTCACCACAACCGTCGACAAAATTTTCAATTGGGCCCGCAAGTCGAGCCTCTGGCCGATGCAGTTCGGCCTGGCTTGCTGCGCCATCGAGATGATGGCCGTGCTCGACCCGCGGCACGACATGGCCCGCTTCGGCGCCGAGGTCTTCCGGGCCACGCCGCGGCAGAGCGATCTGATGATCGTCGCCGGCACCGTCACCGAGAAGATGGCTCCGATCGTCCGGCGCCTCTGGGACCAGATGCCCGATCCGAAGTGGGTGATCGCCATGGGCTCGTGCGCCACGTGCGGCGGCCCGTACGACACGTACGCGGTCACGCAGGGCGTCGACCGCCTCGTGCCGGTCGACGTCTACGTCCCCGGCTGCCCGCCGCGCCCCGAGGCGCTGCTGTGGGGGTTGATGGAGCTCCAGCGCAAGATCGAGAAGATGCACGTCATCCGCAAGGGCGGCGAGTCGTACGACTTCGCCCGCGCGGCCGTCCGCGACTCGCTGCGGCCCGGCCACGAAGGGCCGGCGCTGCGCGCGGAGCAGGCCCAGCTCAAGCCGGCCCCGGTGTCGGGCGTGAAGCGCGCGCCGGCTGCGCCGAAGGCAAAGGCCGAAACCGAACCTGAGGAAGCAGGGAAGGAGCTCGAAGAAGCGTAATGTCCGAGACTCCCCATCCCGCACCGGCGCCCAAGCCCGCTGTCCCGGCCGGACGATCCGCCGACGAGATCAAGCGCGATCCGCGCGTCGCCGACGCCGTCGCGCGGGTTGCCGACGCCGTCACCGACGCCAAGGAGTTCGCCGGCGAGATCACGCTCTTCGTCGCCCGCGAGCGCATCGTCGAGGTCTGCCGGGCCATGAAAGAGGACGGCTTCGACTACCTCGTCGACCTCTCCGGCGTCGACTATTCGAATTACCCCGGCTGGACGGGCGACCGCTTCTGCGTCTCCTACACGCTCTATTCGTTCTCGAAGAACGATCGCGTCCGTCTCAAGGTCAGCGCGCCCGACGAGACGCCCATCCCCTCCGTCACCGCGGTGTGGAAGACGGCGAACTGGCACGAGCGCGAGACGTGGGACATGCTCGGCATTGTCTTCGACGGCCATCCGAACCTCGAGCGCATCCTGATGTGGGAAGGCTTCAACGGCCATCCGCTGCGGAAGGACTTCCCGGTGCGCGGCGTCGACACCGGCGCGCGCATCTACCCCGAGGTCTTTCCCGAGGGCGGCGGGCCGATGGCGGGATCGACGGGGAAGGACGTCAAGGACGTCAATGTCTATCGGGAGGAGTGGCGCCGCTACGGCACCTGGCCGGCGGCGAGGATTCCCGGGCAGGAACAGTTGGAGCCGGCGCCGGAGCTCGCCGACGTCGTCGCCGACAGCGCCAAGCCGACCGAGGAAGCGCCGTGGCACGACCCGGAGAAGCCGCTCGCCGACCGCATGGCGCTGGCCGCGAACGGATCGCTCAAGGACAAGCTCTTCGCCGCGATGGCCCAGACCGACTGTACCGCCTGCGGCTGGGACTGCGAAGGCTACGCCGCCGCGCTGGC
This sequence comes from Thermoanaerobaculia bacterium, assembly GCA_036522835.1. Classification (GTDB taxonomy): domain Bacteria; phylum Acidobacteriota; class Thermoanaerobaculia; order Gp7-AA8; family Gp7-AA8; genus DATDFB01. Next base: position 46,854 of record DATDFB010000295.1, on the reverse strand, counting down.
CAGCGGCGAGTCGACCGACCCGACGCTCTGCGTGCCGGGTGAGGCGGAGACGGAAGTGATGTTGAAGGAGCTGCTCGCGGCGGCGGGGAAGGGGTGAGGTTAGGTTCTTATGTTCTTAGGTTGTTAGGTTCTTAGGTTCACGCGGAAACTTAAGAACCTAACAACCTAAGAACCTAACAACGAAATCATGTTTGACGTCCACGAAATGGAAGTGAACTTCGGGCCGCAGCACCCGTCGACGCACGGGGTGCTCCGGGTCCTCCTCAAGATCGACGGGGAGCGCATCGTCGACGCCAAGCCGATCATCGGCTACCTCCACCGCGGTACCGAGAAGCTCTTCGAGCACATGGCCTATCCGCAGTGCATCCCGCACACGGACCGGATGGACTACGTCGCCTCCGCCACGAACAACCTCGGTTTTGTCGAAGCGGTCGAGAAGCTGATGGGCGTCTCGAAGATGATCCCGAAGCGCGCGCAGCTGATGCGGGTGATGCTCTCCGAGCTGCAGCGGATCTCGTCGCATCTCCTGTGGCTGGCCACGCACGCGATCGACATCGGCGCCATGACGCCGTTCTTCTACGCCTTCCGCGAGCGCGAGGAGATCCTCGACCTCTTCGAGATGTACTGCGGCGCGCGGCTCACGCTCAACTGCATGCGCATCGGCGGGATGCCGGACGATCTTCCGCCCGGCTGGCTCGACGACGTCGAGCGCTTCACCGCCAAGTTCGACGCGGCGGTGGACGAGTACGAATCGCTCCTCACGAACAATCGCATCTGGAAGCGCCGCACGGTCGGCATCGGCGTCATCTCCGCCGAGGAAGCGATCGAGTGGGGGATCACCGGACCGCCGCTGCGGGGGAGCGGAAAGGAGTGGGACCTCCGCCGCGCCCAGCCGTACGAGTGCTACGACGAGCTGCAGTTCGACATCCCCGTCGGCAGGAACGGTGACACGTACGACCGGTATCTGGTGCGCATGGCCGAGATGCGCCAGTCGAACCGCATCCTCAAGCAGTGCATCCCGCTGATCAAGGCCACGCCCGAGGGCGACATCAAGGCGAAGATCTCGCGTGTGATCCGGCCCCCCGAGGGAGAGGTGTACCACTCCATCGAATCGCCGAAAGGGGAGCTGGGGTACTACATCGTTTCCGACGGGAAGACGCAGAACGCGTACCGCTGCCACGTGCGGCCGCCGAGCTTTGTCAATCTGCAGGCGTTGCCGGCGATGGCGAAGGGGCACCTGGTGTCTGACTTGGTGGCGTTGATTGGGACGATCGATATCGTGCTGGGGGAGGTCGATCGATGACGAAATGCAGAATGCTGAATGCAGAATGCAGAATTAGACGCGGAGCCATTCTGCATTCCGCATTCTGCATTCTGCATTCAGCGGCGGGGGTGACTCCATGAGCCCCCTCTTCATGAAGTACCTCATCTGGCCCCTGGTCAAGTTCCTCGTCGCCTTCATCATCGTCCAGGTCATTGTCGCGGCCATGAACTGGGTGGAGCGGCGCACGCTCGGGCTCATTCAGGCACGGCTGGGACCGAACCGCGTCGGCTGGAAGGGTCTGCTGCAGATCGTCGCCGACCCGATCAAGTTCATCCTCAAGGAAGACATCGTCCCCTCCTCGTCGGAGAAGGTCGCCTACTTCCTCGGGCCGATGCTGCCGCTCATCCCGGCCTTTCTCGTCTTCTGCCTCATTCCGTTCGGGCCGCCGCCCACGTTCATCGCCGCGCGCGTCAACGTCGCGCTGCTGCTGATCCTGGCGCTGACGTCGACGGGCGTCTACGGCATCATCCTCGGCGGGTGGGCCTCCAACAACAAATACTCCCTCATGGGCGGCCTCCGCTCCGCCGCGCAGATGGTCTCGTACGAAGTGCCGTTCGGGCTCTCCATCGTCGGCGTGCTGATGCTCTGCGGCTCGTTCGACCTCGTGCACATCGTCCGCTACCAGGAGACCAACGCCTGGAACTTCCTCCCGCAGATCGTGGCCTGCTTCATCTTCCTCGTGGCCATGAACGCGGAGAACAACCGCACGCCGTTCGATTTGCCGGAGGCCGAGTCGGAGCTCGTGGCCGGCTACCACACCGAGTATTCGGCGATGAAGTTCGCCTTCTTCATGCTCGCCGAGTACTCGGCCATGCTCGTCAACTGCTGCCTCATGGTCAGCCTCTTCTTCGGCGGCTGGACGTTAGCCATGGGCGGCGTCGGCCTGACCACGGATCTCCTCCGTTCCTGGGGCATCTGGGGCGGGATTCTGGGCTGCGTCATCTTCACCACGAAGGTCATGGCCTTCATGATGATGTACGTCTGGTTCCGGGCCACCTTCCCCCGCTTCCGCTTCGATCAGCTCATGGACCTCGGGTGGAAGTGGATGATCCCCCTTGCGCTCATCAACATCTTCGTCACCGGCATCGTCGTCCTGGCAGGGCAGGAGCGCCTGCTCTACTGGTTCGGCGGTGCGGTGATCGTCCTCACGGCGTTCTACGTCTTCCGGCCGCGGCCAAAGGTGGTTCATGCAAGTCGAGTATCCGAAGCATAGATGGAGCGACAAGTTCCTCCTCCTCGATTTCCTCGAGGGGCTGCGAACCACGTGGCGCGAGTTCTTCAAGCCGAAGGTGACGATCCGTTACCCCGAAGAGCGCCTCGAGCCGGCGAACCGCTTCCGCGGCATGTTCCGCTTCTCCTTCGACCGCTGCATCGCCTGCAAGCTCTGCGCGGTGGCCTGTCCGATCGACATCATCTACATCGACGTCCACGACGAGATGCGCGAGGTCGACGGCAAGCAGAAGAAGTTGAAAGTCCTCGACCGCTACGACATCGACGTCAAGCGCTGCATGTTCTGCGCGCTCTGCGAAGAGGCCTGCCCCACCAAGCCGAAGTCGATCTGGCTGACCACGAAGACCTACGAGCTGGCCACGTACGACCGCAACGACCTCTACTTCAACATGCAGCAGCTCGAGTATTGGGAAGAGCGGCCGGAGACGACGGAACTGCCGGGAAGCGACCTTCCGCAGATCGAAGGGGGAACGCAGTGATGTGGAGTGCGGCGGCCAGGCCGCCGCTGTCAGAGCGCCGGCGCGGCCGGCGCACTCCACAACGCGGAGCGACCGCATGACGCCTGCTTTCGTCATCTTCCTCATCATCGGCACCGTCGCCGTGGCCTCGTCCATCCTCGTCATCTCCATGCGCAACCCGGTGCACTCGGCGCTGTTTCTGTTGCTCACGTTCCTCTGCGTCGCGGTGCTCTTCATCATCAAGAACGCCGAGTTCGTCGCCGCCGTGCAGGTCCTCGTCTACGCCGGCGGCATCATGGTCCTGTTTCTCTTCGTGGTCATGCTCATCAACGTCCGGCACTTGCCGGAGGAGCGCGTCCTCTCGGCGTTCTGGAAGGGCGGCTTCGCCGTTGGGCTCGGGCTCTTTATCCTGTTCCTGACGGTCGTGCGGCCGGGAACGTACGCCGATCCCGCGGCCGACAGCGAGGCGAAGCTCAAGACTGTCTCCACCTTCCGCAACCGCCGCGTCACGCAGCCCGACGGCAGCGTCGTGCGCAAGCGCGTGCGGCGGCAGGAAGTGCAGGGGAACTCCGAGGCCGTGGCCATGGTGCTGTATCGGGAGTACCTCGTGCCGTTCGAGATCGCGTCGCTCTTTCTGCTGGTGGCGATGATCGGCGCCATCGTCATCGGCAAGCGCGAGCTCTCCGCGGTCGAAGAGGAGACCGCGCCCGACTACATGCTCGAGAGAGTCGAGACCGAGAAAGAAGTGAAGGAGGCGTTCAGTGCCTGATTCGAAATGCGCGGGGCGCAGGCGGTGCTCTCGCGACGACAATCATCTGCCCCCCGCCCCCTGCGCCCTGCGCCCTGACTCGAAGGAGCCGCTCCGTGCTTGAAGCCGCGCCGAGCACGTCGGCCTATCTGATGCTCTCCGGGACGCTCTTCACCGTCGGTCTCATCGGCGTGATCATCCGCCGGAACATGATCACCGTGTTGATGGCCATCGAGCTGATGCTCAACGCCGTCAACATCAACCTCGTGGCCTTCTCCGCGCGGCTCGGATCGCTCGAGGGGCAGATCTTCACCATCTTCATCATCACCGTCGCGGCAGGGGAGGCGGCCGTGGGGCTGGCCATCATCATCCAGTTGTACCGGCTGCGCAGCACGATCAACGTCGACGAGGCGAGGGAGCTCAATGGTTAAGTCTGTGAACAGATCCTTCTCCCCGCTCGCGGGGAGAAGGTGCCGCGAAGCGGCGGATGAGGGGCGCCATCCTGCAGGCATAGCCCCTCGCCCGGCCCTTCGGGCCACCCTCTCCCCGCTTCGCGGGGCGAGGGGCAATTGGGGTGGCCATGGTTAATCCCTGGATCCTGCTGGCCATACCGCTGCTGCCCGCCTTCGGCGCGCTCGTCAACGGCCTGCGCGCATTCGTCACGCCTCTCGAAAAAAAGAACCGCGCCGTCACGAACGTCTTCGCGCTGGCGACCACCGGCCTCTCCGCCCTCCTCGCCGTCTGGACCGTGCTCTCCTACCGCGGCGCCGAAGCGGCCTTCGAGCACGTCTACTACTCCTGGATCCCCGCGGGCCTCGGCCATGTCTGGGGCAACGGCCTCGCCGACTTTTCGATCAACTTCGCCTTCCGCATCGATCCGCTGTCGTGCACGATGCTCCTGATCGTCACGGTCATCGGCTTCCTCATCCACATCTACGCCACCGGCTACATGAGCCACGAAGAGGGGTACACGCGCTTCTTCACCTACCTCAACCTCTTCATGTTCATGATGCTGCTCCTCGTCCTCGGGGCGAACTACGTCGTCATGTTCGTCGGCTGGGAGGGCGTCGGCCTCTGCTCGTACCTCCTCATCGGCTTCTACTACGACAAGAACTTCGCCGCCGACGCCGGCAAGAAGGCCTTCATCGTCAACCGCATCGGCGACTTCGGCTTTATCCTCGGCATTTTTCTCCTCTTCAACACCTTCGGCAGCGCCGACTACGGCAAAGTCTTCGCCCTGGCCAGCGCGCATCCGCACCAGTACGTGGGCGTGGCCACGGCCATCTGCCTGCTCCTCTTCGTCGGCGCGTGCGGCAAGAGCGCCCAGCTCCCGCTCTACGTCTGGCTGCCCGACGCCATGGCCGGTCCGACGCCCGTCTCCGCGCTGATCCACGCCGCCACGATGGTCACGGCCGGCGTCTACATGGTCGTCCGCTCCAACGCCCTGTTCCGGTTGTCGCCAACGGCGATGGCGGTCGTGGCCATCGTCGGCGCGGCCACGGCGATCTTCGCCGCCACCATCGGCATCGCCCAGAACGACATCAAGAAAGTCCTCGCCTACTCGACCGTCTCGCAGCTTGGCTACATGTTCCTCGCCGCCGGCGTCGGCGCGTTCACCGCGGCCATCTTCCACGTCATGACCCACGCCTTCTTCAAAGCGTGCCTCTTCCTGGGCGCCGGCAGCGTGATCCACGGCTGCGGCGGCGAGCAGGACATGAAGAAGATGGGCGGGCTGCGCGCCTACATGCCGCGCACGCATTGGACGATGCTCGTCGCCACCATCGCCATCGCCGGCGTGCCGCCGCTGGCCGGCTTCTTCTCCAAGGACGAGATCCTCGCCGCGGCGTGGGAGTACCACTGGCTGGTGTGGGTCGTCGGCGCCATCACCGCCGGCATCACCGCCTTCTACATGTTCCGCCTCTACTTCATGACCTTCTCCGGCACGTATCGCGGCGGGCAGACCGAAGGGATCGAGACCTCGGAGCCGGAGCACGCCGGGCACAATCTGATTCCCGACAGCCGCCACCTCGACGAAGGCGACGAGCACAGCGACAAGGCCCACGGCCACCACGTGCACGCGCACGCGCCGCACGAGTCGCCGCTGTCGATGACGGGCGTGCTGATGATCCTGGCCGTTCTCTCGATCATCGGCGGCTTCGTCGGCCTCCCCGCCATTCTCGGCGGCGCGCATCCGACGCGCTTCCAGCGCTGGCTCGAGCCGGTGCTCCTGCCGCTCGGCGGCGAGCCGTTCGAGTTCGGCCTCGCTTCGCACGCCACGGAGTGGCTGCTGATGCTCACCTCCGTCACCGTGGCCCTCGTCGGCATTCTGCTCGCCTGGCGCTTCTACCAGCGCGATCCGGAGTGGGCGCTGCCAAAGAGGATCGCCGCGCGCGCGTCGTGGCTGCACAAGGCGCTCATCAACAAGTACTACGTCGACGAGATCTACAACGCCACCGCCGTCGCCGGCACGCTCGCCTTCAGCCGCCTGATGTGGTGGGTCGACACCTGGATCATCGACGGACTGGTGAATCTGACGCGGCACATCACCGTCTTCCCGCTCGGCCACGGCTCGAACCTCTTTGACAAGTACGTCGTCGACGGTCTGGTCAATGGCGTGGCCGGGACGGCGCGCGGCGGCTCGCGCCTGTTTCGCAGAATGCAGAGCGGCGTCGTGCAGAACTACGCCCTGGTCATGGGCGGCGGCATCGTCCTCATCGCCGTCGTCTACCTGTTCCTGAAGCCGCAATAGTTCGATCGAGGAGAACGAAGCGTGGGCATTCTCAACATCGTCACCTATCTCCCCCTGGTCGGGGCGATCCTCCTGTTGTTCTTTCCGAAGAACAACCCGGCCGCGATCCGCTGGACGGCCACGCTCGTCGCCTTCGCCGACTTCCTCGCTTCGATCTGCCTCTGGCTGAACTTCGATGCCAAGGCCAGCGGCTTGAAGATCTTCCAGTTCGACTACGACGTGCCGTGGATTCCGTCGCTCGGCGTGCGCTACCACTTCGGCGTCGACGGCATCGCCATCCTCCTGATCCTCATGACGACGCTGATGGGCCTCATTGCCATCGTCTCGTCGTTCACCGCCATCGGCCACCGCGAGAAGGAGTACTACGTCCTCCTGCTCCTGCTGCAGACCGGCATGATCGGCACCTTCTGCGCGCTCGACTTCTTCCTCTTCTACGTCTTCTGGGAGATCATGCTCGTGCCGATGTACTTCATCATCGGCATCTGGGGAGGGCCGCGGAAGCTCTACGCCGCCATCAAGTTCTTCCTCTACACGCTGGCCGGATCGGTGCTGATGCTGCTCTCGATCCTCGGTCTCTACTTCTACAACTCCACCGGCATCCCCTTCCTCGGCATCAAAGGCCTCGGCAACCCGGCCACCTTCTCCGTGCTGCAGTTCCACGCCATCGGCCACACCATTCCGGCGGACCTTCAGTTCTGGCTCTTCCTCGGGTTCTTCTTCGGCTTCGCCATCAAGGTGCCGATGTTCCCGTTCCACACCTGGCTGCCCGACGCGCACGTCGAGGCGCCGACGGCGGGCTCGATCATCCTCGCCGCGGTGCTCCTGAAGATGGGCACCTACGGCTTCGTGCGCTTCGCCCTGCCGATCCTTCCGGACGGCACGCGCCAGCTCGTGCCGTGGGTGGTGGGGCTGTCGATCATCGGCATCATCTACGGCGCGCTCGTGTCGCTCGTGCAGAAAGACATGAAGAAGCTCGTCGCCTACTCATCGGTCTCGCACTTGGGCTTCGTCATGCTCGGAATGTTCGCCCTCAATCCGATGGGGGTGAAGGGGTCGGTGCTGCAGATGATCAACCACGGCATCTCCACGGGCGCGCTCTTCCTCCTCGTCGGCATCATCTACGAGCGGCGCCACACGCGCATGATCGCGGAGTACGGCGGCCTCGCCAAGCAGATGCCGATGTACGCGGCGCTCTTTCTCATCGCCGCGCTGTCGTCGATGGGGCTCCCGGCGCTGAACGGCTTCATCGGCGAGTTCACGATTCTTCTCGGCGCGGCGAACCGCTCGCTCTTGTGGGCGGTGCTCGCCTCGGTCGGCATCGTCTTGGGCGCCGCGTACCTGCTGTGGCTCTATCAGCGCGTCTTCTGGGGCCCGCTCGACAACCCCGCCAACCGCGCCGTGCCCGACGTCAACGGCCGCGAGAAGCTGCTCATGGCCGCGCTCATCGCCTGCATGGTCTGGATCGGCGTCTATCCGAAGCCGTTCTTCGACATGATCGAGGAGCCGGTGAACTACGTGATCAAGAAGGTCGATCCGGCGTATTTCAGTGGGGGACAGGCACTCTTGCCTGTCGCCCCCGCCCAGGGACAGGCAAGAGTGCCTGTCCTCCATGCTGAGGCCTCTCGATGACCTGGAACGACGCCGTCTTCATGATGCCGGAGATCGTCCTGACGATCGCGGCGTCGCTGCTCCTGATCGCGCCGGTGGCCGGCTTCCGCGACTCCGAGTGGTTCGCCAAGTGGGCCACGCTCATCGTCCTGGCCATCACCGGCGGCTCGATCGTGGCCTGCTCGTGGGCCGTCGCCGACATCAAGCCGTCGACGTACCTGAACGCGATGTTCGCGCTTGACGCCTTCTCGATCTTCTTCAAGCTCCTCTTCGTCGTCGTCATCGCGTTGATCGTCCTTCTCTCCGACGATTACCTCTCCGAGTCGCGCTACTCGCCGTGGGAGTACTACTCGCTCCTCTGCTTCGCCCTCCTCGGCATGATGTTCATGGCCTCGGGCGTCCATCTCATCGCCATCTGGACGGGCCTCGAGCTCATGTCGCTGTCGAGCTACATCCTGGCCGGCTTCTTCAAGAACGAGAGGAAGAGTACCGAGGCGGCCATGAAGTACTTCGTCCTCGGCGCCGTCAGCTCGGCCATCCTCCTCTTCGGACTGTCGCTCATCTACGGCGTCTGCGGCTCGCTCAACCTCTTCAAAGTGGCGACGGCGATGTCGACCATCGTCAACAACGACGCCCTGATGTTCGGGATCATGCTGCTCGGCGCGGGCCTCTGCTTCAAGATCGCCGCGGCGCCGTTCCATGTCTGGACCCCCGACGTCTACGAAGGGGCGCCGACGCCGATCACCGCCTTTCTCTCCACCGGCTCGAAGGCCGCGGCGTTCGCCATCTTCGTGCGCATCTTCTACGTCGGCGTTCCCGACTTCCAGGTCCACTGGAGCAACGTCTTCGCGACGATCGCCGCGCTGTCGATGGTCCTGGGCAACCTTGCCGCCATTACCCAGGACAACGTCAAGCGCATGCTGGCCTACTCGTCGATCGCCCACGCCGGCTACGTGCTGCTCGGCATCATCGCCCTCAACAACACCGGCCTGCGCGGCATCCTCGTCTATGCGCTCGTCTACGTCTTCGCCAACCTCGGCATCTGGGCCACGGTCTTGATGCTGCGCCGCCACGAGTACGGGGGAGAGCGCGTAGACGACTTCGAAGGGCTGCACCGCCGCCAGCCGTTCGTCGCCTTCTGCATGGTCGTCTTCCTCCTCTCGCTCGGCGGCATCCCGCCGACGGCGGGCTTCATCGGCAAGTACTTTCTCTTCGCCGCCGCGGTGCAGTCGGGCTTCGGCTGGCTGGCCATCATCGCCGTGCTGATGTCCGCGGTGTCGATGTTCTATTACCTGCGCATCGTCGTGGCCATGTACCTGCGCGAAGGGCGCGACGCCGAGGTGGCCGTCACCTCGCCGCTGCGCTTCGTCGCCGCGGTCTGCCTCATCGTCACGCTGGCGCTCGGGCTCTGGCCGACGCCGCTCGTCGACGGCGCCGGCGCCTCGACGCGCGCGATCGCGGTGCTGAGCAATGCCGGACGATAACGACAAGACCAACTGGAGCGCCCTGGCCGAAGGGTGGGCCCTGGCCATCCTCTTCCCCGCCTGCATCGGGGCGGGATTCCTCCTCGGCCTCGGCGCCGACAAGTGGCTCGGCATCGCTCCGTGGGGGAAAGTCGCCGGCACGGCCCTGGGCATCGTCGCGGCATTCGTACAGCTCTTCCGCGTCGGCCTCAGGCAATGACTCCGGATGAAGAAGCGGCGGAGCTGGCGGTCGTCGCGCGCGTCAAACGGACGAGCCTTTGGGCCTACGCCGCGTTCGCCGTCGTCGTCCTGATCTTTCGTGGATTCAACGCTTTCGTCGGATTGACTTGCAGTGCGGCCGTGACTATGATCAGCTTCCTTTGGCTGGAGGAGATCCTCACGACGATCCTTCAGCCGTCGTCACACACTAATACGAGACGACTCACGCTGCGGGCCCTGGCGCGCTTCGTTCTTCTCGGTGTGGCGATCTCGGTCACGATCTTCGTCGCACGTTTTGATGCGGTCAGTGTATTGCTCGGATTCTCGGTGGTGGTGGTGGGAATCATCGGCGAAGCTGTGGTTTCAGCGGTCAAGAACTGAATGGAACACGAAAGCTCAATTCTCTACGAGCCCTTCAACAAATACGTCTGGCGCCACGCCTTCGGCGTCGACGTCCCCGATCACGTGCTCATGGCGGGACTGGTCTTCGTCATCTGCCTGATCTTCTTCCCGCTTGCCACGCGCCGCCTCTCCCGCGACAACCCCGGCCCGCTGCAGCAGACCCTCGAGCTCCTCATCGTCGGCCTGCGGGACATGATGCACGACATCATCGGCCACGGGAGCGAGCGCTTCATCGGGATGATCGCATCCTTCACGGTGTTCATCTTCATCTCCAACATCTTCGGCCTCTTCTACTTCCTGCAGCCGCCGACGAGCAATCCGAACACGACGTTCGCGCTGTCGATCTCCTCGTTCCTCTACTTCAACTATCAGGGAATCAGGACGCAGGGAGTGGGGCATTACCTCAAGCACTTCATGGGGCCGGTGTGGTGGCTGGCGCCGCTGATGTTCCCGATCGAGATGGTCGGCAACTTCGCCCGGGCCCTCTCGCTGGGCATGCGTCTCTTTGGCAATATCTTCGGCGAGCACACCGCCACCGGGATCTTCATGGGCCTGGTGCCGGTGATCGTTCCCTGGCCGATGATGGCCCTGGGCATCTTCGGAGCGGTGCTCCAGACATTCGTCTTCATCATGCTGACGATGGTGTACCTCAGCGTTGTAGGCGCCGTCGCCACGGAAGAACATTAGAGAAAGAAGGAAGGAGATTCTCGTGAACAAGAAAATGATTTTCCTGACGATCGCCGTGCTGCTAGTGGCGGCGTCGGCGTTCGCGCAGCCGGTGGCGCCGGCACCGACGGGGGTGCGCTGGAACCTCGTCTCCGCGGCGTTCCTGCTCGGCATCGCCGCCGCGGCGGGCGCGATCGGCCAGGGCCGCGGCATCGCCGCCGCCTGCGACGGCATCGCCCGCAATCCCTCGGCCGGCGGCGCCATCCGCACGGCCATGATCATCGGTCTGGCCCTGATCGAGTCGCTCGTCATCTACGCGCTCATCATCGCCTTCATGGCCATGCGCTCGTAGCTCCCGCTTCCATTCGCCACACCCAAAAAGCCCCGCGGCCATGCGGCCGCGGGGCTTCTTTTTCGGGTCACTTCGCGGGGAGCTAGGGAACGCCGGCGAACCTCGCGCGGAGGAGAAATGATCACGAATGAGCTCGCGAGATCTCCTCGGAGAATATGTTTCCTCGAATGAGGACTTTTCTTCTCGGGAGTGACGAAAATGAGCTCCGCGGAGCTCGTGCGAGCTCATTCGCGATCATTTTTCCTCCGATGAAGACTTGCTGAGCTGAACGGAGGAGAGACGAGCTCGATCGACGACGGCGCAACTGGCACTGCTGTTGCTCAGTACGCTGCCGTGAACTGGTTCAACCTTTCGGTGCTCGGCTGGATCATCCTGATCGCCGCGGTAGCCATCACCGCCTATCTGATGCACGCGAAGCCGCTCTACATCGCCATCGGCTGCCTGGCTCTCCTCGGCATCGGCATCATCACCTCAGCGACGAAGTCGAAGCCGCACATCTGACGGTGCGCGTCAGCCGAGCCGCACCAGGAACCAGTCGAGAGTTCCCCCTCCCGTCGGCGCCGGAGTGCCGAACTGCACGTCGAAGAAGGTTGTCTTCTTGTTCGCGATGACGGTCGTCGTCTGCCATGAGCAGGTGGTGAAGACCGTGTACTCCGTATCGCCTTCGGCGAGCCTGGTGACTCGGTGCGACGACGCCGCGCCGGCCACGTCCTCGCTTCGCCGGCCGAGAGTGCTCGATGATCTCCGGGTCGCCGAGAGTCCGGACTGAAGAATCGTTCCCCGACCGGTGAGATCGAGACCCTTGCCTTCGAGGATGAACCGGCCGTCGTCCGGGTCGACGTGCAGCGCTCCGGCGGCGAATCCCCTGCTGTCGAGCCAGCGGATCCTCTTCCGATTGCCGTGATCTTGGAACAGCTCGAGCGCGACCTCCGTCGCCACCGCGCCGCGGACGACGATGCCCTTGTCCGTGGCGGCGTTGATGGTGATTCCGGATTCGTATTCGGTGGCGTGGTCTTTCATCCGCCCGCGCACCGCGTCCAGATCCGTGGAGTCGGCTTCCTTCCCGTTGATGGCCACGCCCGGCCCCACTTGCACCATACCGAGGTTCTCGCTGAGAAAGGCCGGGCCCTTGAGCCGGCTTGGGAACTGGTGTACGTGCCGTGCGCGAAAGCCGGTCGGAATCCACGGGTCCGGGCCGGGAGGATTAGTGATCGGGTCGCCGGCCGCGAAGTCGTCGGCGCTCCCGATGGTGGGAGATGGAGCGAGCACGATGGTGCGGGTGTCGGCGGCCGTCGCCGCGCCGATGTTGCCCTGGATGGTTCCGGCCACGCCGTCGCGCACGTCGCTGGCCCACGCTCCGGGCGCGATGATGTACTTCAGATCTCTCCCGAAGTTGATGTCGGGTCGAAGCAGCGTCGGTCCGGTGAACAAGCCCGCCTCGGTGATGGCGCGCTCGACGAACAGCTTCTTCGCGCCGGCCGTGGACGCATCGATCTTGGTGATCAGCCACCACCGCAGCTTGCGATGCGTGATGGGCTCGCCCGCCGCCTCCGGGTAATACTCGGTCGGATCGTTGAGAGCGAAGAAACGGCCCACCAGGGCAGTGCTCCACTTCGCGCTGGCGGCCGCGTTGCCGACGACGACGGTATGGCCGCCGCCGGCATTCATGACCTGCACCGTCCCGTCTTCGATCTGCTTGCCCCTGTTGAAGTTGATGATGGGCCGGGAGGTGCCGAGCTTCTGCGGATGCTTCGCCCCCGCTTTGTATTTCAGCACCCGACTGTCCTTGTCCCACGCCTCCACCTCGCCGATGAACGAGTCGACGTCGTGCAGGGCCACGCCGCCGAAGAGCACGCCTCCTTCGTCGCCGCCGGCGGACTGGATGTTGCCCTGGTACGTCAGGAACACCGAGACGCCGAACGAGTCGCCGGTGCCGTACGTCGTCCGTTGCACGGACAGCGATTCCGACTGATTGTCGCAGTTGGAGACGTCGTTGATCAGCAGCGCTCCGACATCGTTCTTGTTGTAGATCTGGACGCCCTGGGGATGGGCTTTCCGGACATCCGTGACGAGGTACGGGTCGACGCCGTCGAGACCCATGTCCTTGACCGTGACGACTTCTTGCGTCGCTGCGGTCCGCGGATCGATGAGGAGCTTCTGGCCTTTGTACACGCCGCGCAGGGTCGGCACGTAGATCCGATCGCCCGCGCCCGCGACGGCGCGCGCCACCTTCGCCTCGAATGACGAAGGGCCTCCCAGAAGGCGCGACGAGATCGACACCGCCGGGACGACGTTCTGCCATTCCAGGTCGAGGGCGAGATCGCGCTCGATGATCCGTCCGGACACGGCACTGGCCTCGGAGCTCGTGATGCCGATGGGCGGTACATACGTGTGCTCGACGCCGTTTCGGTAGTCGATGATCGTGATCGCGGCCGCGTCGCGGCCCGTCTCCTTCTTGTTGCGCGGAAAGAACCCATGCGGTGCGTCGCGCGGGATGCAGAGCACTCCGCCGCCCTCGGCCAGGATCGCCGGCACCGCCTTTTCATGGAACGTCTTGTACGCATCGGTGGGGTCCGCGTACGGACCGTATTCGCCGAGGAGGTGATCGTTCCTCGCGGCGGAGCAGTTGTCGCCGATGCGGACGCCCAGTCCGCCGAAGGAGATCTCGTGCGCCGGGTTGTCGAAGCGGAGCCGCAGCTCGAGGATCACGCTGCCGCTCGGCGTGAAGCGGGTGAGGCTGACTGGAGCGCAGACGGGCGTCGTGCTTTTCAGCGTGACGGCGCTGTCGAGCCGGACGACCGTCGTGCCGGGCAGCGTCGTCTCCAGCAGCGCGATCCCGGCGATGAAGCTCGCGTCGTTCGAGCACTGATGGCAGACGATGATCTCCTCGACGCCCGCGCCGGGCGGCAGGGTCAGCGCGGCGGAGATCGATTTCGCCGTCATGCCCGCGGTGGTGCACGTGATCACGGCGGTGGGGCGGGCCGGGGACGGCGGTTGGATGCGAAGAGCCGGATCGGTGGTGCTGTATGCGCCGGGGCTGAGCCAGATGATGCCCATGGTCGGCCTCCTGGCAGAGGAGGGTCGTGCGGCCGTTGTGGCCCTACCCGTGGAGTGCGGCGGCCGCGGTAAGAATCGCGGGAGACGCGGGGCCTACGTTGAGGTGCATGAAAGCGCTCGCCCCCTCCCGGCACGGCACCATCGAACGCAACGGCTGCGACATTCACTGGGAGATTTTCGGTGACGGCGATCCGACCATCTTTTTTCTGCCGACGTGGTCGATCATCCCGTCTCGTCATTGGAAGGCGCAGATTCCGTACTTCGCGCGGCACTTCCGCGTGTTGACGTTCGACGGGATCGGCAACGGCCAGTCGAGCCGGGCCGTCGATCTCGCTGTGTACTCCGACGAGGCGTTCGCCGCCGACGCTCTCGCCGTCATGGATGCGACCGGCACCGAGCAGGCGCTTTTGGTGTCGCTCTCCGCCGGAGCGGCATGGGCGCTGATCGTCGCCGCCGAGCATCCCGAGCGCGTGACCGACGCCATCTTCATCGCCCCTTCTCTTCCGATCGCGCCGGGTCATCCCGAGCGCAACGTTCCCTTCGACGCGCCGCTGGCCACGTCGGAGGGATGGGCGAAGTTCAATCGCTACCACTGGCAGCGCGACTATCGCGATTTCCTCGAGTACTTCTTTTCGCGCATGTTCAGCGAGCCGCACTCCACCAAGCAGATCGAGGACTGCGTGGGCTGGGGGCTCGACACCAGCGCGGACGTGCTCGAGGCGACCGTCCGCGCTTCCGGCCTGACGCGGGAGCGCGTGCGCGAGCTGGCCGCGCGCGTTCGCTGCCCGGTGCTGGTCGTCCACGGCGACGACGATGCCATCAGCCCCCACGCGCGGGGAGCCGCGCTGGCCGCGGAGACGGGGGGAACGCTCGTGACGCTCGAGGGAGCGGGTCACGGTCCGCACGCGCGCGATCCTGTCCGCGTCAACCTGCTGCTCCGCGACTTCGCGAAACCGCGCCCCGCTCCGGCGCGGTGGCGCCGCTCGAAAACGCGGCAGCGGCGGGTCCTGTACATCTCTTCGCCGATCGGCTTGGGCCATGCCCAGCGCGACGTCGCCATCGCCCGGGAGCTGCGCAAGCTCCATCCCGGCGTGGAGATCGACTGGCTGGCGCAGCATCCCGTCACCGAGGTGCTGCAGCGGAATGGAGAGCGCATTCATCCGGCCAGCGCATTCCTCGCGAACGAGTCGAAGCACATCGAGAGCGAGTCGGCCGAGCACGACCTGCACTGCTTCCAGGCCTGGCGGCGCATGGACGAGATCCTCGTCGCGAATTTCATGCTCTTTCACGACGTCGCCTCCGAGACGCCCTATGACCTCTGGATCGGCGACGAAGCGTGGGAGCTCGATTACTACCTGCACGAGAACCCGGAGGAGAAGCGTGCCGCGTACGCCTGGCTCACCGACTTCGTCGGATGGCTGCCGAACGGCGACGGCGGCGCCCCCGAGGCGCTGCTGACCGCCGACTACAACGCCGAGATGATCGAGCACATCGCCCGCTTTCCGCGCGTTCGCGATCGGGCCATCTTCGTCGGCAACGCCAACGACGTCGTGCCCGACGCATTCGGAGAAGGGCTTCCGCCGATTCGTGAGTGGACCGAGGAGCATTTCGACTTCTCCGGCTACATCACCGGATTCGATCCGATCGGACCCGGCGAGCGCGCGCAACTGCGCAGGGATCTCGGCTATCGCGACGACGAGAGTGTCTGCATCGTCACGGTCGGCGGATCGGGCGTCGGCGGCCACCTTCTGCGGAAGATCATCGCCGCCTATCCGGCGGCCAAAGCGCGCATCCCGAACCTCCGCATGGTCGTCGTCGCCGGGCCGCGCATCGAGCCTTCTTCGCTGCCGAAGCACCCCGGTCTGGAGATCCACGCCTACGTGCACGATCTCTATCGCCATCTCGCGGCGTGCGATCTCGCCCTCGTCCAGGGCGGCCTGACGACGACCATGGAGCTGACGGCGAACCGCCGCCCGTTCCTCTACTTCCCGCTCCGCCATCACTTCGAGCAGCGTTTCCACGTCAGGCACAGACTGGAGCGCTACGGCGCGGGCCGGGCCATGGAATTCGACGATGCCACGCCGGAGAATCTCACGGCCGCAATCGAAGAGGAGCTGACACGCGAGGTCGCCTATCGCCAGGTGGAGCGCGACGGCGCCGCTCGCGCCGCGGCGATGATCGCGGAGCTGCTGTAACGCGGTTCGTGGTTGTTGGTTCTTGGTTCTTGGTTCGCGACGCGGACTGCTACCCTACGCCCCGCATGTGGCCGGGCCGTATTGCGTTCGCCGTCGTCGTCCTCTGGAGCGCGTTCTGTCTCGCGCTCGCCGCCGTCGTCTTCGTCAACCTGCGCCGCATCGAGTCGCCGGAACGTTATATCGCCTTCGGCCTCGGCGCGATCATGCTGTACATGGGCGGCTCGATGCTGGCCGGCCTGATCTGGCCGCCGAAGCCGAAAGACCCGAACGCACCGATCGAGATCCCCCCGCTCGATCAGGTTCGTGGCCGGACCGCGTATCGCGACGACAGCGCGCTGGCGCGCAACGTCATGCTCGTCATCGGTGCGGTCTTTTTCGCCGCGAGTCTCGGCGCCGCCGCCGCGCAGCCGATCCTGCTCGTGTTTACGGCGGTTGCCGCCGGCATCCTCGCCGGCGCGGGGGTGAAGATCCGCCGGCAGATTCGCTACGGCCGTGCGCGTCTGGAGCTCGACGCTCCGGCGCGCCGCGGCGACACCATGTGCGGCATCATCGCCATGTCCGGTTCCGCCTGGGGCTCCGCGAGCGGCGACGTCGATGCCACTGTCGAGATTCTGGCGATCCGCTCAGCGGTCGTTGCGCGTTCGTCCGCGAGCACCTCGACCGCGCGGAACGGCAACGACCTCACCATTCGCTTTACCGCAGCCATTCCTCTGATCGATACCAGCGAGGGACGGGTTTCATGGAACATCCAGCTCGAGACGCGCTCCCCGAACCACCGCGCCACGTTCCTGATCGACGTCGCTTAGGTCCCGCGATTCGAGCAAAAAACTGCAAGCCCGGACCTCGCTCGAGACCCACCTTGGCCGCATGACCCGCACGAATTCGCCGGCCCGCGTCGCCGCTCTGCTGCTCCTCGCCGCTTCCCTCCTTCTCCTCGGCGCCGCGCCTTCATCGCCGCGTCAGGCGATGATCGGCGCGCTCGGCTCGCCGAATCCCAACCCCCTCCTAGGGGACGAGGCCCGCACGTTCGACCAGCTCGTCGGAACGTGGGACGCCGATTTCAGCTTTCACCGCCCTGACGGAACCATCCTGCACAAGAAGGGAGAGCTGCACTTCGGCTGGGTCATGGACGGGACGGCGATGCAGGACTTGTGGATCGGGTATCCGGCCGAGGCGGGGAAGGAGCGCAGCATCGGGACGACGCTGCGGTTTTTCGATCCGCAGTCGAAGCAGTGGCGGATCGTGTTCATCAATCCGCGGTTCAACTATCTCGTCACCGCGCAAGGGAAGCGGGAAGGAGACCGCATCGTCCTGCACGGCACCGACACCGACGGCCTGCCTCTTCGATGGACGTTCCTGGAGATCACGCCGCAGTCGTTCCACTGGCAGGGCGAGAAGTCCTACGACAGCGGCAAGAGCTGGAAGCTCGAAGAAGATCACCGCATGACGAGGAGATGAACATGCCTGCCATTCGTCCCGCCATCGCCATCGTTTTTGCCTTCGCCATGGCCGTCCCCGCGATGGCCCAAACGCCGAGCGCCGCGGCATTCGCGCAGCTCAAATCGCTCGCCGGCGAATGGGAGGCGGTCCAGGACGGCGTCCGCGTACGCGAGACGTACACGGTTACGGCGAACGGTACGGCGCTCCTGGCGGAGACACGCCCGGGGAACGAGTCCCCGATGATCACGATGTTCACCGTCGACGGCAAGCGCCTCTTGGCCACGCACTACTGCAGCGCAGGGAATCAACCCCACCTGGTCGCAGCCTCGCCTGCCGACTTGCACGAGGGCCTGGCCTTCACGTTCGATCGCGTCACCGGCATGAAGACGCCGGAGGAGTGGCACAACACCGGGATCACGATCGCGCTCGACGATCCGAATCACATGACCCAGACGTGGAGCTGGCTCTACAAAGGCAAAGCCGGTACGACGGTGTTTCACTACACCCGCAAGTAGCCTTTGGTCGGAAGAGATCGCGGCCACGTCTTGACGGCAGACGGCCGCTGCCCGAGCCGCTTTTTGAGCTCGCGCGTGAAGTGACCGAGGTTGGAGAAGCCGGACGAGAAGCAGGCTTCGGTCACCGAGGCTCCGTCGAGGAGCATGCGCACGGCCTGGCGATAGCGCGCGCTCAACAAATACTGGTGCGGGGCGAATCCGGTCAACTCGCGGAATACCCGCGAGAATTGAAAGGGACTCATGCCGACGCTGCGCGCGAGCGGCAGCAGGGGATGGGGCTCCGCGAAGCGCGTGACCAACTGTTCCCTGGCGGCGTCGATCCGTTCCGCGTACCACGCCAATTGCCGGTCGCGCAGGGCCCGCGAGCCGCGGCGAGACGCTCGGCGATATGTGGCCACGATGAGATCGAAGACCCATTCGTCGACGGCGAGATCGCGGCACTGCTCGGGCAGCCGGCTCCATCGCCACCGCAGAAACCGCAGCTCGTTTCGCAATCCGATGAACGATTCCAGCCGCTCGAAGGGGACGTCCGCCAGCTCGGCGTGCATGCAGTCGACGAGCGGCTGATGGAACCGAACGGACATCACCGTGTCCGCGGGCATGCCTCGCACGTGGCTGTAGTGGTGAAGCCGCCCCGGCTCGGTGAGAAATGCAGAGCCCTTCTCCACCAGCCACTCGCGGCTCCCGAAGCCGAGGATGAAGGGATGCTCCTCGAGAAAGTGGACGCCGCGGAAGGTGCACACCGATTCACGAGGAACGACGTTCAGCGGTTCGCCGCCGTGCTTGAGCAGGAAGACTTCTGCGAGATCGGTGCGTGCGAGAGAAATCTCCAAGCGAGCTCCCGAAGCAGCGATGAGTCTGAAGGAGAGGGGGAGGGGGCGTCAATACGGGGAGTGCTGAGTGTTCGGGGGCTGAGTGCTGGGTGCTGGGTGCTGGGTGCTGGGTGCTGAGTGGCGCGCGCCTACTGCTGCGGCGGTTTGTCAGCTTGTGAGGACAGCGAAGCAGAGCTCCGTTCTTGTTCTTGGTTTGAACTAAGAACCAAGAACCAACAACTAAGAACTGGCCGGTTCGCGCCCTACTGCTGCGCCGCCAGCATCCGGTACAGCGCGGCCTCGGCGGCATCCGCCGAGAAGTTCGCGCTCAGCGGCAGCGTCCGGACCTCGCTCCACTGGCCGTTCGCGTACATCACGTAGCTCGTGGTGTCCTTGGTCGTGTTGTACATGACCAGGTCCGAGCCCGAGCCGATCGTGACGATGCGGCCGCTCCAGTTGGCGGAGAAGCTGTGGGGGGGCGGGAAGGGTTGGCCGCCGCGCACGGTGATCGGGATGTGGATGCGGCCGTCGGCGATCGGCTTGAGCGTGATGCGGTTCATCGACATGCGGTCGACGTCGCCGAAGATCACGTCCACCGAATTCGTCCCTTCGAGGATAGCCGGATGGCGGAGGATCTCGCTGTTGAAATCCTTGTCCACCGCGTAGGCCATGATGGGGATCTGGGCCAGGCCGAGGAGATCGTGGATCTCGTAATTCGAGACGCGCGAGTTCTCGATCGTGAAGAGCGCGTAGCGGGCGCGCTCCTTGTTCGCGCCGGCGTCCTCCCACCACACCGCGTGCACGAGCAGCGCGGGCGCGTCGGCGAACGAGCCGTCGGACTGCTGCGTCGAGACGTGGCGGGTGATGGCGATGCGCAGGTTGTAGCGGTACGTGTAGGGCTGATCGTCGATCGAGACCGCCGGCGTCCACTTCCCGTCCTTGTAGGAGGCGAAGAGGAGGCGGCTCGACATCCCGTTGACCTGGCCGATCCAGAAGACGAACACCGTCTTCGAGTCGGGCTCGTAGGTGAGGGCCGGGCGCCAGTTCGTGCCGGTCAGGCTCTCCGGGATCGTCGTGGTCGTCGACTTGTTGCCCTTGGTGATCGTCAGTTGCAGCGAGCGGTTCGAATCCCCCTCCAGCGCTTCCTTGCTCTCGATCGTGTACAGCGTGCCGTCGGACGTCAGGAGGACATCGCGGTCCGCCTGCGCGAAGAGCGCAGTGGGCACGAGCGCGAGGGCGAGGATGGCCAGGAGGCGTTTCATAGCTTGAGATTCACCATGGAGCGGAGGTCGATTGCGAAGAGCAGGCTCTTGAGATTGCGGAACTCGGGATAGAAGCGCGCCAGCTCGTCGAAGTGGAACTCGGCGCGGTCGAGATCGTCGAGCTTGTAGAACACCTCGCCGAGGAGGTAATGGGCGTTGCGGATCTGCCGCGGCTCCGTGGCCAGCTCCAGGCCGGCCTCGCCGTAGTGGCGGGCCTGTCCGAGTTCCTCGATGCCGAGGTAGCCGTAGCAGAGATCGATGTAGGCCTCGGCCACGTGCGTGGGCGATTCCATCTCGGCGATGGAGCGCTCCACGATGGCGATGCCGTCGCGGTATTCGTCGTTGAGAATCTTCGAGCAGCCGAGGTTCTCGAGAGCGATGCCGTAGGTGAGGCGGTGCGAGGATGGATCGTCGAGCTGCTCGATCAGGGCAATGGCGCGCTCGAAGCAGTCGATGGCCTGGGGGAACTTCGAGTCGATCTCGTGGATCGATCCGAGCTCGTTGAGCGCACCGATCTTCCACACCGCTTCGTCCGCGTCTTCCGCGCACTTGAGCGCGAGCTCCGCGTAGAAGCTGGCCCGCTTCATCTCGTTCTCGAGGCGGTACTTGAACACGAGCGCGTACGCCGCCAGGTAGACGTTGCGGGAGTTGCGGCGGCGCATCACGATGGCCGGCAGGGCCTGCACTTCCGGTCCGCCGCGCTCCAGCGCGATCAGGGCGTCGGCCTTGTTCACCGTGATCAGCTCACGGAGCTCTTCGTCGTCGGCCGCGTCGAGCGCGATGTCGTATGCGGTCAACGCCTCTTCGAGCTGACCGGCGCGGACTTTCGCCGCCGCCGCCTGCCGGAGCTCCTCGGCTCTCATGAGATCAGACATCGCCACCCTCGCTATCCCCACCGTCTGCGTCCCAACCGCCGTCGAACTCCTGGGCGCGCTTGAACTCGATGAAGCTCTCCACCTCTTTCTGTGCCGAGGGGCTGAGAGACTTCAGCTTCTCGAACATCGTCTGCGAACGGCTGCTCTCCTCGAAGAACTCGCCGATGCTGAGATCGAACGTGCCCAAGATCTTGAGCAGCGTATCGAGGCCCACCTTGTACTCTCCCTGCTCCATGCGGGAGAGATCCGACTGATGGATGCCGATCTTCTCCGCGAGCTCCACCTGCGTTAGCTTGCGCTGGCGGCGGAGCTGCCGGATCTTCCGGCCCACGAGCTCGAGCTGGGCTGGCCTGTTCATGCGCGTTTCGTTGACTTTTATGCTATTGAAAAATAAACTCGCGACCAATCTACGGACTGCCGCGGAGTCTGTCAAGTCCGGAGGCTCCCCACGACCAAGAATCTCCACCTCCTCCGGGAGCTCGTCCGCCGAGACTTCCACGCCCGATTCACCGGCTCCGCCTTGGGCATCCTCTGGGCCGTCCTCCAGCCGCTGAGCCTCGTGGTCGTCTACTGGTTCGTCTTCACCTATATGTTCACCCGCGGACCGGCGGCGGGGAATGACCACTACATCTATTTTCTCATCGCCGGGCTGATTCCCTGGCTGGCCATCAACGAGGGGATCGTCCGCTCGACGACGACGATCGTCGAGAACGCCCCCATGGTCCGGCGCCTGGCCTTCCGGAGCGAGCTCCTCGTCGTCGTCCCCCACGCCACGGCGATCATCTTCGAGCTCGTCGGCTTCATCCTTTTTCTATTGTTCCTGGCCGCGCGGGGCTCCGTGCCGCGGCTCATCTGGCTTCTGCCGTTCGCGCTGGCGCTGCAGTTCGCGGTGCAGGTGGGGGTCGGCTGGCTGCTGGCCACCGTGTACGTTTTCTTCCGCGACCTCGTGCCGATCCTCGGCTTCGTTCTCTCCGTCATCTTCTATCTGAGTCCGATTCTCTACCCCGTTTCCCCCCGCTTCGAGACCTTCTTCGCGTGGAATCCGATGACGCCCCTTCTCGGTTTGTTCCGCAGCGCAATTCTCTCGTCCGCGTTACCTGGGATCGGCTCAGTCGTATTCCTCTTGATCATCGCGGCCGGAGCGTTCAGCGGCGGACTGATGTTCTTTCGCCGGGCGCAGGCGACGCTTGCCGATCTGATCTGATCTCTCACACGCTACGAAGGAGACCTCGAATGCTCGCAAGGAAGTTCCTGATGATGATCTGCGCTGCCGCGGCGGCGGGCGCGGTGATGGCGCAGAGTGCGCCGCAGACGCCGGCGCCGGTAAAGACCGCGACGACGGCGGCGGCCGCGGCGGAGGGAGGGGAGCCGAAGTACATCCGTCCCGAGACCGAGCAGCAGCGCAAGGAGCGCCTCGGCACGGCCGAGGATCCGGGCACCAATCCCGATCAGACGAAGCACTTCTGGCGCTTCGGGCACTCGTTCCACATCGAGCGCTTCGACCGGCAGTGGGCGAGCTACGACAACGTCGAGCCGGGCTTCGTCAAGCCCTTCGCCTTCGTCAACGTCGTCAAGGAGATCTACCAGCAGAACGACAAGTACGTATGGGTGTGGATGCAGGACATCACCCCCGAAGAGATGTCGGCCATGCAGAACGTGAAGGCGCCCTCGCGCTTCACCGACAAGCAGCTCGACTACTTCAAGCGCATCCGCTCCGAGTTCTTCGAGACCACGCCGAAGGAGACCAACGTCACCGTGCGCTTCGAGGAGTCGTCGGGCGGGCTGCCGACGTCGGGCTCGTGGCGCAACTCCGGCACCATCGCCGACATGAACGGCGACGGCTGCCCCGACATCGTCGCTCCTCCGGAGCGCGCCGGCGGACAGTACCCGGCCATCTTCCTGGGCGACTGCAAAGGCAACTGGAAATACTGGGCCGAGGCGAAGTGGCCGAAGAGCGTCGACTACGGCAGCGTCGTCGCCGCCGACTTCAACAAAGACGGCCACATGGATCTCGCCTTCGGCGTGCACCTCATCGGCGTCTACGTTTTCCTCGGCGACGGCAAGGGCAACTTCGTCGATTCCAGCGAAGGCCTCCCCACCGGCTTCCCGACGCGGCGCGTTCTCATCAGCGACGTCGACGGCGACGGCTGGCCCGACGTCGTCTCCATCAGCGAAGGTCCGACCTCGGCGCGGCAGAACACCGCCGGCCTTCTGCCGGGACGCATCCGCGCGTTCCTCAACCGCGACCACGGCAAGAAGTGGGAGACGATTCAGATCGCCGGCAGCGACGTGCCGGTGGCGGGCGACTGGATGAGCATCGGCCACTTCAGCGGCGGGAAGGCGCCGGAGTTCGTGACCGCGAACATCTTCTTCAACAGCGGCGACACCATCTTCCTGGCCGGCGCGCCGAAGCAGTGGAAGTCGATCGCTACGCCGGAGAACAACCTCTCGCCGTACCTCTCCTACTACGGCGCGAACGCGACCGGCAAGTTCAGCACGACGAAGCGCGACGACGCCATCGTCTCGTACGTCCGCTTCTGGCCGACCGACCTCGAGGAGGAGCTCGTGCCGGCGCCGCCGGTCAAGGAGATCATCGGCATCGACCGTTTGAGCTTCTCCGGCGCGGAGCCGAAGCGGACGCCGATCGTGCGCTGGGGCGGCAACCGCGGCGTGTGGGGCTTGGGCTCCGGCGACTTCAACCACGACGGCAACCTCGACTTCATCTACACGCGCTACGACCCGCGCGAGGCCGTGCTGATGCTCGGCGACGGCAACGGCGGCTTCACCCGCGCCAAGCTCGAGGGGGTGACCCTCGCGCCGAACACGAACTACGACATCATCGTGTCGGACGTGAACAAGGACGGCCTCCCCGACCTCGTGCTGATGTACGAGTCGATGGGGAAAACCGCGTTTTCGCAGAGAGATGGCTCGATCCACGTCTTCCTCAACCGAGGGGTGGAGCGGGTGGACACGACCCAGAAAACGACGTCGAAGTAGCCTCCCGCGGACGGGGCGAAAGGAAGGCGAGGCCGGATGGCCTCGCCTTTTTTTGTCTGGAACGGGTTGTGAAGAGGGGGCGAGCTCGTTCGAAGTGCTTCAAAAATTACGTGATTAGTGGTTGTGCCGGAGAAGGTTTTGGGTATAATCCGCCGAAATTTTCACGGCCGAACGGTATGGCGTAACCCCATAAAAAGTCGTTTTGGCTATTGACTTGGCGAATAAATCGCCCTACTGTGTAGCGAAAAATTTCTACGAATTGGAATAAATCAACATCAAATATGACGCGGGAGGTGATCGTATCGTCGACAGAGGGTGACCCGAGACTCAGCAGAAAAACTCAACTCTATTGATGTGTAGGAGAAAGAAATGAAAAAATTCATCGTTCTGATGGCGGTCCTGCTGGTCGCGACGTCCGCCTTCGCCGGCTTCAAGCCCGCGCCGAACGCTACGTTCAACAACGGGCTGCTGCCGACGTCGACGAACAACGACGACACGTGCGACATCGCCTCGAACGCGCCGGCGGCCACGCTGCTGCTGCCGTACTTCGAGGTCGACTTCAAGTCGCCGCAGACCACCGCGCGTACGACGCTGTTCACGATCGTGAACACGTCCGATCTTCCGCAGATCGCGCACGTCGTGGTTTGGACCGACTGGTCCTTCCCGGCTCTCGACTTCAACATCTTCCTGACCGGCTATGACGTCCAGGGCATCAACCTGTACGACATTTTCGCGCGCGCCACGATCGCGCCGGGCGCCACTCCGGGCACCGGCGGCACCTCGAGCAACACCGACGTGCCGACCAACCCGCAGAACGGCCTCCCTGGCTCGAACCCGGGCACGCAGCCGGCCGACAACGACGCGAACCCGAACATCACCAGCCTCAGCGGCTGCGCGAATCTTCCGGGCGTGTTCTCCTCGACGCTGCTCACGGACCTCCAGCTCATCTTCACGACTGGTAAGGGCACCGGCGCGGCCGTCCCCTGCACCGCGCAGGTCGGCGGCGTTCACGCCAATGCCATCGGTTACGTGACCATCGACGTGGCGCCGACGTGCCACACCTCGCTGCCGAACGAGCCGGGCTACTTCAGCCTCATCCTCTTCGACAACGTGCTGATCGGCGACTACCAGGACATCAACCCGAACCCGGCCACCGGCAACTTCGCCGGCGGCAACCCGCTCGTTCCCATCCGCGCCGTCCCCGAGGGCGGTCCGGCGGGCTCGGTGCCGGGCACGAACCTCCCGTTCACCTTCTATGACCGCTACACGGCCGGCGGGATCCGTACGATCGACCGCCGCCAGCCGCTGCCCACCGTTTGGGCCGCGCGCTTCATCAACGGCGGCACGGGCGCGTTCAACACCAACTTCAAGATCTGGCGTGAAGGCATCACCATCGGTGCTTGCTCCGGCGCTGGCGTTGCCGCGATCAGCAACTCGAACCTGGCGATCCGCGAGGTCGTCCGCTTCGACGAGCATGAGAACGCGACCATCACCAACGCTCCGGGCGGCGTTTCGCCGGCGCCTCCGGGCGCTCCGGGAATCCCGGAGACCGGTGCCTACTCGGCGGCCAACACCACGCTCTTCCCGCCGCTGTCCAACTCGGGCGACGTCGGTGGCTGGATGTACTTCAACCTCAACAACGGCGGCAGCACCAACTACTCGGCCGCGCGCGCGGGCTTTGCGATCAACAACACCACCGTGCGTCCGAGCCAGAACTGGGTCATCGTCTCGATGTTCGCGGAAGGCCGTTTCTCGGTCGACTTCGACGCGGCGTGGCTCGGCAACGGCTGCTCGGCGCCTGTTCCTCTGACCAGTGCTGCGGCCCCGGGCTCGCTCATTGGTCCGGTGGGCGGCGTTCCGGTTTGCCCGGCTGGCGTGGTCTGCACTCCGGCCTCGGCGTACATCGGCACCAACCAGACCCCGTAGTCTCGGCGACATCGATCGCTGCGTAGTCCCAGCGGGCCGGAGCAATCCGGCCCGCTTTTTTTCTCTTGTCCTCGGCGGTCCGTCTTATTACAATAAGTCTCGTTTTTCAGGAATCCGGTCTCGTTTTCCGTTGTCTGCATGGCCAACGGCATTTCCGCGTCGAAAGCTCATGGGCCTCGCGCGCGAGTTTTCGCGGCGGTAACGCCAAGTCTCAGCTGACAATCCGGGGGGAGGAAGAGTGACTCTTATTCGTCGACTCGCACTTTTAACGTTAGTCGCCATCGGCGGTGCTACGCCGCTGGCCGCCCAGTATTGGGCGTTCCCGGCGAAGACACCGAACACGGACGTGAAGTGCACCACCTGTCCTGACAAATCAAAGGACCAGATGACGCCGGGCTACCCGGCCACGCTCGGCACCTACGTCGGGCGCTACCTCGACTCCAGCGCCTCGAACGACTGCCAGCAGCCGGTCCGCACGTTCCGCGCCGTCAGCGCCCTGCCGATGCCGTCGCTCAACGGCGCGCACGGACGCCTCTACTTCCAGATCGGCAGCAGCGTCATGGCCTACGACATGGACCGCTTCTTCCAGCGCGTCGGGCGCGGCGAAGCGCTCATGTCGAACGATCGCAGCGTCTGCCTCTCGCGCATCGCCGACACCGTCCTTCCGTACGACAGTTGGTACTACGCCGAGTCTTCGGGCAGCGGCTGGGACTACAGCTCGGGCGGCGACGGCCAGACCCGCCTCTACTCGTTCGACGTCGACGATCAGGGCTACGTCTACCTCGGCACCAAGTGGTACCGCTGGGGCATCGTCAAGGACAACATGAACAGCGACGGCAACGGCATGTCGTTCATCTCGCAGCCGCCGCCGACCAGCGATGACGTCATCCCCATCATGGTCATCGCCCTCAAGGGATCGAACAACTCGTACTACGCGGTCATCGGCGACACGTTCTCGAACAAGCAGAACGTGTACGACGTGACCTCGCGCTCGTCGCCGCAAAAGCGCGGCAACCTCGCCAAGTCCGTCTACCGCTACGCTAAGAACAGCGATTCGACGGTGATCGGCATCGCCACCGTCGACGGCAAATTCGAGATCTACACCACCGACGCCTTCGTCAACAACGGCCAGCCGCTCGTCAGCACGTTCGGTCCGGGCGGCGCGGGCGTGCGCGGCGTCGCCTCCGACGGCGTCAACTTCTACTTCGCCTCCGACGCCGCCGGCGGCCTGGCCATCACCACCTACTCGCCGAACGGCAGCGGCGGATACAGCAAGGTCGCCGACTTTCCGACCACGCGCTCCTCGCTCTCCACCGAGAGCCTCCAGTGGGGCGACGGCTACCTCGTGCACGCCGGCATCACCGACGGCAGCTACGAGCTCCGCCTCTTCAAGGCCCCCAGCGTCAGCTCCGTCAGCGAAGTCGACCTCTCCATCCCGAAGGCGGCCGGCGTCAGCGTCCAGCCGTACTACTTCAAGAACTACTACCTCACCAACACCTCCGGCCGCACCGGCTACGTCGGCGCGGGCATCTACGGCCAGTTCCACGGCTCGAGCATCGTGAAGAGCAACGGCCACACGTATCTCATCGTCGCGGCTTTCGGTCTCGGCGACGTCTACGAGCTGAACGGCGGTCTGGGCTCGCTCACCGTCACGAACAACGGCTCCGTCGGCACGATCAACGTGAACCGCGACCCGAGCGGCGGCGCCGGACCGTTCTACGGCGATCCGATCGGCGTCACCGCCACGGCCAATCCGCCGGCGCAGACGAACATCACCTGGGACTTCGGCAACCCCGAAGCGGTTCCGGGCGCCGATCCGAACAGCGTCAGCGGCGTCACCGGAACGCAGGCGTCGCACCGTTACTCCGGACTCACCTCCGCGTCGCAGCTACCCGTCACCCGCACCGTCAAGGCCACGAGCACGGCCAACCCCTCTCTCACCGGCTCGGTCTCGGTCACGCTGGCGCTGCCGGCCGTCGCCGTCGGCGTCAAGAACTACAAAGTCCTCGGCCTCACGCCGAACGCCTCGTCGGCCGCGCCCATCGTCGTCGGCGATCTCTTCACCGACGCCTCGGACGGCTCGGTGCAGAGCCACTTCACCGGCTGGACCATCGACGGCACGACCACGAAGGCCATGCCGAACGAGACCATCGACGTCGGCGCCTGCTCGCTGCAGCACACGCTGACCATGACCGGGCACTACGGCTTCTACACCGGCACGTCGCCGAGCCAGGTCTCGCTCTCCGACATGCCCATCGGCATCAGCGGCGTGCAGTACGCCGTGCGGCCGTTCGCCGCGTCGATCGATTCGACCTCGACGGCGACCGACATCACCTTCAACAGCGGCTCGCGCTTCACCGGCGACCCGAATGCCCTGTCGGCCGCGCAGCTCGCCGCGCTGCAGTACAATTGGGACCTCCTCGACGCCAACAACAAGGTGATCCAGAGCGGTCCCGGCGGCACCGGCACGACCATTCCGGCATTCACGGTTGCGAAGAGCGCCTTCACCAGCCGCGGCATCCGCGCCCGTCTCATCATCACGTCGCCGACGGCGCTGACCGGCAGTTGCGCCGGCTTGAACATGGAGACGGCCATGGCGTTCACGCAGCCGCTCAATGGGCCGGATCCGCAGCTCAACGGCGACTGCACCAACGGCGGTCCGCCGTGCTCGTTCAACATCACCTCGCAGTCCGGCGTCAATCCGGCCGCCGACGGATGGTCCTACTCGTGGTCCGTCTCGCCAACGTCCGGGGTGCTCTTCAACAACGCCTCGGCGCAGACGTTCCAACCGGTCTTCACCAGCACCGGCGCGTTCACGATCAGTTGCACCGTCACCAACGCCATCGGCTCGAAGACGGTGGCCAAGGTCGTCAACGTCACCAAGGCCGGCTCGAACTGCGGTCTCATGACGCAGGCCGATCCGTTCCTGTTCTACCAGGCCTCCGACAACAGTTGCTCGTATGTGAGTGCCAACTCGCAGTGCACCCCGGGGAAGGCCATCACGTTCAAGGCCGCCCCCTTCCAGTACGACTTCAGTTGCGCGACGCACTCGTTCAGTTGGAGCTTCGGCGACGGCGGGACCGGCAGCAGCCAGACCATGACGCACACGTACGCAGGCTCCGGAACGTACCCCGTGTCGGTCACGGTCTCGAATCCGGGCCAGAGCATCACCTATCAGACGACTGTGACCGTCGGCTTCGGCAGCCCCACGCCGACTCCGACACCGACGCCCACTCCCACGCCGACGCCGACGCCCACTCCCACGCCGACGCCGACGCCGGTTCCCACCCCGCCGGGCGGCTGCGCGTTCATGAACGCCGGCGTGAACGTCTTCCTCGTCTATGAGTCGCAGAGCGGCTCCTGCTCGTACGTCAACACCAACACCTGCCCGGCGGGCGAGCAGATCTTCTTCAACGCCGGCGCCTTCCAGTACGACTTCAGCTGCGGCAATCACCTCTTCCAGTGGAGCTTCGGCGACGGCACGCTGGCCTCGACGCGGTCCCCGTCGCACACCTATGCGAACGGCACGTACAACGTCAGCCTCACCATCACGAACCCGAACTCGCAGAGCGTGACGATGACGCAGACCATCCGCGTCGGTACCGGCTCCGGCACGCCGAATCCGAACCCGACGCCGACTCCCACGCCCACGCCCACTCCGACTCCGACGCCGGGCGGCAACTGCCCGACGATCAACCCGGGCGTGAACGTCTTCGTCGTCTACGCCGGCCCCGACACCGGTTGCTCGCAGCTCAGCGGCGATTGCAACCAGAGCGAGGACATCCTCTTCGTGGCCACCGGCTTCAACTACGACTTCAACTGCTCGACGCACCAGTTCCAGTGGGACTTCCAGGACGGCACCGATCTGGCCAACGGCCGCACGGTGACGCACCGCTTCGGCTCGCCGGGCCAGTACAACATCCGGCTGCTCATCACCGTCAACGGCGTGACGACGCCGATCACGCAGCTCGTCAAGGTCGGCAGCGGTAACTCCGGCGGGCAGCCGCCGCCTGGCTCGGTCTTCCCCTTCGACTTCAAGATCGAGCCGCTGCAGATCAACGGAAGCATGATTCCGCACAACTACGTCTTCACGGCGTTCGCCTTCAGCGACGCCACGACGACGGAGTACCGGTGGGACTTCGGCGACGGCACGCCGATCTTCAAGTCGTCGTCCAAGGTCGTGACGCACGCCTACACCGACGGCTCCGACCACACCATCACCCTCACCGTGCAGGGGACCTCCGGTAGCGTCAAGCACTCATTGGTGCCGCCGCGACGGCGTTCATCGTGCCCTGGCTGTCCGATACACTAGTACACACGACAGAAGTAGCTCGGGATTAAGGCCCGCGGACGGAAACGCCGCGGGCCTTTCGCTTTTCAGGGAGAGGGAGAGAAAACGATGCGCAGGATCGCTTTGCTGGCTGTGGGCCTATTCGCCGCTCCGCTGTTCGCGCAGTACTGGACCCGTCCGGCCAAGACGCCGAACACCGACGTGAAATGCACGGGGTGCGCGGGCAAGGCCAACAATCAGATGACGCCCGGCTATCCGGCGTCGCTCGGGACCTACGTCGGGCGCTATCTCGACTCCAGTCCGTCGAACGACTGCCAGCAGCCCATCCGCACCTTCCGCGCCGTGAACGTGCTGCCGATGCCGGCGCTCAACGCCCCGCACGGCCGCCTCTACTTCCAGATCGGCAGCAGCGTGCAGGCCTTCGACATCGACAACTTCTTCCAGCGCGTCGGCCGCGGCGAAGCGCTCGCCAACAACACCGGCAGCGTGCAGTGCCGGCCGCAGATCGTCAACGACATGGCCTTGAGCTACGACTCCTGGTTCTACGCCGAATCGTCGGGCAGCGGGTGGGACGTCAGCTCCGGCGGCGACGGACAGACGCGCCTCTACTGGCTCGACGCCGATGACAAGGGCTACGTCTACCTGGCCACCAAGTGGTACCGCTGGGGCATCGTCCAGGACGACTTCGCGCGCGGCGGCTCCAACATGGGCTTCGTCTCCCAGGCCGCGCCGACGAGCGACGACGTCATCCCCGTCCTGGTGGTGAGCCTGAAGGCGTCGAACGGCACGTATTACGCCGCGGTCGGCGACCGGATCTCGTCGAAGATGAATCTCTACGAGGTCACCGACCGGACGAATCCGCGCAAGGTGGCGAACCTCTCGAAGTCGGTCTACCAGTACGCGAAGAACGGCGACGGCTCGGCCATCGGCGTCGCCACCGTCGACGGCCGCTTCGAGCTCTACCGCACCGATACGTTCGTCGCCAACGGCACGCCGCTCGTGAGTGACGCGGGCGCGAGCGGCGGATCGGTGCGCGCCGTCGGCTCCGACGGCGTCAACTTCTACGTCGCCTCCGATGCGGGCGGCGGTCTGGTCATCTCCACGTACGCGCCGAACGGCAGCGGCTACCGCAAGGTCGCCGACTTCCCGACGTCGCGCCCGACGCTGGCGACGGAGAGCCTGCAGTGGGGCGACGGCTACCTCGTGCAGGCCGGCATCACCGACGGCGGCTACGAGCTGCGCCTCTTCAAGGCCTCCGTCAACGACGTGAGCGAAGTCGACGTCAGCATTCCCGCCGCCTCCGGCAACAAGGCGTACTACTTCAAGAACTACTACGTCATCAACAGCTCGGGCCGCAACGGCTACGTCGGTGCCGGTCTCTTCGGACAGTTCCACGGCAGCTCCGTCGTGAAGTCCAACGGCCACACCTATCTCATCGTCACCGCGTTTGGGCTGGGCGACGTCTACGAGCTGCCGGGCGCCGACTCGCTGACGGTGATCAGCGCCGGCTCCGCCGGAACGCCGAATCCGAACCGCCCCGCCGGCGGCAGCGCCGGACCGTTCTACGGCGATCCGATCGGCTTCACCGCCACCACCGCCTCGGCGGCAACGAACATCCAGTGGAACTTCGGAAACCCCGAGGCGGTGGCGGGCGCGGATCCGAACGTCGCCGCCGGTGTGACGGGGCAGCAGATCACGCATCGCTACTCGGGTCTCACGTCCGCGGCGTCGCTCCCGACGACGCGCACCGTCACGGCGACGAGCGTGACCAATGCGAACTTGAGCGGTGCGCTCGCCGTGACGCTGGCGAAGCCGTCCGTGGCCATCGGCATCGCCGGCGTCAGCAGCGTCGTCACGCAAGCGTCGCAGCTCGCCTCGATTCCGATCGTCGCCGGCGACCGCTTCGTCGACGCCTCCGACGGCTCGGTGGAGAGCCACTTCGACACGTGGTCGATCGACGGCAACGCCTCGAGCGCGCTGCCGTCGAGCAGCGTCTCCGCCGGCGCCTGCGCCGCGGCGCACACGCTGAGCTTCGACGCGCACTACGGCCCGTACGCCGCGTTCGCCTCGCTCTCCGATCTGCCGATCGGCATCCACGGCGCGGCGTATTCCGTGCGCCCCTTCGCCGCGTCGATCGCCACCGCGCCGTCGGCGAGCAACATCGCGTTTACCGCGACGGTGCGCACGACGAGCGACACGAACATCCTCACCGCCGCGCAGGCCGCGGCGCTGCAGTACCGCTGGCAGCTCGTCGACGCCGGCGGCAACGTCCTCGTCCAAGGCCCCAGCGGCTCCGGCGCGGTGCCGCAGTTCACGGTGCCGAAGAGCGCATTCAGCAGCCGCGGCATCCGCGCGAAGCTCACGCTCACCTCGCCGACGCCGGCCGGCGGCGCCTGCGCGGGGCTCGAGACCGTCGACGCCTTCACGCAGCCGCTCAACGGCCCGGATCCGGTCGTCAACGGCGACTGCACGAACGGCGGGGCGCCGTGCGCGTTCAGCGTGGCCTCGGCGTCCGGCGTCGATCCCGCCGCGGACGGCTGGAGCTATGCGTGGAGCGTGACGCCGCCGAACTTCCGCGGCGCCACGAACGGCGCGAGCTTCACGCCGGTCTTCACCGCCGTCGGACAGTACACCGTGAGCGTCACGGTCACCAACGGCATCGGCAGCACCATCGCCTCGAAGAGCGTCACCGTCACGAAGGTCCCGCCGGCCTGTCCGCCGATGATTCCGGGCAACAACGTCTTCATCTCCTACCAGAGCGCCAGCGGCTCGTGCAGCTTCGTCGGCGGCACGTGCAGCGTCGGCGAGTCGATCGCGTTCAACGCCGCCGCGTTCCAATACGACTACGGCTGCGACACGCACACGTTCACCTGGGACTTCGGCGACGGCGGGCAGGGCTCCGGCCAGTCGCTCGCGCATGCGTACGGCGCGGCCGGCAGCTACACCGTGTCGCTGACGATCAAGAACGGCAGCGAGACCGTGACGACCACCGCCGTCGTGAAGGTCGGCCAGACCGGCTGCCCGCCGATGGTGCCGGGGCAGAACGTCTTCGCCGCCTTCTCCGGGCCGAGCGGCTGCACGTCGATCAACACCACGCCGTGCGTCGCCAGCGAGCAAATCAACTTCGCCGCCGGCGCGAGCGCCTACGACTTCTCCTGCGCCGAGCACACCTTCCAGTGGAACTTCGGCGACAACAAGACGGCCACGACGAAGTCGATCAACGTCCAGCATTCCTACGCCGCCGCCCAGACGTACATCGTCTCTCTGACGATCACGAACCCGGCGCAGAACGCCAGCATGACGGTGCCAGTGAAGGTGGCCACGAAGAAGGGCTGCGCGACGCTCGGCGCGACGTCGTTCTTCATCGCCTACGGCGGTCCGAAATCGCAGTGCACGTTTGCGAACAGCGACAGCGTCTGCTCGAATCTCGAGGACGTCGGCTTCAACGCCGCCCCCGACCTCGGCTTCGATCCCTCCTGCGTCACCGGCTACGAGTGGGACTTCGGCGACAGCAGCGCCAAGGTCACGGGGCAGACTCCGTCGCACAAGTTCGCCGCCGCCGGCAAGTACACCGTGAAGGTGGCGGTGACGGACGGCACGTCGACCGTGACGTACACCGTCTCGGTCAACGTGCGCGACGACAATCCCGTCATCGCCGATTGCGTCTTTGACTTCACCGTCGGCCCGCACATCGTCGGCGGCCTCACGCAGCTCGACGAGTTCGAGTTCCGCGCCGCCGGCCTCGGCGGCGCTACCGCGGCATCGTACGGGTGGGACTTCGGCGACGGCACGCACACCACGAGCACCACGCCGGTCATCGTTCACGCCTACGGCGACTCCAAGCCGCACGTCGTCACGCTGACCGTGCCGGGGACCAACTGCCGCGTGCAGCACACGGCGGTGACGCCGCGGAGGAGGGCCGCCGGGCATTAGCGGTGCAAAAGAGCCGTGCAGATGAAGGTCTGCACGGCTCTGCTCGCCGTACTCCTATCCGCCCCCACTCTCTCGGCGCAGTACTGGGCTCGTCCGGCCGGCGCGCCGAACACCGACGTGAAATGCAGCGGCTGCTCCGGCAAGGCCGGCGGGCAGTGGACGCCCGGCTATCCGCCTGCATTGATGAGCTTCACCGGCCGCTATCTCGACTCCGACGCCACGAACGATTGCCAGCAGCCGGTGCGCACGTTCCGCGCCGTGAGCGTCCTGCCGATGCCGGCGCTCAACGCGCCGCACGGGCGACTCTACTTCCAGATCGGCAGCAGCGTGATGGCCTGGGACATGGACACGTTCTTCCAGCGCGTGGCCGCCGGCGAGTCGCTCGTCACCAACGTTCCGAACATCTGCGAAACGCCGGTCCTCGACACCGTGCTGCGCTGGGACTCGTGGTACTACGCCGAGGATACGGACAGCGGGTGGGACCACAGCAACAACGGCGACGGGCAGACGCGCCTCTATTCGATCGACGTCGACGATCAGGGCTACGTCTACCTGGCTACGAAGTGGTTCCGCTGGGGCATCGTCAAGGACAACATGGTCCACAACACCGACGCGATGAAGTTCGTGTCGCAGCCGCCCGCGTCCAGCGACGACGTCATCCCCGCGATGATCGTCTCGCTGAGAGCGTCCGACGGCACAGACTACGCCGTCATCGGCGACACGTTCTCGAACAAGCTGAATCTGTATGACGTCACCGACCGCGCTCACCCGCAGAAGCGCCCCAACCTGACGAAGTCGATCTATCGCTACGCCAAGAACGGCGATGGCTCGGCGATCGGCATCGCCACGGTGGGCGGCCGCTTCGAGATTTACGCGACGGACGCGTTCGTCGCCAACGCGCCGCCCCTTTTGAGCGACGCCGGCGCAGGCGGCGGGGCGGTGCGCGGCGTGGCCAGCGACGGCGTGAACTTCTATGTCGCCGCCGATGCGTCGAGCGGTCTCACGATCTCGACCTACGCGCCGAACGGGAGCGGCGGCTACCGCATGGTCGCCGATTTCCCGACGACGCGCCCGACGCTGGCGACGGAGAGCTTGAAGTTCGGCGACGGCTATCTCGTCCAGGCCGGCATCACCGACGGCAGCTACGAGCTGCGCCTGTTCAAAGCGACGGTGGCCAACGTCAGCGAGGTCGATCTGAGCATTCCGTCGGCGTCCGGCTACAAGGCCTACTACTTCAAGAACTACTACGTCACGAATACGTCGGGGCGCAACGGCTACGCCGGCGCCGGATTGTTCGGCCAGTTTCACGACAGCGCCGTGGTGAGGAACAACGGCCGCACGTATCTCATCGTCACCGCCTTCGGCCTGGGCGACGTGTACGAGCTGCAGCCTTCCGACTCGATCTCGATCCGCAATCTGGGCTCCGTCGGAACGCCGAACCCGAACCGCGCACCGGGCGGCGCCATCGGTCCGTTCTACGGCGATCCGATCGGCTTCACCGCGTCGGCGCCGAACGGAGTCATGACGAACATCGAGTGGAACTTCGGCAACGCCGAAGGCGCTGATCCGAATGTGGTGACCGGAGTGACCGGGCAGCAGGTCAACCATCGCTACTCCGGGATCACGTCACTCCCGGTCACGCGCACCGTCACGGCCAGGAGTCTCAGCAACGCGAACCTGACCGGCGCGGTCCCGCTGACGATCGCGCGGCCTTCGGTCGCCGTCGGCGTCGCCGGCTTCGTCGCCACGCAGGCCTCGCAGCTCGTGTCGATTCCGATCGTCGCCGGCGACCGCTTCGTCGACGCCTCCGACGGCTCGGTGGAGAGCCACGCCGACACCTGGTCGATCGACGGCAACGCCACGAACGCGCTTCCGAGCGCCAGCGTGGGTGCGGGCGCCTGCGCCGCGGCGCACACGCTGAACTTCGATGCGCAGTATCCCGGCATGCCGATCGGCATTCACGGCGCCGTTTACTCCGTCCGCCCGTTCGCTGCCTCGGTCTCCGCCGCGCCGTCGACGAGCGGCGTGACGTTCACCGCCGCCGTGCGCACGACGAGCGACGCGAGCCTCCTCTCCGCCGCGCAAGCGGCGGGCTTGCAGTACCGCTGGCAGCTCATCGACGCCGCCGGCAACCTCCTCGTCGCCGGCCCGGCCGGCTCCGGCGCCGTGCCGCCGTTCACGGTCGCGAAGAGCGCGTTCAGCAGCCGCGGCATCCGCGCGCGTCTCACGCTCACGTCGCCCACGCCGGCGGGCGGCGCGTGCGCGGGGCTCGAGGCGGCCGACGCGTTCACGCAGCCGCTCAACGGACCCGATCCGGCCGTCATCGGCGACTGCACGAACGGTGGTCCGCCGTGCACGTTCAGCGTCGCCTCGGCCTCCGGCGTCGATCCCGTCGCCGACGGCTGGAGCTATGCGTGGAGCGTGCAGCCGCCGAACTTCCGCGGCGCGACGCACGGCGCCACCTTCGCGCCGGTGTTCACCGCCGCCGGCTCGTACACCGTCAGCGTGACGGTCACGAACGGCATCGGCAGCAGCACGGCCTCGAAGAGCATCGCGGTCACGCAAACGCCGCCGCTCTGCCCGCAGATGCTGCCCGGCAACAACGTCTTCATCACCTACCAAAGCCCGTCCTGCAGCTACCTCGGCGGCACCTGCACCGCCGGCGAGCCGATCGCCTTCGCCGCCGCCGCGTTCGGCTACGACTTCGCCTGCGACACGCACACGTTCACCTGGGACTTCGGCGACGGCGCGCAGGGCTCCGGCCGCAGCGTGACGCACGCGTTCGGCGCCGCGAACAGTTACACCGTGTCGCTGACGGTGCGGAACGGCAGCGAGAGCGTGACCACGCAGGTGACGGTGAACGTCGGACAGAGCATCCCCAGCGACACTCCGCCCGCCTCCTGCGCCTTCGACTTCACCGTCGAGCTGCGGCAGAACGAGTTCGCCTTCCACGCCTTCGGCACGGGCGGCGGCGCGGCCGCCGCGTCGTACGACTGGGACTTCGGCGACGGCGCGAAGGCGACGAGCGCGACGCCGGACGTGACGCACGCCTACGCCGACGCCAAGCCCCACGTCGTCACGCTGACCGTGCCGAAAACGAATTGCCACGTGCAGCATACGGCGGCGGTGCCGCGGCGGAGAGCAGCGGGAAAGTAGGTTGTTAGGTTCTTAAGTTGCACTTAACAACCTAACAACTTAACAACCTACAATGCCCCCGTGGACTTCGCCGTTCGCGCCGTCGACCTGACGAAGCAATACGAGATCTATCCGCGTCCGCTGGACCGGCTCATCGAGCTGATCACGCGGCGGCCGCGGCACACCGTCTTTCCGGCGCTGCAGGAAGTCTCCTTCGAAGCGGCGAAAGGGGAGACCGTCGGCATCGTCGGGCAGAACGGCGCCGGCAAGAGCACGCTGCTCAAGCTCCTCTGCGGCGTCACCCGCCAGACCAGCGGCACGCTGGAGACGCGCGGCACCATCGCCTCGATCCTCGAGCTCGGCACCGGCTTCCATCCCGAGTTCACCGGCCGCGACAACGCCGCGCTCAACGCCGCCGTCTTGGGGCTCGGACCCGCGGAGATCCGCGAGCGCCTTCCCGCCATCCTCGAGTTCTCCGAGCTCGGGACCTTCATCGATCGCCCGGTGAAGACCTACTCCTCGGGCATGTACATGCGCCTCGCCTTCAGCGTGGCCGTGAACGTTAACCCCGACATCCTCGTCATCGACGAAGCGCTCGCCGTCGGCGACGGCCACTTTCAAAAGAAGTGCATCGACAAGATCCGCGAGTTCCAGGAGGCGGGGAAGACGATTCTCTTCTGCTCGCATTCGCTCTACCTCGTCTCGTCGATCTGCCGCCGCACCATGTGGCTCGACCACGGCCGGGTCATGCGCTGGGGTCCGACGCTCGACGTCGTCTACGCGTACGAGGAGTTCCTCCTCGAGCAGGACCGGCAACATGCAGCGGAAGGCGAGCCGGAGCACGAGCGTCCGCCAACGCCCGTGCGTTTCCGCGACATCAGCGTCTACGACGCCGCCGGCCGGGCGCGCACGGTCTTCACGCGCGGCGAGGACGTGCACGTCCGCCTGCGCGTGCACTCCGACGTGCCGGAGCAGCCGGTCCACGTGCTGGTCGGCGTGCACCGTGCCGCCGACGACTTCCAATGCTTCGCCGTCGGCACGCACGCGGACGGCGTGCCGCCGCTGTCGGGGCGCAACGAGTACGAGCTCGAGGTCGAGCTGCGCAACATCCCGCTCAATCGCGGCGACTACACCATCATCGCCTTCGTCGGCGACGAGAACGCGCTGACGGCGTTCGACCGGCGCGACGTCAGCCAGGCCTTCTCCGTCACCGGCGACCGCTTCGACATCGGCCTGATCTCGGTCGAGCACCGCTGGGCGATGGAGCCGGAGACGGCGGCCGTCGCGCGCTGATGGGCACGCCCGTCTCGCTGCTCGTCGTCAACTTCCGCTCCGCGGCGCTGGCCCTCGATGCCATCCGCAGCGCACGAGAGGGGACGCACAATCCGCTGCAGGTCGTCGTCGTCGACAACAGCGACGAAGCGGACGCCTTGCGCGGCGCCGCCGACGTCTACGTGGCCATGGGCCGCAACGCCGGCTACGCCGCGGCGATCAACCGGGGCCGCAAGGAGTGCGACGGCGAGGTAATCGTGGCCGCGAATCCCGACGTGATCTTCGCGCGCGACGCGATCGACGCGCTCGCCGAAGCGAATGCCGCCGTCGCCGGCCCCGCACTCTTCTGGGACGACGCGCACGAGTGGCTCCTCCCGCCCGCCGAATTGCACACCCGCTCCGAGGTCTTGGGGCGCTCGCTCGCCACGCGCTCGCGTGCCTTCGCGCGGTGGCGCGACCGCCGCCGCATCCGCGCGCGCATCGCCTTCTGGTCGCTCACGGAGACGACGCCCATGCGCGCCCTCTCCGGCGCCGTCATGGCCATTCGCGCAAGCACCTTCGACGACGCCGGCGGCCTCGACGAGCGCTTCCCGCTGTACTTCGAGGAGAACGACTTCCTCCGCCGCGTGCGCGGCGACATCGTCTACGTCCCCTCCGCGCGCGTGCGTCATCTCTACAACCAGAGCGCCGGCGAGTCGCCCGAGGCGGCGGCGTTCTACGCGCTGTCGGAGATGGCGTACCTGAAAAAATGGGGCGGCCTGCTGTGGAAGCGTCTGGAGGGGCGCACGCCGTGCGCCCCTACCGGTAGGGGCGCACGGCGTGCGCCCGTCGGCGAGCTCCTCGTCGAGATTTCTCCTCTCCCCGACTTCGAGACCGCCGCCGGCACCTTCACGAACATCTGGCCCATCGCTCTCCCGAAAGAAATCCGCGCCCACACCGAGCTCTACCTCCGCGCCGTCGACCGTAGCACCGCGCGCGTTCTCGCTAAAATACGGGCATGAGCTCGTCCGTCACCGTGCTCGTCCCCCTCTCCGGGACCTCGGTCGAGCTCCCCTCGACGCTCGAGACCGTCGAGGAGTTCCTGCACCGCAACGGCTTCCAATTCACCATCCGCGTCCTCGACCGCCGCGACGGCGACGGCTGGGGCTCGATGCTCCGCCGCGGCGCGGGCGACGCAAAAGAGAGCATCGTCGTCGTCATCGATCCCGAGCTCCCGTACCGCGCCAGCGCCATCGGCGACGCCGTGGCCATGATCGACTCCGGCGCCGCCGAGATCGTCTACGGCTCGAACCGGCAGAAGAACCCATGGCTCGTGCGGAAGTTCTTGACCGATCTCCTGCCCGATCCGTCCGTGCACCTGGCCGCCTTCTCGTGGGATGCCGCGCGTCTGCTCTTCGCCGAATCGAAGCTCGCGGGCGGCGTCTGCGCGATCGAGATCGCCTACCTCGCGAACAAGTACGGCTTCCGCATCGAGCATCTGAACGTCGACGCCGAGCCGTCGCCGCGCCCCGCGTACGGCCGCCTCGGCGCGCTGCGCTCGATCGTCTCCATCCGCCTCACCGACCGGCACAACGGCTACCGCGCCGTGCGGCGCTGCCCGATCTGTTTTTCCGCCGAGGTGTGGACGTGGGCGCAGATTCCGGGCAACCTCGTGCGCGCCTGCAGCCGTTGCAAATGCCGCTACCTCAACCAATTCGCGGAAGAGCGCGAGGGCATGCCGGTGCGGCGGGAGATTCTGCCCAACCCGGCGCCGTCCGATCCGTTCGACGACACCGCGCACTCGCGCACGGCGCGCGACAAGACCACGCAGAAGCGCCTGGCATCGCTGCGCAAGCTCGCGCCGGCGCGCGCGCGCGTGCTGGAGATCGGCGTGCGCGACGGCGCGTTCGGCGCTCTGGCGTCGCGCGAGTACGAGTACGTCGGCATCGATCGCGCCGCGGCGGCGGCGCGCTCCGCCCGCGCGCGCGGCCTCGAGGTCTACTGCTCCACGGTCTCGAACTTCGTCAACACCGGCCCCCCCTTCGACGTCATCACCCTCTACCGCGTCTTCGAGAACGTCTCCGACCCGCACGACGCCCTCGCCCACGTCAAGGACCTGATCAAGCCGGGCGGCCTGCTGCTCATCACCGCCTTCGACACCGAGGGGCTGCTGTACCTCGTCACCGAGCGGCGGCACATGGCCCACAACTTCCGCACGCACCTCATCCTCTACTCGCGCTCGGCGCTCATCGAGCTCCTCGAGCACTCCGGCTTCGAGATCGTCAGCGTCGCGCCGGCGGTCGAGTACCGCGACCACAAGTTCCTCCGCCACCGCCTGGCGCGGCATCCCTTCGTCGGCGCGCTGCTCCGCCCGCTCCTCACCATGCTGCCCGATCCGCTCCCGGTCTCCTCGGGGTCGATCCGCGTCGTGGCCCGCCGCCGCGGCGGCGCGCGCATCGACATCCGGGCGATCCGCTCGATCGAGCCGACGCATGCCCGCTGACGAGCGCTTCGTCACGCGACCGTTCCGCGACGGCGACGAAGAGGCCATCCTCGAGCTCTTCGCCAAGTCGTTCCCGCACGCGCCGCGCACGCGCGAGCACTTCGCCTGGAAGTTCCGCCGCGATCCGTTCGGCAACGAGCGCATCAGCCTGACGTTTGAGGTGACAGGTGACAGGTCACAGGTCACAGGTCCTGAACCGCAGACCTGTCACCCGTCACCTGTCACCCGTGACCTCGAAGAGAAGCTCGTCGGCCACTACGCCGCGTACGCGGTGCCGTTCTACGACCGCGGCGAGGCGCTGCTGGCGAATCAGATCGGCGACACGATGACGGACGCCGGCGTCCGCCACATCGGCCGCGGCCCCACCTCGATCCTCGGCCGCACCGCGCTGCACTTTTACGACACGTTTTGCGAAGGGAAGGTCGCCTTCAACTACGGCTTCAACGTCGCCAACATCCAGCGCTTCTCGCTCAAGTTCCTCCGCAGCGACCGCGTCGAGCCGGTGCCGTATCGCGTCTGCGCGCCGCCGCGGCCGATCTCGCGCTTCGCGCGCTGGCCGCGCGGCTACCAGCTCGAGCAGGTCACGAGCATCGGCGCGGAATTCGACGAGCTCTTCGCCCGCGTCGCGCCGGCGTACGAGTTTCTCGTGCGGCGCGACGCGCAGTATCTCCGCTGGCGCTATCTCGAGCGGCCCGACGCCGCGTACGTGGTCATCGCCATCCGCAAG
Organism: Thermoanaerobaculia bacterium; assembly: GCA_036522835.1. Taxonomy (GTDB): domain Bacteria; phylum Acidobacteriota; class Thermoanaerobaculia; order Gp7-AA8; family Gp7-AA8; genus DATDFB01. The sequence continues at coordinate 4,716 of DATDFB010000295.1, read as the reverse complement.
TGGCGCCGGCTCGCCGGCTGGATCGTCTTCCGCCTTCGCGACGACAAGTTCTCGTGGGGCGACGCGCTCTTCGATCCGCGCTACCCGGACGCGGTCGAGGTGATGCTGCGCCACGTCGTGCCGTCGTACCCGGTGCGCGAGATCGAAGCGTGGTTTCCGCCGCGCCCGGCCTGGTTCGACGGCGTTCTGGCGCGCCTCGGGTTTCGGAACGAGCAGGAGCCGCAGAGCCTCTCGCTCATGTGCGTGCCGTGGACCATGGCCGGCGCCACGGAGGCGATGCGCGAGCGGCTGTACTACACCATGGGCGACTCCGACCTGTTCTGAGCCGCCGCTCTTTGATGAGCACGCGTCCTGCATGACAATGCCGTCGTGCACAGCGGCGGCATGGCCGCCGCACTCCACATGAGTGAGCTCCATGCGCAAAGCAGCAAGCCGGCGAAGCGCGTTGCCGACGTCGACAGGAAGCGCGTGCTCGTCATCGACGACGACCTGCCGCTGCGCGGCATGCTCGCCGCGGCGCTGCGCCAGCACGGCTACCAGGTCTTCCTCGCCGGCGACGGCGGCGAAGGCCACCGCGCCCTGATGCTCCACCACCCCGACGTGGTGCTCCTCGACCTGGCCATGCCCGAGGTGAACGGGTGGGACTTTCTGCAGCGCGTGCAGGAGAGCGGGCGGCGCGGGCAGGTGCCGATCATCGTCGTCTCCGCGCACCTGCGCATCGACCCGCAGGCCGTGCTGCAGATGGGCGTGAACGCCATCGTGCCGAAGCCGTTCGAGCTCTCGGAGCTGATCTCGCTGATCGAGCACCTCTCGCCGTGATCGCCGCGAAGTATCCGACGCGATTCCTGCGGTCGTACGTGCGCGCGAAGCTGGCCCGCGATCCGATGTACGAGGCCGTGCTCGCGCACGTGCGCGACTCGGGCGAGCCGCTCCTCGACGTCGGCTGCGGCGTCGGCGTGCTCGAAGCGTTCCTCCGCGCGCACGGCGTGGGCGTGCCGATCGTCGGCATCGACTTCGACGCCGCGAAGATCGCCGTGGCGCGGCAGGTCGTGCCCGACGTTGCCTTTCACGACGGCGATGCGCGGTCGCTGCCGCCATTCCACGGCACGGTCGTGATCCTCGACGTGCTGCACTACCTCACCAGCGGCGAGCAGCAGCAGTTGCTCCTGCAGGCGCTCGACCGCACCAGCGGACTGGTGATCGTGCGGGAAGCCGTGCGCGACCGCTCCATGCGCTACCGCCTGACCGTGGCGCAGGAGACCTTCGCGCGCGCCGTGCGCTGGCTGCGCGTGCCGCGCCTCAACTTTCCGACGATGGAGCAGATCGTGGCGCCGTTCCACGCGCGCGGCTTCGAGGCCGCGGTCGCGCCGATGTGGGGGACGACGCCGCTGAACAACTATCTCTTCGTCTTCAACCGCCCATCGTCCGGAATCGCGAAGTCATAGCCCGCGCGCTGCAGCGCGTCGACGACGCCCTCGATCGTCGCCAGCGACTGCGGCCGCCCCTGATGCAGCACGACGATCGCGCCCGGACGCACGCCGCGCATCACCCGGCCGACGACGTCGCCGCCGATCGTGTCGAGGCCGCGCACCGTCCAGCCGATGAGGCGCATGCCGCGCCGCGCCAGGATCGGATGGACGAAGGGGTTTTTCATCCCCACCGGCGCGCGGAACCAGCGCTCGTTGCCGATCTCGCGCGCCAGCCGCCGCGGCCCGAGGCACCACCACGTCGCCGCGGGGTGCGTCATGGAGTGGTTCTTGCCGATCTCGAAGAAGGTGGCCTGCGCGTTGCGGCGCGCCAGCATCGCCTGAATCGCCTCCGTGTCCGAGGCGGGACCGTCGTCGATCGTCAGCCACACCTCTTTCCTGTCGGTCTCGAAGCAGGTCACCACAGGGCCCAGCCACTGGCAATTGGGGACGAGCGTGGCGTAGACGATGAGGAGGTGCGACGCGACGATGACGGCGATGCCGATGCGCCAATCGACGAAGAGCGCCAGCGGTGCGACGAACGCGAAGCCTAGGAGGAAGTCGCGCATACCCACAGCGCCGCGCCGATCAGCAGCGCGATCATCGTCCACGAGTTCACCGTCAGGTTGTTGCGCCAGCGCGGCAGGAGAAAGAGGCCCATGATGTAGATCGGGATTTGAATGGCGATCGGGGCCAGGAGAATCGCCGCCCACCACGGCATCGCCTGCGCGAGAAAGTACGCGGTGAGCGCGAGGTACAGGAACGCGGCGCCGTAGACCGCCACGGATCGCCTCACGCGAACTCCTCGAACGCGAACCACTGCCACCAACTGTCGCGGATGACCTCTTCGAGCGTCGCCGTCCAGGCCTTTGCGGCGGCGGCGAAGTCGGCGTCGCGGTCGCGCGAGCGGACGATCTCGATCGGCCTCTCCGCGCGCAGGAGGTAGCGCTGCCAGCCGCGGCGGATGACGAAGACCGGATAGATCGGCACGCGCGCCGTCATCGCCAGCGCGAAGGGACCGGCCGGGATTTCGATCGCTTTCCCGAAGAGCGTGGCCGGCACGCCGGAGATCGGGCCGGTCATGCGGTCGCCCTGAATGGCCACGATGGCGCCGTCGCGCACGGCGTGCAGGAGGTCGAGCGCCAGCGTGCTGCCGTCGGTGTTGAACTGCACTTCGATGTCGCTGGGCAGCTGTTTTTCTTCGAACTCGCGCGTCCGCGGATCCGCCTCCGGCGCGCGCACCATGACGATGCGCCGTCCCGACACCTCGGCGAAGAGATGCGCGCCGAGGTCGTACGAGCCCATGTGCGCGGTGAGGAGAATCGCCCCGCCGCCGGTGCGCAGCGCCTCGAGGTGCTCGCGGCCGGCCAGCTCCCACTCCGGAATCGTGCGCGACTCGCGCAGCCGCCCCGTGTCCGAGAGGGTCCAGGAGAAGTTCCAGAAGACGCGGTAGCAGCGGAAGAAGTTCGCCAGCGCGGCGGAGCGGGGGATGATGATGGAGAGGTTGCGCATCACGCCCCGGCGGCCCGGTCCCCACAGCAGGAAAAAGAGCGACCAGAAGGCGATGATGGCCGGCTCGATCCAGCGCGGCACGTTGAGCACCGCCCAGCGGAGGAACTGCCGCCAAAAGACGCCACGGACGCCGGGAATCTTCATGTCCAAAGATCCCTCGCCCCGCTTCGCGGGGAGAGGGTGGCGCGCAGCGCCGGGTGAGGGGCTCGAGTTGGGACGCTCGCGCCCCTCATCCGCCGCTTCGCGGCACCTTCTACCCGCTTGCGGGGAGAAGGCCCTCGCTTCCGCTTCATGAGCGCATGATCTCCGTCAGCGCCTTCGACACCGTCCCCTCCGGCAGCAGCTCGCCCAGCAGCGCCGACGCCATCATCGCGTCGTCGCCGGGGTACGTCGGCACGGCGTGCAGGGGGAAACGCGCGAAGATCTCGGTGTCGCTGCGCTTGCGCGTCGTCTGCACGGCGGCGCGTTTCGCGGCGATGCGCGATTCGTTCGCGAAGATCCACTCCAGCGCGCGGAACTGCATCGCCGTCAGCGGGTCATCGATCGTGGCCGGCTTGTGCTTGCCCGACATTGCCTCGCGCGTCAGCTCGCGCGCTTTCGGGTTGCGGTGGGCCACGTAGTTGCGCAGGCGCGCCAGAAACGCGAACAGCGTCGCGGCGAGCTGGCGCGGCGACTCGGCGTTCTTCAGCACCGTCTGCAGGGCGTTGCGCTCGAAGAGCACGCCGCGCTCGAAGTCGCCCAGGCGGTTCGACGTCGCGCTCGACTTGTGGCGGACCACCGCGCGCGGCTCGTACACCGCGCGCTTGCCGGCGATCCACGTCCGCCAGCCGAAGTCGACGTCCTCGAGATAGGCGAAGTAGTCGTCGTCGAAGCCGCCGAGCTCCATGAGCGCGGCGCGGCGGGAGATCATGTTGCCCCCGCAGGCGAAGAGGAGATCGCCGCCGGCATCCGGCTCCTGCGCCGAGGCCAGCGGAAAGCGAAACGCATTCTGGAACGCGTGCCCGTCAAAGGTCATCACGCCGCCGATGAAGTCGACGCGCGTCCCGCTCGGGTCGACGATCTTCCCGCCGACCGACACGACGTCGTCGGCCGCCCCCTCGATCGCCGCCACCATCGTCGCCAGCCACCCCTCCTCGGGAATGGCATCGTTGTTCAGAAAAACCACGTTGCGCCCGGGCGAGCGCTTCAGCGCCGCGGCCAGGCCGCCGGTGAAGCCGTGATTCTTTCCGAGCGGCAGGAAACGAGCCTCGGGGAAGCGCTGCGTCACCGCGGCGATCGAGCCGTCCGTCGAGCCGTTGTCGACGACCGTCACCGTGGCCTCGAGCGCGCGCGCCTGCGCCGTCACCGCGGCCAGGCACGCCAGCGTGTCGTCGCGGCTGTTCCAGTTCACGACGATGACGTCGACGGCGCTCAGGCCCGGCCTCCGATGCGGCGCCTGATGCGGTCGAGGATCGACGGCGGGCGCTCCGGCATCTCCTTCTCCGCGTCGACGCGCGGGGCGCGCACGAAGTCGACGAGCGGCTGCAGCACGCGCGGCCACTGGTGATCGGCCGTGAAGCGGCGCGCGCCGTCGCGCAGGCGATCAGCGTTGCGCAGCGCTTCGAGCAGCGCATCGGCGAACGCCTGCGGTGTATCGGGCGTGCGCCCCCCGACGATGAGCCCCGCGCCGTAGCGCGCCAGGAGCTCATCCGTGCCGGGGGCGGAGCTCGTCACGATCGGCAAGCCGCCCCAGAGGTAG
>DATDFB010000294.1:0-2754 GCA_036522835.1 Thermoanaerobaculia bacterium | reverse complement strand
GCCGTGCGCCCCTACCGGTAGGGGCGCACGGCGTGCGCCCTTCGGCTTTCCAATCACACGCCGTCCCGACGCCGCACGCCTACGGCCTCGGACGGCAGGAATTGGCGACGTTCTTCGGCGGGCAGTACACGGCGCACGAGCGCCACAGCGAGATCGGCCTGCGCATGGGCGACGTCGTGGGCCGCCTCGACGTGCTGGCGATCTTCGGCAACGGCGCCGCGCTCGCCGCGGCGTATCGCGGGCTTCCGGTCGAGCTCTCCGTACACATCGCGCACAACAGCGAATTGCGCGCGACGTGGAACGGCACGTTCCCGCTCACGGAGCTGACCGTCAGCGGCGGCACGCTGCGCGACCGGCGCTTCGTCGAAGGCTCGCTCGCCGCGCACCAACGCGACGTCGCGGCGGAGCGGCTCAGCATCGCCGCCGATTCCGATCGCCACGCGCGCGCCACGCTCAGCGGACGCGCGAAGATGCTGCGCGTGGCGATGACGGCGGGGAGAAACGTCGCCCTAGGCGGCGTCGCCACCTCCGTCGAGCCGGCCGCGCTCTTCATCGCCCGCATCCTCGACCCCGCCCTCCCGCGCGACTTCGACGTCGCGCGCAGCTACCGCGGCGCGCGCGCCGAGGTCGTGAGCGGGCCGGTGGCGCTCTTCGCGCAGCATCATCATGCCTCGCGCAGCGTCGACCTCTACGGCCTCGAGGCGCGGCTCTCGCGCGATCCGACGCCGCTCGTCAAGGCCGCCGGCTTCGACCTCACCGCCGGCATCGCCCGGGTGCGGCAGGAGCGCGCCGTGCGCGGCTGGCTGGCCGTCCGCTGGCGGCCGTGAACTATGATCTCGCGCCGATGATTCATCTCCACAACGGCGACTCCGTCGCCATCACGGCGCGGCGGGCGCTGCTGCCGGGGCGCCACGTCGCCTTTCGCGAGACCTTCATCAGTGGTCCGGTGCCGTCCGGCCTCCGCCCCGTCGACTTCATCGAAGAGCGCGCGCGCTTCATCGCCGGCTACTACGGGGAGCACCTCCTGCGCACGCGCAACGAGCTCCTCGAGCAGGAGCAGATGCTCGACGCCGTCCGCGACGAAGAAGAAATCGTGCTCTGGTTCGAGCACGACCTCTTCTGCCTGGCCAACTTCCTCTACCTCCTGGTGCGCCTGGCCAAAGCGCGGCGCCTCAGCGCCGTCTGGTGCCCGCGCCCCCTCGGCAACATGGCCGAGGAGGAGCTCGTGACGACGTACCTGTCGCGCGCGGCCGTGCCGCCGCTCATGCTGCGCATCGCCGCCGATGCGTGGAAGGCGTACACCGCGGACGACGCCACGGCGCTCAATCGCTTCGTCAAGCAGGACTGGCCCGACTTCGCCTTCCTGCGCGAGGGCATGACCCTGCAGGCCATGCGCTTTCCCTCCACGCGCAACGGCCTGGGCGAGGTCGAGCAGCGCGCCGTCGCCGGCATCGACGCCGGCGCCGTCGACTTCTCTACGCTCTTCGCGCGCTTCGACGCCCATCCGCCGCGCTACGGCTTCGGCGACGGCGAGTTCCTGCGCCACCTGCGCCGGCTCGCCAGTTGCGCCGTGCCGATGATCACGATCACCGAGAGCGGCGACACCGCGCCGCCGAAGGCGCTGTTCTCGATCACGCCGGCGGGGCGGAAGGTGCTGGCCGGCGAAGCCGACTTCATCGAGCTCAATAATGCCGACCAGTGGCTCGGCGGCGCGCACCTGACGCGCGAGCGGTTGTGGCGCTGGGATCCGGACGCGCGCGAAGTGCGGGCAAGTCAATGATGCCGCGAGGGCGCCCCTCACCCTGGCGCTCCGCGCCTGTCCCTCTCCCCGCAAGCGGGGAGAGGGAGCCTGTTGCACGTTTGATCCACTTCGACGCCACGGACGGCGTCGCGCTCGCCGGCTTGCTCTACGAGCCGCGCCGCGCCACGAAGCGCGCGGCCATCTGGCTGCACGGCACCGGCGGCGCCTCGATCTTCGACGCGCGGCGCACGAACGCGCTCGCGCGCGAGATCGTCGCGCGCGGCCTCGCCTTCTTCCCCTTCAACAACCGCGGCGCGCACCTCGTGCGGCGCCTGCGCAAGGGATTGAAGCGCATCGGCGGCGGCATGGCCTACGAAGTCATCCGCGACTGCGTACACGACATCGACGGCGCCGTGCGCGAGCTCCGCCGCCGCGGCTATCGCGAGCTGCACCTCGTCGGGCATTCGACGGGGGCGAACAAGATCGCCGTCTACGACCACTACAAGCCGCGCAATCCGATCCGCCGCTACGTCCTCCTCGGCGGCGGCGACGACACGGGCCTCCTCTACGCGCAGCTCGGCCCGCGCCGCTTCGAGCGGGCGCTGGACGAGGCGCGCGCGAAGATCAAGGAGCGCCGCGGCCACGAGCTCGTGCCGCCGCGCGTCTCGCCAATGATGCTGAGCTGGCGCTCGTTCTACGACCTGGCCAACCCGAACGGCGACTACAACGTCTTCCCCTTTTACGAAGCGATCAACGGCATCCGCCTCGGCACGCGCCCGCGCTTCCGCTACGTGCGCGCCATCCGCAAGCCGTCGCTCTACGTCTACGGCGACCGCGACGAGTTCTCGTTCGACGACGTGCCGCGCTGCGTCTCGATCCTGGCGGAGAACGCCGGCGCGAACGCGGAGATCGTGGTGATGGAGGACGCCGACCACGGCTTCACCGGCCGCGAAGAGGAGTTGGGAGAGTTGATTGCCTGGTTTCTCGATTGAGCCGTCGCCGCTGGGCCGCAT
>DATDFB010000293.1:0-43310 GCA_036522835.1 Thermoanaerobaculia bacterium | reverse complement strand
CCACCACCCAACCGGCTTGACAATGTGGCCGCCCGGCACTTTATGAACTGTGCAGCGACGGCCGAGGAGCGACGTGCTCTGGCCTCAGAGCTTCTCTCTCCACCGACCACCCTGCTCAGTCGCCGAGGTCTTCCGGCCTGAACCCGCCGATCTCTTTCGGGAGAAGCGGTGGAGGCTTTGGCGTCCATTTTGCCTTCTCGCCCGGCTTTGGAATCGTGATGGTTTCGCCGGTGAACGCCTCTACCGACTGCCCGTCAACGAGCGCCCGTATCCAGAACATGCGGTTCGGGAGGAGTGTGAGTTCGTAGAACTCGAGCTCCGGATGGAGTTCCTTCACGAGCTTCTGGGCGTCGACCGCGCCGACGCGGAAGACGACGAGTGTGCCCACATTCCCGAGGATCGCGCTCTGGAGCTCGATGTTGATCTGGTCCATGAACTGGTTCGCGAGGACGAGCCCCAGGCCGTATTTGCGGAGCTCCGCGAGCATGTTCACGAGGGCAAGCGTGGTGAAGGTCTGGAACTCGTCGAGGTACATAAAGAAGGGCCGGCGTTCAGCTTGTGGCGTGTCGGCACGGGAAAGGCCCGCCAAGCCGAGCATCGTCACGAGAAGGCCGCCAAAGAGCATCGCCGGCGCTTCACCGATCTTTCCCTTCGCGAGGTTCACGAGGAGCACTTTGCCCGAGTCGATCGCCTTCCGCGGATCGAAGGTGCTTTTGGGGATCGTGAGGATGCGGGAGACGAAGGGATCGACGAGGAGACTTCCTAGCTTGTTCTCTATGGGAGTCACGGCTTCGGAGCGGTGCCGGCCGTACTTTTCGAACTCGGTCTGCCAGAAGCGCTTCACCTCTTTGTTTTGGAGCCGCTCCGCGGCTTCCTTCCTGAAGTCTTTGTCATGGAAGAGCCGCACTACGTCAGCGAGGGTAGCTTCCGGCTGCTCCAGGAGGAGCATGAGCGCGTTTCTGAGGATATATTCGAGCCGGATGCCCCACGCATCATCGAAGAGTTTCTTCAAGGTCTCGACGATCCCGTTCGCCGCCAGCGAACGCCGGAGTGGCGGCACCTTCTCCAGCGGATTGAACCCGAAGGGCTGTTCCGGGTCGGGGACGTTGAGGTAGATGAGGTCGCGCTTCCTCGACTCGGGGATCCACTCCACGAGCCGTTCCGCGAGGTCGCCATGTGGGTCGAAGAGGGCGAGGCCGTTCCCGGCGAGGACATCCTGCCGGATGAGACTCTCGAGGAGCGAGGACTTGCCCGTGCCGGTCTTTCCGATTACGTACATGTGGGCAAAGCGGTCGCCGGGCCGCAGGCCGAACGGACGGTCCATGTCCCGCCACTTCGTGCGGCCGATGAAGATAAGCGGCTCTCCGCTCATGCCGCGGCATCGGAGGACTGTTCGTCTCCTTCCGTTCCGGCCGGCTCGATGCCGAAGCGCTTGTAGAGCGAGGCGAGCCGCGCCACCTCTTCCGGTCCGAGGGTGAAGATCCCCGTCGACCGTGATGGCTTGAGGCCGAGCCGGCGCCGCACCAAGGAGCCTATCCAGCGCGGCGTCACCCGCCGCTCGTACTCGTCGCCGTAGCGGCGCACGAACTCCCGCGTGATGTCCTGGATCGCGAGCCGCGCTTCCGGCCCGCGCGCTACCAGATCGCGGATCACCTGGAGGACCTGCGCCTCGGCGGCCTCCGAGCGCTCCTCCACGAGCTCTTCGTTCACCCTCCCGATGTAGGCCGTGACGCGCTCCCGCTCGGACGCATCGCGGATCACCGAGACGAGAGGCCCGAAGATTTGTTGGAGCCTCGGCTCGAGATCGCGTGCGCCCGCGCGGACTTCCGCCCGCGCGTCCTTGAAGTGGCGCAGACGATAGAGCAGCAGGTGATTGCGGATGCTTCGGGCCTCCTCGTGGAAGCGCTCGTCGAGATTGATCGGAATATCGTTTCTGATCGCGCCGCCGCGCATGTCCTCGGTGACGCAGCGGCTCTCCAAGGCGCGGTCCTGGAAGAAGCCGCGGGTCGCGACGATCTTCGGCCCGAAGACGTTGTACGCCCGCGGGTCGAACTCCTTTTTCGGGGAGACTTCCGTGCGGAGGACGGGAAAGCCCTTGGCGTTCCCGTTATTGAGGATCTTCACGACCTCCGCTTTCTCGTCCGAGAAACGGAAGTCTCCCTCGTCCAAGATGAGCGTCCCGCGGAAGGCGTCCAAGAGCCGGAAGATCGGCGATACCGTCGAGGCGGCGCTGGCGAATATCGGGAGGCGGCAAAGGGAACCCACGGTTAGTAAGAACCGTGTTTTGCCGCTCCCGTATCCGCCGCGAACCCGGACATAGGGGACTTCGTGGAAGGCGTCGTAGACCCAGGTGAAGAGGATGTAGTAGGTAGCGATGAGCTCATAGTCTTCACTCACCTCCACGTGCCTCCGCACGAAGTCACGAATGCGGGCAACGAGCGCGGCGTCATCGCCGTAGTCGGCCGGCTCGGACGGAAAGAGCACCACTCCATGCTTCACGAGATTGTTCGTTGCGGAGTACGGCACGAGCCGCTCGGACGGCGAGACATCGACAGTCTCTTCGTACCGCCACTCGTCGCCCGAGCCGACCACGAACCGCGTGTGCCGGCCGGCAGGGTCGTAGACCATCTCCACGAGCTCGCCGAAGTCCAAGACGGCCGACGCGGTCGGCAGGACGGCAGGCTTCTTCTCCTGTTGCTTCTTCTCGTCAGGAGGTGCCATAGAGTTCGTGGGTGAATTCGAATGCTTCGAGGGCTTCGAGCGCCTGGCCGAAGGTCATCGACTCTTTGTTCATCAGGAACTTCAGGACGTCGCCTTCGGCGCCGCAAACGGAGCAGCGATAGGTATCGGTTTCGGGGTAGACGGTGAATGACCGCGAACTATCGTCGTGGAACGGGCAGTGCCCCACGAGCTTCCCATCGGAAGCTTGGAGGTTCGTGAATTCGAAGACGATCTCGTGCAGCCGGACGGCCTTGCGGACTCGATCGGCGCGCTTGCGCTGCGATTTGTCCTTCGGCTGGAAGGCCTGGATCGCGATCGGCTGTTCGCCCGCATCCGCAACTCCGGTCGCGCTTGCAAGCAGGATCTCGAAATCCCGCTGCGTTCTCTCGAGCGTTACGAAGTAGTCGCTGATCGTCCCGCCTTCGCCCACGTCCGCAGGAAGCCTGGCAATCGGCGCTTGCGGGAGAAGCTCGTGCACCTTCTTCGCAGCCGCTTCGCTTGCAATCGAGCGGCTGAAGCAAATGAAGACATCCTTGACGCCCTCGAAGTGCTCCGCCCATTCCGGCAGGAAGGTCTCGGCGCCGGCCGTAGAGGTCACGGCCGGATAGCCGCGCGCTTCGAGCACGAGACGGTCAAATTCGCCCTCGCAGATCACGATACGGTGCGGCGTTCTCGCGAGCGTTTCCCACCCGTAGAGCTCCGGATTTGCGTTGTCAGCAGACTCCATTCCGGGCTTCCCCAAAAGGAGCGCCGGAGGTTTGGCATAGCGGAAGCCGACGACCTCGCGCGATGATTCGCCGAAGATCGGGATCGTGATCCGTCTCCCGTCCCATCCGAGCAGGCGGCAGTTGATGATCGTCGCGGGAATGCCTCGACCTTTGAGGTACGACCGGATCTCCTCCGGCAGGAAGCGGTGGAACCGCTCCGCGATGTCTCGCGGGGTGAGTATGGGTTTGAACATGCGGGTCAGATTACGCGCACACGCAAAACGAAGTGAGATAGCCAAAGTACACAGATTGTGTACTTTGTCAGTCTCGTGGACTTTTTCGGTACCCCATAAGCTATGCGGATGATCCAGACGTCGCGGGAGTCCTGGCGAGCGATGCTTCCGCATCTCAATGAAGAACAACTGGCCGCCGCGGAGGCGCGCTTCGCGCGCTACGTTCGCCTTGCCCTCGAGATCGTGCACAGCACGGAGGACACTTTGACGGAACCGCCTGTCGGAGGTAGCGTGAACGCGGGGCAGGTCGAGCCCTGTACATTCAAAAACACCGGATGAAACAGCTATTTGCTTACATCCGTGTCTCTACGGCAAAGCAGGGCCAGGGCGTGTCGCTTCAGGAGCAGCGCGCCGCGATCGAGCGCTACGCGAGTCGCACGGGCGTCCAGATCATCCAATGGTTCGAGGAGCGGAAGACGGCAGCCAAAGCCGGCCGGCCCGAGTTCGCCCGCATGGTGAAGCTTCTCCGCGCCGGCAAGGCCGCCGGAGTTGTCATGCACAAGATCGACCGGAGCACGCGGAATTACCGCGATTGGGCCGACATCGACGACATGATCGAGAGCGGCATCGAGGTGCACTTCGCGAACGACGACCTTGACCTCCGGTCTCGCGGCGGGCGTCTCGCGGCTGACATCCAGGTTGCCGTCGCCGTCGATTACATCCGGAACCTCCGCGAGGAAGCGCTGAAAGGCATCCTCGGCCGCCTGAAGCAGGGATACCTGCCGCACGGCGCGCCTGTCGGATACCTGGACCGCGGCGCCGGTACTGCGAAGGCGATCGATCCTGTAAAGGGCCCGCTCATCCGCGAGCTCTTCGAGCTGTATGCGACGGGCGGTTGCTCGATCCGCATAGTCACTGCGGAAGCAGAGCGCCTCGGCCTTCGAAACCGGAACGGTAATCCCCTGCGCCTCAGACAAATCCACGAGATGCTCCGGAATCCGTTCTATGCCGGCATCATCCGCTCTGAGCGGCACGGACTCTTCCCCGGAGCGCACGCGCCGATTGTTCCCCGTGCCATCTTCGACCGCGTGCAGGAAGTGCTTGATGGAAAGTTCGTCCGGCGTACGAAGCGCTTCTCGTTCATCTTTCGCCGCCTGCTCAAATGTCAGTCCTGCGGCCGATGCCTCGTCGGTTCGGAACGGAAAGGCTTCGTCTACTACCGCTGCCAGACAATCAGTTGCCCGACAACTTCGCTCCGCGAGGACGCGATTGACGCCGCTTTCCGGGAGCTCCTCGAAGGAGTGACGCTGAACCAAACCGAGGCTGCCGCGGCCGAGCAGGAAATCGCCACGCTTGCGGCCGACCGCACCGCCCTGCTCGAAAGCCGACGACGTGCGCTGGAAGACGCGCTTTCCGCCAATTCCGCCCGCTCGCAGCGCCTCACTGACCTCCTGATCGACGGGAGGATCGACAGCAGTGCGCACGACGAACGGCGGGCAGCGCTCGTCATGGAGCGGCACCGGCTGGAACAGGAGCTTGCCGGGGTCGTCAGCGGAAACGAGCAGATTGCGGCAATGGCCCTTCAAATTCTCGGACTCGCGAAAACCGCGTCAAATCTGTACAAAACGGGAAACAGCGATCAAAAGCGCCAATTGCTCGAAATCGTAATCTCGGACTGCCGTGTAACCGGAAAATCGCTATATTTTTCGCTGAATGAGCCGTTCGCAACGATGCTCAAAAGTGACTTTTTACAAAGTTGTGGACCTCATTGCTACACGCCTCGGACCAGCTCGGGTAAAGACCTGATGTCCTGGACCAAGGACTTATCCGAAAGCGAGGTTTGGCGCATCCGCAACATACTTCTTCCTGCGCAAGTCGAAGGCATGGCACCCTAAAAACCGTAGAGACACGCGTACAAGAAGACCCGCCAAGGCGGGTCTTCTTGCTTCAGGCCAATGTCCCCAATGTCCCCTAAGTCCGTTTTTGCACGGACGTTGACACCTGGTGTCCGGGCACGATACCTGACGGCTCCGATTTTAGGCTTGGAGCGCTGGCTGCCGATTATCCATGCTCGAGCTATTATCAGCAGATCAGCACTCCGCCCATCATGCCATCAGTTTCGGGTGAGGGTTGCGACCGACGACACGTAGCGTGTTCTGTTCAATAATACGGCCACAACGAAAGCAGACGTAGAGTCCCGCCCACCCCGCTGTCGGCTCTATCTCGTTGCCATGGCTGTCACACGGGTAAAAACCATCGCTACCCAGCTCGTTACCGCATACACAAGTCCATGCGTCTCTATCGTTCTTATCATGTTTGATTACTTCCTCGGTCAGCATTGTATTGGTGACGTGGACGCAGGTGGTGATCCCTTTGACCATACCTCGCCAGTCGATCCTGTCAAGGCGTTCGGCGAGCACGTTCGCGAAGGTAGCAAAGCCGTTCTACAAGGGGTAGAATGCCGATATGGGTCACACGGATCGAGGCGGTTACGGCATAGCTTCGTAGCGTGGCTGTTCACTTTACGTTGCGGCTGGTGCGGCATCACTCGTATAACTCCACCAGACAAGGAGCACGGTTGGGCGGGCGTGGACATGGAACTGCGGCGAATGCCTCGGCTGTGGACTTGCCGTATGTCGACACCGGCCTGATAATGTAAATAATCATGGACAAACCGCGGATACTCGACCTCTTCGCGGGCGCCGGCGGATTCAGCCTCGGCTTTCACTGGGCAGGGTTTCACACTTCCGTCGCCATCGATCACAACCCGTTCGCGGTTGAAACGTTGCAGGGCAACTTCAGCGACATGGGAACACTCGCCCTCGGCCGTGATCTGGCCACGTTCTCGCCCACAGATTTGGAACGCTATCTTGTGCAGACAGGTCGGGATCCTTACTTCGACGCGATCATCGGAGGGCCGCCCTGCCAAGGCTGGAGCAGCGTCGGTCGCGGCAAGATGCGGTCGCTCCGGACTCCGGGAGGACGACGCCAGGAATATCACGATCCGCGCAACCAGCTCTATACGCACTTCATCGGCTTTGTCGAGCACTTCCAGCCGCCTGTCGCGGTTATGGAGAATGTACCCGGCATGTTGTCGCACAACGGCAAGAACGTCGCGGATGACGTTGCGGAATCCCTGGAAGGCGCGGGCTATACCGTTACATGGAAGCTACTGAATGCTGCCAATTATGGCGTGCCGCAGGTCCGCGAACGCCTGTTCTTTGTCGGTATCCGCAGGGATCTGGAGCTAACCTTTGACTTTCCGCCAACCAACGCACCCCGTGGGAAGCGGATTTATCCCGAAGTGACCGTGCGGGATGCTATCAGCGATCTTCCACGTATTCGGAACGGGTCGCGTGAATGGGTCCGGCCATACAGTCGCACGCGTGGTCTGTCGGCCTTTGCAAAACGTATGCGGAAACTTGCAGACCAGGACACGATCTTTGATCACGTCTGCCGCACGCAGAATGCACAGGACCTGGAAGCCTTTCGTCTGATGAAGCAAGGCGGCCGGTATGTTGATCTGCCGAAGCGTCTCAAGCGTTATCGCGATGATATTTTCAAGGACAAGTACAGAAAGCTGCGGTGGGATGCACCGAGCGGTACGGTCACAGCACACCTGAGCAGAGACTGCTACACGCATATCCATCCTTCGCAGGCACGAACCATTTCGGTGCGCGAGGCGGCGCGGCTTCAGTCTTTCCCTGACTGCTTCTACTTTGCCGGAGCAATGGGCACAAAATTTCAGCTTATCGGCAATGCCGTTCCTCCCATTTTGGCCGAAACGATTGCCGACGCCATCTACGCTCAGGTGTTTGACGAAGGCGTGAGCTCCAGCCGGTTGCAGACGAGAGCACCAAATTCACGCGCTGTTCAACTCACCGCATGAAAGTTCTCAAGGCCAATCCGGGCGCGAAACGGCTCATAGAGAGCCTTCGCAACATGGGATATGAGTGCAGCACGGCGATCGCGGATCTTGTCGATAACAGCATCGCCGCCCACGCCTCGGAAATTCACGTGGAGATCTCGGCACAGCATGGATCGCGACCGGCCTCCATCGTTATTGCCGATAACGGCAGCGGCATGGATCGGGATCAGCTACACGAGGCGATGCGCTTCGGCGCGTTTCAGGAGTACACAGCCGATGACCTCGGAAAGTACGGCCTCGGCCTGAAGACCGCTTCACTCAGCCAGTGTCGCACCCTCACCGTATCCTCGAAACCCAAGGCGCGCCGCGATACTCGGCCGCGGCGTCACTACATGCGCTGGGACATTGACTATGTTTACGATACCGATGACTGGGATCTGCTCGCGCCTGTCGAGGACGAACTTCCCGAATGGGAGGCGGACGCGCTGAGCCACGAGGTCGCACGTGAGAATGGCACCGTTGTGCTGTGGACGCATCTGGATGAGGCGCTGCCGCTCCTTTCGGCGCACGATGTGCGCGCACGTGAGAAGTTTCTGGCAGGGCT
This sequence comes from Thermoanaerobaculia bacterium, assembly GCA_036522835.1. Classification (GTDB taxonomy): domain Bacteria; phylum Acidobacteriota; class Thermoanaerobaculia; order Gp7-AA8; family Gp7-AA8; genus DATDFB01. Next base: position 35,177 of record DATDFB010000293.1, on the reverse strand, counting down.
CATTGATGAGGTCAGCCGACATCTGCGGATGGTCTTTCACCGTTTTATGCAGGGTGCCGTCACCGGCCATCGAAAGCTCGCAATTTACGTCTGCGGCGAGCGCCTGACACCCTGGGATCCGTTCTGTCGTGATGAAAAGACCCGCGAGCTCGACATCGTCCGGCTGCCGGTCTCATATCGATCTGACGATGTTTCGGAGCGAATGACGCAGGTAACGGTAAGCCCGTTTATCCTGCCGCGCGAAGACGAATTCTCGTCGCCAGTCGCGTGGCGGGATGCATCCGGTCCGCGCAACTGGAACCAGCAGCAGGGCTTTTATTTTTATCGCAACAACCGCCTGTTGCAGGCGGGCGGCTGGAGCTGGCTTCGAGCCGTTGACGAACACACGAAGCTTTTGCGCGTCGCCGTCGACTTCTCACGCGATCTCGACCGAGCTTTCGCAATCAACATCACGAAGATGCGTGCCCGCGTGCCCGCTGAGATACGCGATCGTGTGGCGTCGAGCGTCAGCACATGGGCCAAACTCGCGCGCGAACGTTACGACCGGGCACCAACTGGCCGCCGCGGCGGCGGAGCGCCGAAGGCAACGAAGACTGAGGGGGACGCGAGGCGCAGCGACGCGCCGCCCGTCGTGACAGTCGGTCCTCTCGTTTTTCAGCAAAGCAATGCACCCTCTCAACGCCTGACGATTACCGATGCCGGAAGAAACGGTCAACTTAAGGTTCTCGTCCCGAAGAATCACGATCTTGCGGGCATCTTCGAGGCGCGCTCGGCGGCGGACGGAGACCTGAGAAAGGTCTGTCTCGCCGCGTTGAGCGTTCTCGAGGCGGTGTATGAGCGCAGAATGCCAGTCGATCAGATACCAATTGCTGCGCTGAAGAAAGCGCTGCGACGCTACCTATGAAGACCCTCTCGGACGCGGTAACTATCGTTGAGTTCCTTGCCCGTCGCAGGAACAAGACGCTCACAGAGGAGGTCATCGAGGGAGCGATTCAGGAGGCGGAGGTACCGCTGCATCTCCGCGAACAGGTGCGGAAATACTTCGCGCCGCCGCTCGACATCGCACCGGCCGACCTTATCGTTGATTCGACGATCCGCCTTGCTCGTTGCAACCCGACAGACGAGTCGCCGCAGCAGTACTTCGGCGGATTCAGCCGGTTCCTTGTTGACTCCCGCGGCTGGCCGAAATCAACCGTAGACACTCTCGCAGATACTTCTCTGAAGTTGATTCGCCGACTGCCCAAACCCGATGCCGCCCCGGCCTTTCAGGGCCGCGGACTCGTCGTGGGCCACATCCAGAGCGGGAAAACCGCGAATATGGCCGCGCTGATCGCACGAGCTGCAGATGAAGGGTACAAGCTCTTTATCGTGCTCGGCGGCCTTTGGAGAGATCTGCGCGCACAAACGCAGCGCCGATTGGACCAGGAAATAGCCGGAGCGTCGGATATCGCGGCAGACGGTCCCTACGTTCAGCACGACTACACGCTGCCTCGGTGGGCACGGCTTACCAACTCAGGACTGGAAGGCGATTTCGTACCGGGCACCGCAATGGACCTGAGCGCGGTCACGCCTAAACTGGCCGTGATCAAGAAGAATCGGCGCATCGACACCTTCCGCCAGTGGCTGGAGCGATCACCAGTGCCGTTATCGCAATTGCCGGCGATTGTGATCGATGACGAGGCAGACCAGGGCTCCATCAACACCAACTATGGCCGAACCGACGACGACGGTGAGCCCATCGACCCATCCGCGACTAATCGAAGGATCAGGCAACTTCTGGCGACTTTGCCCAAGGTGGTCTACATCGGATTTACGGCTACTCCGTTTGCGAACATCCTGATCGATGCGGATATCCCTGCCGATCTGTATCCTCGTGACTTCATCGCTACCCTTCCGGAACCGCCCGGCTACTTCGGCCCCCGGAAGCTGTTCGGTCTCGGGCTCGAACCATCCGATCTCTCGCCGTCGCCGACCGAGGACCCACCGCTCGATGTGATCAGGCCTCTGAATGACGATGATCTCGACGAACTTGATCGGGTCATCGAACAGGGCGGCGACTGCCCGCGCGCGCTGCAAGAGGCATTACTGGCTTTCATTCTGAGCAGCTGCGCACGACTGGCGCGCGGCCAGGACAGATCACATTTCAGCATGCTCGTGCATCCCTCGCAGCGAACGCATCTCCATCGTGTATTTGCGGAGACAATCCGTGAGGAGCTTCGGCTTCTCACTGCCGCGGCGATCCGTCCGCACAAGTTTTCTGATGTGATCAGTCGCGCGCGAAAATTGTGGGATGACGACTTCAGAAAGACTACTCGCGAAGCGAACGACCCCAGCCTGCAGAATCAGGAGTTCGATACCATCTGGAAATTCGCGAAGTCTGTCGTCGAAGCGATCGAAGTGAAGGTCCTGAACGTCGATTCGCCGGACGAACTGGATTACACCGATCCGCCGAAACGCTATGTCGTTGTCGGCGGCAACCGCTTATCACGCGGTCTCACGCTCGAAGGCCTGAGCATCAGCTTCTTCACGCGCCCTGCAAACCAATACGACACGCTCCTCCAGATGGGGCGCTGGTTCGGATACCGGCCGCAGTATCACGATCTGACGCGGATCTACGTTCAGCCTGCGCTGGCCGACCGTTTCGCCGAACTTGCACGCGTAGAAGACGAACTGCGCAATGACCTCAAGAAATACGCGGAGGAGCCCGACCCGCCATCACCGGTAGAACTTAAGCCGATCATCCGCCGCCACCCAACCATGGCGGTCACGGCTCCGATGAAAATGGGCGCCGCCAGAAAGCTCGCCATCTCATTCCAGAACACGATCCAGCAGACGGTCTCGTTTCCGGTAGAGAACAAGACCACTCTCAGGAAGAACATGGAGGCAGCGCGCGCCCTCTTTTCACATCTCGGTCGGCCGCCGAAGAGCATCTCCGAAGACGGCATGCATATCTGGCTCGATGTGCCAGCCGATGCGATTCTCGCGTTTCTTCGGTCTTACGAATTCAGCCGCGACGCCCGGGATGTGAACCGAGAGCTACTGACGGGCTACATTGAAAGCCAGAACGGCCGGGGCGAACTCGTATCATGGGACGTGATCCTGCCGCGGGGCAATCCTAACCTCGATCCTTACACCTGGGCACCCGGCGTATTCACCCGAAAGATTATTCGCGCGCCAATCACGGCTACGTCAATCGGTGTACTCTCAAGCCGAGGCGACATTGCTGCATGGCGCAGAGAAGCCCGCCGCCAGGCGAACGATCCGAACCGCGGAGGGCTGTTGCTCTACGCCATCGACCGGGATTCGGAACGAGCCAACGGGGCCAAATTCTTCACGAGCCAGGCGGACGCAGAGGACATCGTCGGCCTTGTGTTCGCGTTCCCCGAGTCTCAGTCAAATGCCACTATCGAATACATCTCCCAATGAAGTGGGCTTCGGCGGCATTCTTCAGCCGCTCGTAGACGTTCTCGCACGAACACCCCGCGAGAAGGGCCGCCTTGCGGGCCAGGATGTCGTCCTGCCTCGTCACGATGTTTCGGCTATCATCGCGCTCGATTCCGCAGAAGACGTTCACCTGCTGCTCGCCCCAATCGACGGCGACACACGCTACACACAACTCAATTTCAGGGGACTGCGCATTACGGAGCGGGAATGGGCCGTTGCAGGCCGCCCTGCGCAACGGTACTTGGATGTTTCGTGTGCTACAGGTACCTCACCCACGTTCCGGCGACCATTTCTGCGTTTCGCCGAGGACGTGCTTCTTGAGCTGGTCCAGTCCGGCGCGTCCGCAGCCGAGAGCGTATTCCGCACCGGTCTGCGCTGGAGGCGATTCTGGAGCCCGGACTCCAGCGGCTCAGTGAGCACCGAATGGCTCTACGGGCTGTTCGGCGAGCTGTCGTTTCTCACCGCATTAATCGAGCGCTTCGGACCGCAGTCGGTCACAAGCTGGTCAGGCCCTCTTGGCCGGCCGCATGACTTTCAGGCGGGTACGAAGGTCGCAGTTGAAGTAAAGGCGTCCTCGCAGATGCCGTTCACGATACATTGCGGTCTGAGCCAGCTCGATCCGGCAATTTTCAACCACCTTTTTCTGGTCTGCTATCGGTTGTCACCTGATCCCGCCGGAGAGACGCTGCCCACTCTCGTGAAGCATATCGAACGCTTGCTGGCTTCCGACGAGGCTTTTCTCGATCGTTTTTACGAAGCGCTGGCAGCCACCGGATATCGCCGCGATCTCGAACCTGTTTACCTAGAAACCCCTCTCTCCCGCAGCGATCCCGCCCTCTTTGAAGTGAACGACGAGTTTCCGAGTCTCACGGAGCGCAATTTCGTGCGTTCTCCAGATCACCGCATCTCCGATATTCGGTACACGCTGACGATCACGGGCGTTCCGGAGATCGCGTTTGAAACGATCGCTCCGCATCTGGAGCAGCTATCCGCAGGTTCAGATGGCTGACGTCCACTCTCCCGAAACTCGCACCCGCAACATGGCTGCGATCCGCTCCCGGAATACCAAGCCCGAAATCGCAGTGCGTCGCATGCTCCACGCAATGGGGTTTCGCTTTCGCCTCCGCTCCCGCCTTCCAGGTCGGCCCGATATCATTCTGCCGCGACACCGTAGGATAATTTTCGTACATGGTTGTTTCTGGCACCTTCATTCGTGTCGTTTCGGGCAGGTCACTCCTGCAACTCGAAGTGACTTCTGGGCGCAGAAACGTGCCGCTAACGTCGCACGTGACAAGAAGGTTCTTCAGCAACTGAGACAGGAGGGCTGGCGCGTCCTTGTGATATGGGAATGCTGGCTTCGCAAGCCTGACGCCGTCAGTGCGAGAATACGAAGATTCCTTCGAGAAGCCACCTCGCAACGAATGCGCTAAACATCTGGGCACTAACGGCTTGCGCCGGAGACACTGTTAATTCGAGTTAACACCGCGCGTTAATATCGTCCGGACAATTGTGTCGACGCGCCACATGCCATCGACACCGCTCAACGATGGTAAAGGTACGGCAGCCAGGATAATCTCCTCAGACACGGCGAAGGCGTTGATAGCTTCCGCGCGCCGCGCACTCGATGTCAGAACAAGAATCGAGAAATCGGCGTCGCCGCTCCACTCGCGCACAAGCTTCTGCAGCACGCGCAGCTTGGGCATGAACGTGCTGACCAGGCGTTCGCCTCCGAGATCAATTTCGCCAGCGAAGACGTGCGCAGGTATCGTCTCACGAGCTTTCCTGACAGCAAGCGTGTCCGGAACGGCAGCGGGCGCAGGGATCATTCTTCGCTGCAATTGCCATGCGGGCAACACCGCATCAAACGGCGGTACTGCACGCTGAAGCGCCACGCGCATGTCGTTGATCCACAGCGTGTGCGCTACATCCTTCGTAGCGACAGGTCGTTTCGGTACGAAAAGCGAGCTGGCGTCACCGCCAGCACGCTGAACCACGTCGCGGCCGGCGGCGGTGAGGCGCAGTCGGTTGATACCGCCTCCGTTCCAGCGCTCCACGGCGATCCAGCCGTTCCGCACCGCACGAGTGACGAAGTGCGACACGGCGACTGCCGACACGTTTGGAAAGATGGCGGCGTGGAGCTGGTACTGCGCGACCTCGTAGCCCTCGCCGATGAAGGTGAGCGCAGCGATGTCGCGGCCTGATGGCGGTCGCGAGCGCCGTGGATCGTGCATCAGAGCACCCGAATAAGCGTCCCGCAGCCGTCGCAGGCGAAACCGCGGTTCGTCTGCCCGCAGTTCGAGCACCTGAGGCGCGAGCCGAACTCCGTTACGCCGCACCTGCGGCACGTGGCAAGGATGTCGAACACGTTTTCCACGCCGCAGTGAGGACATTCGACGGCGCCGCTTCTTACCTGCCTGAAGCGGGCGAGCGTCAGAACGGTTCGCACGAGGAAGCGAACGACATAGACCGGCGCAGCGAGTACGTAAAGCACGCCGAGGCATCCCAGCCTCGGGACTGCGATGCCGGGCCTCGTCGTCATTTTCTCACCCCCAGATCGCGCAGCAGCTGGTCGACGCCCCCTGCGGCCCGCGGCTTCTTCGCCACTCCCGCGGGCGGCACCGCACCGCCATCCACGATCTCCGCTTCCCACTTAGCGATGAGTTCCGCGGCGGTTTTCGCTGCGATCGTGGAGCGTGCCGCGATCTCGCGGCGGAAGACGCTGCGCAAATCGTCTGTGGAGCTCATCGAGACGTCGGGGACGTCCACAGCGCGCAGCGGCAGGGCGCTGTGCCCTTTCACGTAGAGGTAGAAGTGTTGCCGACGCAGGTTTTGGACACCACGCACGAACTCCCGGTGGCGTTCAGCCTCGGATGCGCTCTCGTTGGCACGCACGATATGTGGGTAGATCCATTCCGCCTCTTCGCGTGACTGGAAAACGGCCCACCAGCGCGTATTGAGCATGAGCGTGCGCACAATCTGAGGCGGCAAGGCATTCGCGAAATCCTGGGCGGCGAAGAGAATGCCCATGCCCGCGGAGCGCAGCGTGCGTGCGCCTTCCATGAGCGCGGCGGTCAGCTCGTTCTCTTCACTGAGGAGCATCGGCGCCTCGTCGATTACGAGAAGCCCGCGCCGGCGCGTGTCACGCCGCGGCGCAGATAAAAGAACGTCGATCAGACGGTAGCTTGCGCGCTCCTTGCCCTTCGCGAGCGGCAACGTCATCGAGCAGCCGTAGTTGCCGAGGACGATTGGCGTCGCTCGCCGCAGCAGCACGTGATCCAGATCGGCCGGCGGTATGCCGATCGACAATCGCACCTCGGGAAAGGACATATCCGATTGGATGCGGCGAAGGAGCGCGTCGCGCGTCTGCTTGGGCAGCGTGTGGTTCGCACCTGTGAAAAACGCCCGCACGTCCGAGTCAGCGACGCCCTCGAGGATGCGCCGCCGATACGCCTCGTCGTCAAGGAAGCGCATTGCGAAGCGGTAGTTCGGCGGGAAGCGCCGTTCGACGAGAACGCAGGCGAGCATGAAGAACGCCTGCCGCAGCGCACCGGAGTACGAATGCTCGCCGGCCTGAATGGCAACGTCAGTTCGCAGGAAGGCAAGATAAGTGTTCGACACTTCGCCGGCGCTGTTGTCGAACGGCGCGAATGGCGTCACGGCGTCTTTCGACCAGTCGATGACGCGAACCGCCGCAGCAAGCCGTTCGCGGGTCAGGTCATCGGCGATCAACCACTCCGCGGCGAGATATTGGGCCAGGAGTTCGAACGTTTCCTGCTTCGGATCGACGAGCTCAAGGTCGATGTGCAGCGCGTCGGCAGTCGGATGGAGCGATCGTTCGATTGCATGCCGAAGGAGGTTCAGGATGAAACGGGTTTTGCCCGATCCGCTCGCGCCGATCACAAGCGCGCTCGAAAGCGCCGTGTCATCCGCGAGTTCAAGAGGATCGTTTTCAGAACCGACCGTCCCGAATCTGAAACCCTCGCGCGATGGCGCCAGCTCTCGCGCGATCCTGCGGTGCGCTTCGGCCGTCCCGTCGATCGCGACACGCGACCGGGTATTCTCCAGCGCGCGCCGGTACGACTTACGCCTGTTCGCCGCGAAGAGGAAGTCGAGCAGGTTCATTGCTCCTCCTCGGTTTCGCGCTCGGCTCCGAACTCCGTATCTTCATCTGCGACGGGTGTTTTTCCGGTCACGCGAAGGTTGAGGAACATGGGCGTGGCACGGCGGTGTGCCGTTGCGCCACGCACGCGACGCGTTTCAATGAAGAGATACGCGATCAGCGAGGCGAATGCCGCGAGGGCAAACGCAGCGAGAGGATGTGCCCGCGCTTCGACGACCACCAGGGCGATGCCGAACACCGCGGCGACGATGACGACGGCCCATCGCCAGAGTCGCCACCTGAGCGGCGGTGAGACGATGAATCCGAAGAAATACAAGAAGACGGCGATGACGAGCAGGGACTCGAGAAGAGCATTCAACGCTTGCATACGTTCCGAACGTATCTACAGACAGCTCGTGCCCCGGCGAATGGATCGAAACGAAAACGCCGCCCGGAGGCGGCGTCGAAGTACTTCAAAACTGAGGGCGCTAATCGGTCGTGAAGACCGGTCGCGTCCGCGTCACCGTCTGCCGTTCAGCCCGGGCGACGGCCTCAGCGAGTTGCCGGCGTATCCCTTCGCGCCGTTCGGCATCCGCGGCGACGTAGGCATCCGGCGAGACAATCGCCGACGCGTTGATAGCCGGCTTCCCATCTGTCGCGCGAACGCGGATTACGTGCACGCGCACGCCATCCGGCCCGATTTCACCGACCGCGAAGTCGCGGCCGCGCGTCACCGGCATCGTCGGATGCTCGACAATCGCACGCGCGAGGTCGGAAGGATCCGTCCACCCCCCACCGCTGTCCTTGAGCATCAGGGACATCGTCTTGCGGCCATCCGTCGTTACCTCGAACGGATCGGATTCCGGCTGGATGCGCGCGACGAGCTTCGTGATGTTCGAGTTCATGTGCTCCGCGAACCACGCACGATACGCCGGCTCCATTGCGAGATGCTCCGGCCTGCCACCCGCGCCAACGACGGCTGCCGCGCCAGAGCGAGCGGTCACCTCCGCCAGTTTTCTGAAGAATCGAGCTCCCATGCGCTGGTTCTCGACATCGTTCTCCTGCAGCACGGCGCGGATGCCGAGGAGCTCGTCATTCGGCATGCGCACCAGGAAGTAGATGAGGACCGGCCGCCCACCGGTCGCCGCCGCCTCCAAGGCGCAGGCGACGGCATCGGCGTTGTCGACGCTCACGATGAGCGGGAACTTGTCGTCCTTTCGCGCGGGTAACACTTCTTCGATGCGGGCCTCCACGGCACACCCCTCGATGCCGCGAACAGCTCCCTCACGCGCGAGCGCGGCGGCACGCTCGGGACGGGATCGACGTACACCGGCGCAATCGTGAAGCGCTTCGACGCCCGGTTAAAGACGCCGATCGTCGGCTGCATGAGGCGCGCCCCGCGATTCGCCCCTGCGGTAAGCACTTCAACGCGCGCGGGAGGGATGACTTCAGCTACAGCGGATCTGGTCATGGTTCAGCTCTCCTTTCGTGATGGGTCGCTTGTGCCCCGATACGGCACTACTGCGTTCGTGGTGGATGTTGCAAACGGCGACTCGCCGAGCGCCGCGCGCGCGGCGCGGTGAGCGATATCGTAGGAAGCACGGATGCGGGCTGCGGTCTGCTGCCACTCGTCCCGTCGCGAGGCGAGCCGGTTCACGAACCACGTCGCCGAGCGCTGGCCGAAACGCGCATGCCTTGCGCGCCGGCGGAGACGGTAGCGGTGGCGAACGATCGGAAGCACCGGGGCCATGAGCCGCAGTACGTGCTCCGCCATCACGGCCGGCCCGATTGTCACGGCCATCATGACGAGCGCCGTGGCCCACCCGACCGCGGAGGAACCGCCGCCCGTGTTCTCGTCAACGCGGATCACCGTGAGCGCCGCGACGAGGAGACCCAGCGCGGCGATTGCCGCGAGCGAGATCGCGCGGTTTCTCGCGCGCGAGCAGAGCCAGGTCATGAAGAAGATGCAGACCGCGAGCGCCGTGCCGAAGATGACTCGTTCCGGCGACTCCACGCCCACCGTGCGCATCAAGTAGATCGAGCCCGCGCACTCCATGAAGAGGAGGACCATGAGGAACGCAAGGAGAAGGTGCGCGGATGGATGCCGCGCCATCTCGTCCTCCTCGCGCCGCATGTCTGCTTCCGTCTCTTCGATCATCGGGTTCTGCAGCCGCGCGCCGACGTTCGCGTGACGGAGGTTTCCGACCGGATCGAAGGATGGCTCGGGCCCGATATTGGCGGTGATGTATGCGTCCGGTTCGTAGATGCCGAGGCGCGCATCTTCACGCGCCCGTTCTTCGAGCTCACTCTGATTGAATCGTCTAAACATTGCTGGACTCCTTTCTGGCGATAGATTGAGATTCGAGAGCGCCGGGACGGATGTCGATCTGCGTTGCGCCCGCTGCTGCGAGCGCGGCGTGCCAGATGGCGCGAACCTCGGCCGCCCGGGCGAGTGAGACGGCACAGCGGCCGCTGTCGATTGCGCGGATGTCGACGCGACAAAAGCGGACATCGACGCCCGCGAGCGATCCCTGGGGAAGAATGCGGTGCAGAGCGAGCATCCGCGCAAAGCGGTCCGGCCTCGGCAGCCGCCCGCATTCGAATTCGCCGTAGTCGGAGACTTCGAGCGCATCTGTGATCGCCACGATCTCCCGCTTTCCGCGCGCGGGAGGCGAGGCGAGCGCGATGAGCCCCAAGGATTCAGCGATCGGCGAGCGGTGAATGCGCTTCCGAAGGCCGGGTTCCGCCGCCGAGCAGAACGCATCGCGCTCTTCGGCTACCCAACGGCCTTCCGCATCCGCACGGGCGCGACGGCCCGTGACACGAAAGACCGGAACCGTTGCCGTCGCGACGAGCCGTGTCCCCTCGATCGTCCGGCCCTGCATCCAGAGTCGGACGATGCTGCCCGGCCGATCTACCGCGTCGCGTAAGACACCTTCCGATGTTTCACGGAGCGTCTCGGCCGAGCAGGTCGAGCCGGAGCTCGGGTCGCAGAGTTCGTCGTAAAAGACCGCTGCTTTCTGCGGCTTGTCCGTTGCCCCGAACCACTCGCCGATCGTGCCGCCGGTCTTGCCGCATCCGGCAACGACGAGAAGCGCCAGCACGTGAAAAACGTGGCTCCTCATGCCGGGCCGCCTTTCTCCTCATCGCGCCGCCGAGGTCCGCGTTTCTTCCGCTCGGGCTTCGTCGCCGGCAGCACGCGGTCGAGGACCGAACTCACGATACCGAGCGTTTCTTCGTCCGCATCGGCGATCTGCCGGATACAGCGCAGGCGCATGGCCGCGCTGCTCACTTCTTTGTCCAACTGCTCCATTGATTTCTCCTTTCATCAGTGCACCGTTGCCGGTGCGACGAAAGTAGAAATCGGGCAGTGACTCGTTCGGCCGAATGGATCGAAAGGGATATCAGGCAGAGCGCAATTCACGAGCAGGTGCGTCGCATTCGCTGCACTTCGTCAGGCGTGCCGCAGCCATCGCGCAGAACGTCTTATCAACTTCGATCGCGATATACCGGCGACCGAGCATCCTCGCTGCCACCGCAGTTGTCCCCGCGCCGGCAAAGGGATCGAGCACGAGATCACCCGGATTGCTCCAGTAGCGCATCATCGGAAGAATGACGGCCAGGGGCTTCTGTGTTGGATGCGGGGTTCGTTCGCGTCCGGTGCAGATCGGCGCGACGATGACATTGTGGTGATATCCGTGTTGCCAGTTGAACGTGTGCCGCCGTCCCGGCTTTGTGATGACGGCGAACAGCTCAAGCGCGCTTGCCCACTTCACCTTGCGGACCTGCGGCACTGGATTGGTTTTGTGCCACGCGCCCACGTCGCGGAGGTCGCCACCGTGCCGCTTCGCCTCCGCGATGAACTCGTGGAGGTGTTCGCGCTCATAGAACGCGATCATGGTGCCGCCAGGCCGCAGAACGCGGAGACACTCAGCGATCCAGACGAGATCTGGCCGTTTATCCCACGAAAACGAACTAGTGATATCGCAGGCTTTGCCGAATTTTCCTGTTCGTCGGGTGATTGTCGTATCGGCATTCAATCCGTAGGGAGGATCGGTCACCACGAGATCGACCGTCGCCGTGGGGATTCGCGGAAGTTGGACACGGCAGTCGCCACGGATCAATGCGTTTCCATTCGTCAGCGCAAGCTCTCGATGTTCCATGCGCCGAACGTACCGGTCGCAATTCGTCGCACCGCTGAATGGATAGAAATGACCTACGCCGCCCGGAGGCGGCGGCGTAGGTCGGCTACAAGCGTTCCCGGTCGAGCGCCTTGCGCACGCGGTCCAGAACCCGGCCATCGGGCCGCGCGTAACGAGCTGTCGTCGCGGGATTGGAATGCCCCATCACCTTGCCGATGAAAGGAAGCGGCAACTCCGCGCTCGCGAGATCGCTTCCAAAGGTGTGCCGCAGATCGTGGAAGCGCACGCGTCGCGTGATTCCAGCAATGCGTTTCGCGATCGAGAAGTAGCGGCCGAGCGTCGAATCGCTGTACGGCTTGCCGCCATCGGTAACGAACACGAAGTCATCGGGATCCGCGTCGCGTCCGGCGAGCGCCCGTTCGGTCGCGGCACGCGCGGCCGACGAAAGGGGGATCACCACCTCGCGCTTCGTCTTTCCCTGTTCGAGTCGAATCCAATCATCGGCGAAGGAGACGTGCCGCACCCGGAGACCAATGATGTCGCCCTCGCGCAGGCCGGAGTCGAGATCCACGATGAAGAGGTCTTTCGAGCGCTGGTAGCGGAGGAAGTAGGCCCGCGCCGCGTCACTGTCGCTCCGCATGCCGGCACCATGCGCGCGTCGTCCGCCGAAGCCACGCTGCCGCACCACGTGCGCTTTGGGCCGCGGCATCGTGTCCGCCACGAAACGCCGGAAGCCTGCTTCATCGTCGAACGCGGCGAGAAACCGTGCGCGTTCCTCCGGCGACAGCTCGTTGCACGGCTTGTTCGGCCGGTACTTCTTGAGCTTCTTCTTGAGCGGGAGATCCTCGATGACATCCAGTTCGACCGCATAGCCGAGAAGCAAGGCAGCGATCGTCATGTAGTTGTTGACGGTCGCGCCGGCGTAGCCCTGCGCTTTGAGCCGCGCTCCGAAAGCATTCAGCACTCCTGACGTCATCTCGCTGATGCGGAGCGGCGCAAAAGCCGGCATGAGGTGCCGATCGATTGCGTACCTGTAGTCGCGCAGTGTCCGCGCCGCGAGGTTGGCGCCGATGAGCGGCAGGTACGCTGCGACGAACTCACGAAAGGTCGGCGCCTCCGGGGAGACACGTCCCGCGCCCGCTTTCACGCGAGCACGGAATTCTGTCCAGAGCTCGACCGCCTCGTCGTAGTCTCCGGCCTCGACGGTCGCGCGCTTTCTCTCGCGCCCTCCGCCGCCCGGAACGTACATGGAGAAATGCGCCAGGCCCCTGAGCGGGTCGTACTCGAATCCGACGAGCTGCGGCGCGGAGCGCCGGCGCTTCATTTTCCGCTTGCGCGGGGGAGCAGCGGACGCCGCCGCGCGGCTTTCCTCGTCTCCAGCATCCGCCGCACTTCGTCGCGGTCGTAGAGAATCAGCCGGTCGGAGACGTACTCCTTCGCGGCCGGAAACTTCCCCTCGCGTTCCCACTTCGCGACCGTCTGCGTCTGCACGCCGAGACTCTCGGCGATCTCCACGCGCGAGATGAGATTCTTCAGGTTCATGCGTCACCTCTGACGCAAGATTCGCCTGGCGACTTTCACCCGAAGCCGAATGGGTCGAAACACCGAGAGATTTCTGCGGTTGCGCGCGAGCGCGACGCCAACTAGACGCGCTACTAGACACTTCGCCAAAAACGGGCGAAACAGCGGTGGAAGGGGTTACGGCTAAGTTGTTATGGCAGAGATCTTTGACTTTGGTGGAGCTGATCGGGCTCGAACCGACGACCTCCTGAGTGCGATTCAGGCGCTCTCCCAAACTGAGCTACAGCCCCACATGGTGGGAAGGTACGGCTTAGAACTCGGCCGCTGCGGGCAACATTCCGGCGGCGGCGCGGGCGGGAGTGTAGCGGCCAACGTCTCCTGCGGCAAGTGCTTGCATGTTTGAAGATGGCATGATGGAATCGCACCATGAGCCTCTTCGACCTCCCGCGCATCAACGTCAAAGGCACGATGAGCGTCAACCCGGCCACGGCCAACAACGACGACATGGCCCCCTCGGTGACCATGCCGGGCAACTGGGGGCCCTTTGCCGGCGCGCCGCTCGCGCTCATCGACTCCAAGCTCGTTCGCGCCAACACCTACGGCATGTCCGACGCGAACTTCATCGCCTGGGTCCAGCAGGTCCAGCCCTTCGCCGGCACGCAGCCGGCCGAGTGGAACTACTACGGCGACCACACCACCAACGCCACCGGCAGCGTCGTCGGCGTCCAGGGCGCGGCCGGCTCCCTCGCCGGCGCCACCCTCGCCTTCTCCGGCGGTCTCTGCGACGTCAACTCCGAGGGCTCGCCGCCGGCGACGCAGTTCTTCATCGACGAGCTCACGCTCAAGGGCAGCGACGGTGCGACCTTGATCGCCGGGCGGCCGTCGAAGGGCGCCTGCCAGTGGCTCAACTTCTACCGCAACGTCAACCTCACCCAGGACGGCGGCGCGGGCGGGTACGTCTACCACACGCTGCTGAAGTCCGCGCCCGGCACCGTCATCAACATCCCCGAGCTGCAGGACCCGAAAATCATCGGCGTCATCCTCCGCTACTGCCTCTTCCGCATCCTGCAGGGCAGGCCCGACTACCCCAACCAGAAGCCCAACCCGGCAGAGCTCGAGCTCGTCGCCACCATCGCCCCGCTCTACGCCGACGAAGACATCCGCACCGGCCCCGTCGGCCGGCTCCTCATCTCCAACACCACCCAAATCGCCACGCCGCCGAACAGCCAGAACAACGGCAACAACGGCCTCATCGCCCTCGCGCCGACCGTGCTCCAGCAGCGCGGCAACAAAATCTCCGTCGACTTCTCTCCCACCTTCCCCGACAACTACAACGGCACGACGAACCCGAAGTACGACTTCGGGCCGGTGCGTCTCGTGACTGTGAACGGGACGACCGTCACGCCGATCGCCGACGTCGACTACGCCGACACCGCCGCTGGCGACGCCCGCGGCTGGATCTTCGACTTCGACGCCGACAACGTCGATCCGAACGCCACCTTCGCTCTCCTCAGCGAATACTTCGGCTTCGTCCTGCGGGAGACCGACTACTACTTCGTCTCGAACCAGCAGGCGATCTACGCCGAGCAGTTCGGACCCGCGGACCGCTTTCTGAATCAGGGAACCGAGGAGCCGGCGACGGTGACGGTCTACCGCCGCGGCGTGCGGCTCGACCGGAGCAACTGCCCGCCGATCACCGTCTGGCAGTACCGCTCGATTCCGCTGCAAGCGCCGGGCAACGCCGCGGTCAACGCCGTCAACGTCCTGCCGGGCGATCCGATCTCCGTCGACACCGCGCAGCCGGGCAACTACCTCCTCACCTTCACCGTCAACGACGGCAACAACCCCGCGCCGGCCGGCTATCCGCCGGCGAGCTACCTGACGTTTCAGAATCCGCCGTGGGTCACGAACGCGCCGTCGATGAGCCTGCGCATCCTGCCGAACGACGAAGACTTCTCGCGCTACTACGTCGACCCTGAGGCGAAGGAGCCGGTCGGCAACGAGCTCCTGACGTTCAACGTTCTCTATGAAAAAGTCCTGCGCACCTACTATGTCCTCTATCCGGCGATGAGCAACCAGGCCTTCCCGCTGAACAGCGAGAGCGCGGTGAAGCAGCACGCCCAGGCGATCATCGACCGCACCGAGATGAAGCACTGGATGACGACGAAGTACATGCCGCGGACGCGCGATCTCTCGGCGAGCCGGAAGACGTTGCTCCAGGCGTGGTGCCGGAAGGTGAGGTAGGGAAGCCGACGCCCCTCACCCTGGCGCTTCGCGCCTGTCCCTCTCCCCGCGAGCGGGGAGAGGGGGTTGTTTACGGCAACTTTGCGGCGGCGCGCATCATGGCCTGCTCCTCGTCGGCGCCGATCTCCCCCTCGCGGCGCCAAGCCACGCCGACGACGGCGCGCACGCCGCCGCCGTCGTCGAGCACCGGCAGCGCCACCGCAGCCTGAGCATCGACCGCCTTCGCGCCCGGCTTGATCGTGCCGGTGGCGTCCGTCTGCAGGTTGCACGTCTGCACCGGCGCCTTCTTCACCTGGGCGACGCCGGCCATGCCCTTGCCGTGCGGCACGTGCGCGACGATCTCAACGACATGCGGCGGGATGTTGTGCGCGGCGGTGAGATAGAGGTCGTCGCCGCGCTGGACGTGGACGGTGCCGGCGAACGCGTCGAGGTCGCGAATGAATCCCTCGAGCCACTGCTGGTGCGCTGCGTTCTGTTCGTACATGCGGCAATTATGCGTGGAACTCCGCGAAATCGGCGGCGAGCTCGGTCTCCGCAAAGACCGCCCGCGCCTCGGCCAGGAGCGGCGACGCGTCGGTGTAGCGCGGGCTGATGTGCGTGAGGATCAGCCGCTGCACGCCGGCGTCGCGCGCGACGCCGGCCGCCTCCGCCGCCGTGGAGTGTCCCCTCTCCCCCGCCTCGGAGCGCATGTCATCGCCGTACGTCGCCTCGTGCACGAGCACGTGCGCGCCGCGCGCGAGCTCGATGGCGGCGCGGCAGGGACGCGTGTCGGTGCAATAGCTGATGCGCCGGCCGGGACGCGGAGGGCCGACAACCTCGGCGCTGCGCACGACGCGGCCGTCGTCGAGCGTGACGTCGGCGCCGTGCTGCAGCGTGCGGAAGAGCGGTCCGGGCGGAACGCCGAGGGCGCGGGCGCGGTCGACGTCGAAGGCGCCGGGGCGGTCGTGCTCGACGACGCAATAGCCGAGGCATGGCGCCGTGTGATCGAGCAGGCGGACGCGTACGGCGTAGCCGTCGCGGGCGATCACGGCGCCGTCGTCGACCGCGTGAATCGTCAGGTCGAACGCCGTGCGCGCGTAGCTCGCCTCATACACAGCGCGCAGGTACGGCGTCACACGCACCGGCCCGTAGACGGCGAGCGGCTCGCTGCGGCCGTGGAGGCTCATCGTGGCCAGCAGTCCGGGCAATCCGTAGAGGTGATCGCCGTGCATGTGGCTGATGAAGATCGCCTCGATGGCGCCGGCGCGGACGGAGCTGCGGAGGATCTGCTGCTGCGTTCCTTCGCCGCAGTCGAAGAGCAGCGCGCGGCCGTCCATCACGAGCGCGGCGGCGGCGAGGTTGCGCTCGCGCGAGGGCGTGCCGGCGCTGGTACCGAGGAAGACGAGGCGGACCTGATTCATAATGACGACATGCTACGGAAAGCAACGACGATGTCCCTCGTTCTCTTCAGCGTTGCGGCGGGACTCTTCGCCGCCGATCCGAACGGCGCAACGGTCTACAAACAGCGATGCGCGATGTGCCACGGCCCGAACGGCTCCGGCGAGACCCCGATCGGCAAGAGCATGAAAGTGCGCGACCTGCGCTCGGCCGAAGTTCAGAAGATGACGGACGTCGAGCTGACCAAGATCATCGCCGGCGGCAAGGGAAAGATGCCGGCGCAGAAGATGACCACGGAGGAAGTGGTGGCGGTCATCGCGTACGTTCGGACGCTGAAGGCAAAGTAGGGACGGTCTCGCCCTCACCCTGGCGCTTCGCGCCGGTCCCTCTCCCCGCTCGCGGGGAGAGGGGCTCTCGCCACCGCCGCCGCCATGCGCGCGACCTCCGCATCGCCGACCTTCAACTGCTCCTGCGGGTGCGCGAGGTAGTAGCCCTGCAAGAGATCGATGCCGAGGTCGCGGCAGGTCTCGTACTCCTCGGCCGTCTCGATCCCCTCGGCGATCGTCTTGGCGTTGATCTTCCCCGCCAGCTCCACGAGCATCTTCACCAGGTCCTGCTTGATCGGCTCGTTGGCGAGCGTCGAGACGAGGCCCTTCGTCACCTTCAGGTAATCGGGCGCGAGCGCGGCAATGGCCTCGAGCGACGCATAGCCGGAGCCGGCGTCGTCGATGGCCACTTCGATGCCCTTGGCGCGGAACTCGTCGAGCAGACCGCGGAAGACCGCGTAGTCCTCGATGGCGGCGCGCTCGGTGAGCTCGAAGACGAAGTTGCCGCGATGGGAGGCGAAGAACGCAACGATCTCGTGGATGTGGAACTCCGACTCGGCGAACATCTCCGCCTCGAGGTTGAGGAGGAACTTGCGGTCGCCGAGCGCGGTCGTGCGCAGGCGGCGCATGGCGCACTCCAGCGCGATGGCCTCGAGCGACCAGGCCAGCTTCGACTCGCGGGCGAAGGAGAAGAGCATGTCGGAGTTGCGGAACGAGGAGTGCGACGGGCCGCGCGTGAGGATCTCGTAGCCGAAGATGGTGTTGTCGCGCGCGCGCACGATCGGCTGAAAGAGCGTGGTGATGCGCTTGCGGCGGATGATGTCGCGCAGCTCGCGGGTGAGCTGGCGCTTGCGCTGCTGCTCGGCGTCGCGCACGGCGTCGGCCGCGGTCTGCATCCCTTGATAGATCTGCCGCTCCAGGCGGATCTGCGGCCGGTAGTCGACGCGCGCGGCGCCGACGAAAAAGCCGATCTGCCCCTGCTGCATGTTCGGGAAACGCTCGCGCATCGTCACGATCAGCGTCTCGCGCAGATCGTTGGCGATGGCGTCGAAGGCCGACTCCTGGGCGAGGTCTTTGCCGCGCGTCTCGAAGACGACGTAGAAGCTCGAGCCGCCGACGAGGTTCGAGGCCACGATGGCGCGCGGGAAGCGCGCGTTCGCCTCGGATACGACGGTCTCGCCGGCGCGGCGCACGAACTCGTCGAAAAACGCCCAGCCGTACTCCGCCTCGATCGATTCGAACTGCTCGATGTCGATGTAAATGATGCCGAGCTCGCCCTGCTCGATGAGCATTTCCTTGAGCCGGCCGAGGACGACGGGGACGGTCGGGAGGCCGCTGGCGCGGTCGAAGAGCAGCGATTCCGCGGCGCGGTTGGGCGGCTCCGCGGGCGCGGCCTCGGTCTCGCGCGGGCGCTCCAGCAGCGCGGCCACGCGCTTGACGACTTCCTCGCGATTGAACGGCTTGACGAGGTATTCGTCGGCGCCGAGCTGCAAGCCGGTCAGGCGGTCTTTCACCTCGCCGCGGCCAGTGACGAGGACGACGCGGATGCCGGCGGTGCGCTGCACGGCCTTGAGGGCCTGGCAGACGTCCCAGCCGCTGCGCTTCGGCATCATCACGTCGAGGAGCACGACGTCGGGCAGGCGCGCCTGCGCGACGGCGAGAGCTTCCTCGCCGTCAGAGGCGACCAGGAATTCGGCGTCGAGCGGCCTCAGGTAGACCTCGAGAAGATGCACGACCTCTTCTTGGTCATCCGCGATCAGGATGAGTGGCCGGCGCTCCATTAGGCTGGATGATTGCGCAAAGCGAGCCAGCGGAGCAATTCTGGAGTGCGGCGGCCGGCACGGCCGGCGCACTCCACATGTGCTAAGGTGCGCCTCCCAAGATGATCAAATTCGGCACGTCGGGCTGGCGTGGGATCATCGGCGAAGACTTCACGTTCGAGACCGTCCGGATCGCCAGCCAAGGCATCGCAAACTACCTCAAGAAGTCGGGACAGAAGGGCTCCGGCGTCGTCGTCGCCTACGACACGCGCTTTCTCTCCGAGAAGTTCGCCTCCGAGGCGGCGAAGATCCTCGCCTTCAACGACATTCACGCGTTCCTCTGCAACCGCGACGTGCCGACGCCCTGCGTCTCGTTCGAGACGGTCCGCCGCAAGGCCATGGGGGCGATCAACTTCACCGCCTCGCACAATCCGCCGGAGTACAACGGGCTGAAGTTCTCGACGGGGAACGGCGCGCCGGCGCTCCCCGAGGTGACGCAGGCGATCGAGCGGGAGATCCACGCGCTCGAGGAGAAGAACGAGAAGGTGGACGTCTACGAGAAGTCGGAGCTGATCGAGACGATCGACCCGAAGGACCGCTACCTCGGCGAGTTGCGCAACAAGGTCGACACCGAGGCGATCAGCAAGAGCGGCCTGCGCATCGCCATGGATCCGCTCTACGGCACCGCGCGCGACTACCTCGACTACTTCCTCCTGGAGGCCGGCGTCGAGGTCAAGATCATCCACAACTATCGCGACCCGTATTTCGGCGGCTTCTCCCCCGAATGCAACGAGAAGAATCTCGGCGAGCTGCGCGGGATCGTCAGCAGCGAGAAGTTCGACCTCGGCCTGGCCACCGACGGCGACGCCGACCGCTTCGGCATTATCGACGACCGCAATCGCTTCGTCTCGCCGAACATCATTCTGGCCCTGCTCGCGCTCTACCTGAAGCGCTACCGCGACATCCCCGGCGGCCTGGCGCGCTCGGTGGCGACGACGCATCTGATCGACTCGATCGCGCGCAAGCTCGACGTGCCGCTGTACGAGACGCCGGTCGGCTTCAAATACATCGGCGAGCTCATTCTCGCGGACAAGATCGCCATGGGCGGCGAGGAAAGCGCGGGAATGTCGATGTACCAGCACCTGCCGGAGAAGGACGGCATCCTGGCCTGCCTCTTGGTGGCGGAGATGGTGGCGCGCACGGGGAAGAAGCTCTATGAGCTGATCGACGCGACGTACCAGGAGTTCGGCTATTTCTATTCGAAGCGCGTCGACATGAAGCTGACGCCGCAGCTGAAGGAGACGCTGGCGCAGAAGCTGGCCAATCCGCCGGCGGCGCTCGACGGCCTGACGGTGCGCGAGGTGAACAAGACCGACGGCGTGAAGCTGATCTTCGACGACTCGACGTGGCTGCTGTTCCGCCTGTCGGGCACCGAGCCGGTGGCGCGCGTGTACGCCGAGGCGTGCAGTCCGAAGGATTTGAAGCACGTGCTGGATGCGGGGAAGAAGTTGGTTGTTAGTTCTTAGTTCTTAGTTGTTAGTTTTCCTAAACTAAGAACCAAGAACGAACAACTAAGAACTGATGGAATACCCCTTCGACAAACTCTTCCTCGTCTGCAACGGACCGCGCTGCAACAACCCCGACCGCGGCGACGAGCGCGGCGAGCCGATTCAGAAGACGCTCAAGGCGCACAACAAGACGATGGGGCGCAAGCCGACGGTGCGCGTCTGCGCGACGTCGTGCTTCGATATGTGCGACCACGGGCCGAACATGGTCGTGGAGCCGGGACACCGGCTCTATTCGCACCTGACGCGCTCGTCCGTGATCGACGCGTACGCGGGCGAGATGGGCGATGGGCCGCTGCGGCCCGATCTCGAGCTGACGGAAGAGGAGTTCAACGCGGGGACGTCGGCGTCGGCGCGGAAGAAGCCGCCGGTTACCTGAACGTATCGCAGTCCTCCACCCGCCCGCTCTGCAGCCCGCGCCTGAACCACTCCACGCGCTGCTTCGACGAGCCGTGCGTGAAGCGCTCCGGGCTCACGGTGCGGCCGGCCATGCGCTGAAGGCGGTCGTCGCCGATGGCCGCGGCGGCGTTGAGCCCCTCCTCGACGTCGGCGTTGTCGACGATGCCGCGCTGTTGCGTGGAGTGCCCCCACACGCCCGCGTAGCAGTCGGCCTGCAGCTCCAGGCGCACCGAGAGCGCGCTCTGCTCGGCGCGGCTGCCGTTCTCCATGGCCTGGTGCACCTGCTGTTCGATCCCCTGCAGTTTCTGCACGTGATGGCCGATCTCGTGCGCGATCACGTAGGCCTGCGCGAAGTCGCCCGGCGCGCCGAATTTCTGGCGCAGCTCGTCGTAGAAACCGAGGTCGATGTAGACGCGCTCGTCCTCGGGACAGTAGAACGGGCCGCTCGCCGACTGCGCGAAGCCGCACGCCGACTGAATGGCGTCGCGGAAGAGATCGAGCTTCGCGTGCCGGTAGCCGGGGAGCGCCTCTTCCCACGTCTTCTGAGCGTCGTCGAGCACGAAGGAGACGAACTGCACGTTGCGGTGCTCCTCCGGCGTCTCCTGCACCGGCCCCCGGCTCTGCTGCGTCGTGGCGGTGTCGCCGCCACCGAGAAGGGCGAAAAAGTTCTTGTGGAAGAGAAGGCTCAAAACGAGCAGGACGACGGCGCCGCCGATGCCGATCGGCATGCCGCCGAAGCCAAAGCCCCCGCCGCCGCTGCTACCGCGGCGATCTTCGATGTCTGAGGAAACTCCACCCGGCGTCCAGCGCATGCGACTGGACTATTCAAATAGCGTGTCAACGTACGCAGTAGGGTCGAATGGGATCAGGTCGTCCACCCCCTCGCCCACCCCGATGAACTTCACCGGGATGTCGAACTGGCGCATGATCGCGAGGATCACGCCGCCCTTCGCGGTGCCGTCGAGCTTCGTCACCACCATGCCGGTGAGCTTGGCCGCCTCGAGGAACGCCGCGGCCTGATTGACGCCGTTCTGACCGGTGGTGCCGTCGAGCACGAGGAGCGTTTCGTGCGGCGCGCCGGGGAGCTCTTTCTCGATCACGCGGCGGACTTTGCCGAGCTCCTGCATGAGGTGCGACTTGTTGTGCAGGCGGCCGGCGGTGTCGATGACGACGACGTCGGCACCGCGCGCGACCGCGGCGGCCACGGCGTCGTGCGCGACCGCGCCGGGGTCGCTGCCGGCCTTGTGCTTGATCACCGGAACGCCGATGCGGTCGGCCCACATCTGCAACTGCTCGATGGCGGCGGCGCGGAAGGTGTCGGCGGCGCCGAGGATGACGCTCTTCCCCTCCCCTTTCCAGCGCGCGGCGAGCTTGGCGATCGTCGTGGTCTTCCCCGTCCCGTTCACGCCGACGACGAGGACGACGAACGGCTTCGCGCGCGCCAGCTCGATCGTCTGCGCCGTCCGCTGCGGGATGAGCGCACGCGTCTCCTCGCGCAGCACCTCGGTGAGGCGATCCATCTTCGTGATGCGCTCGTCGCGCACGCGCGCTTCGATGCGGCCGACGAGCGCGGTGGTCAGTTCCGCGCCGACATCCGCGCCGAGGAGACCCTCTTCGAGGCCGTCGATCGCGCCGCGATCGATCGGGAGGTCGGGAGTCAGCGACTCCTTCATCTTCTCGATGATCTCGGTGTGGGTCATGAACAACCCACGCTTGAGCTTTTCGAAGAACGCCATCGGGCGCGCTATTTTATGTGGCGTAGTCGATTTTCAACATCACCCACGCGAAGCCGGCGCCGTCGACGCTGTAAACGCCGCCGTGCGCGGCGATGCTGAAGCGGCTCCAGTCGGCCATGGTCTCGCCCGCGCTCTCGCGCAGCGCCACGACGTAGATGCCGCGCTGCAGCTTCGGCCCGGCCACTCCACCCAGGGTGAGCGTGAACGGCGCCGGATCGACGTCGATGGGCGGCGTCCTCGCCCCCTCGTCCTTCTTCGCCGTCCGCTGCACGCGACGCGCGACGAGGTTGATGCCGCTCGTCGCCGGCACCGCGACGCTGAAGCCAAGGTTGCCGCTGACGCGATCGCCGGCAGCGCTCCAGAAGCGAAAGCGCGGGTTGCCGTACGCCGGCATGGACGCGTCGAGAGCGACGCCGTCGTCGTTGGTGTGCCTGGCGCCGCGCGCCGAGGCGACGACGCTGACGCGCGCGCCGCGGGAGATGAACGTCGGATCGGGAAGGCTGATCGAGGCGGCGTCGGCGAGCCGGACGAAGGCGTCGTCCGGGGGAAGCGCGGGCGCGAATCCGATCGACATCAGCGGCGAAAAATCCGATTCCGAGCTCGCGGCGAAGAGGCGTTTCTGCGTCAAAACCAGGGCCGTGACGCCGGCGGCCGCCTTACAACCGGCGGCAAGGAAGCGGCGACGGTCCATAGGGGCGGACGGGAGGGAGGTGAACATCGACAACTCTCCTTAGATGCGTAAGCTTAGTGGTATCAGTAACTTAGAATACCACGTCAGCGCTTGACCGGAGCGCCCGTCTCGCGGCCGGCGATGGCGCGTTTCACCATCTGCTCGTCGATCGTGATGACGTGCGAGCCGCTGTCGGCGGGATCGAACTCGATATCACCGATGACGCGGCGGAAGGTCTCGCGGAGAGCCCGCGCCCCGAGGCGTTTCTGCCGTGCGGCGTCCCAGGCGATGGCAATTAACGCGCCACGGGTGATCTGGAGGTCGACGCCGAAGCGCTGGAAGTAGGCGCGCGAGGTGCGAAAGACGGACGCCTCGGGCTCGACGAAGATGCGCGCCAGGTCGGATTCGGCGAGGTCGTTGAGAACGATGATCGACTCGAAGCGCGACACGAACTGCGGGGTCATGCCGTAGCGGAAAAGGTCGTCGTATTTGAGGTAGTCGCGGAGGTGGAAGGGCAGCTCCTCGCGCACGTCGCCCGAGGCGGAGACGACGACGACGGGCTTCATCGGGGCGACGTCCTGCCCGACGATGGCGCGGCGGAGAACCGATTCGTAGAGCTCCTCGAACGCGCCGCCGGCGACGAAGAGGACACCGGAGGAGTTGACGCCGTGCGTGCGGCCGTCGACGTCGAATTCGACGTTCTCGTTCTCCATGAGGGTGAGCAGCGCTTCCTGCGCGACGATGCCGCGGACGTTGGGGTTCCCGCTGACCTGCGCGCGGATTTTGTCGACTTCATCGATGAAGACGATGCCGTGCTCGACGGAGCCGAGGAGGATCTCGACCGGCGCGTCGGGGCCGAAGATGCGCTTGGCGTTGGCAAAGAGCCGCCCGAGCACGGCGCGGCCATAGCCCTGATGCTCCTCGGCGAGGACGTTGGCGTTGATGCGGATGACGTTCGCATACTCGTCGAGCCCCGGACGGCTGGAGAGGAAGCGCTCGACGGCGCGCATGAGCGTGGTCTTCCCCGAGCCGGAGTTGCCGATCATGAGGATGTTCGGCGCGGGATGCCCGACCAGGTGCTTGACCAGCGCGACGGAGAGCTCGCGCACGGCCTCGTCCTGCCCCACGACGACTTTGCGCAGCTCGTCGAAGATCTCGCGGGGGCGGAGGGGGAAGGGGTCGGTCACCACGGGGAGGAGATTGTATCCGGACAGCGGCGGCATGGCCGCCGCACTCCACATCAGCGGCAGGGCGGGGGCACCACCCGCGCCGCCGCCCCCACCGCGGCCACGCGCGGCGGCGTGGTGAAGTTGCCGCCGGCGAGGTCGGCGCAGAGGGTGGCGGTGTCGGTGGCGGTGAGTTGCACCGCCGGATCGCGCATGGCGGGGGTGTAGACGTGCGCGTTGCGCATTTCAACGATGGCGCGGCTCCCCTTTTCCGCGACGCCCGCGAGTCCGACGCCGCCGAGGCGCTGGAGGTTCGTGTCGACGAGCGAGAGGGAGAGCGCGCTCGTGTCGGTGGCGCGGAAGTCGATGCCGCCGCCGACGTTGTCGTTGAGGTCGCAGTTCGTCATGGCCACGTCGAGCGCGGAGAAGCCGTTGGCACGCGCACGGAAGAGAAACGGCGAGTTTTGCGGCTGATTCGGCGCCGCGAACGTGCAGTGGGTGAACGCCAGGCGAGCGCGGTTGAAGCGCTGCTCGACGGCGACGCCGCCGCCGTCGGCGAACTTGCAGATGTTGAACGAGACGGTGCCGCTCAGCTCCTGCAGCAGCGCGCCGGAGCGGCGGAAGTCGGCCTGGCGGAAGGTCAGATCGCCGACGTTGTTCGCCACGAGGCCGTTCTTCGAGCCGCCGTCGACGACGATGTTCTCGAACGTGGCACCTTTGAGATGGCGCAGGAATAGCCCGCCGCGGCAGACTACGTCGGCGCTCGCGCCGAGGTCCTCGGGGCATTGCAGCTTGCCGGCGGCGGCGCCGCTCTCGACGATCTCGACGTTCGCGATCTTCACGGCGTCCGACTGCTCGATGCGCACGCCGTAGGCCTGCGCGTCGCGGATCGCGCCGCCGTCGACGGTGAAGCGCCCATGCATGCCGCTCACGCCGATCCCCTCGGGCAAGCGCCCGGGCGGGAGGGCGGCGGCAGAGGCGTTCGCGAGCTGCACGTCGACGGTGGAGTTGACGATCGTTACGGCCGCGGCGTTCGTCGTGGCGATCTTCGAGCCCGCGGCCACGGTGACTTTCTTCGAGCTGTCGATCACCAGCCCGCGGCCGCCGTGCGTGACGATCGAGAGGGGCTCGTCGAAGACGACATCGCCGGTGACGTGGGAGATGAAGATGGCGTCGCGCGAGGCGTCGGCGACTTTGATCGGAGAGCTCTTGGCGAATTTGATCGCGCCGGCGCTGCGGCCGCTGAGCGAGATGACGTTGCCGAAGTCGCCGGAAATCGGGAAGCGCTCCACGGTGACGTTCCCCGAGCCGCCGTAGATCGTGATGCCGCTGCCGCGGTCGGCGGCAATCATCCCGCCGCCGACGATGCTGATGGCGCCGCGCGTCTCCTGCAAGGCCATGGCGAAGGCATCGTGCGACGGCCGGAACCAGACGTTGCGGAACGTCAGCGCCCCGTCGGGCATCGAGGCGACGACGCCCGCGGCTTTGTCGGCGACGCTGGTGATGCCGGCGACGACGTTATCGCCGGTCATGGTGATGGTGCCCTGGATGGACGGTCCGGGCCCCTGGATGGCGGCGACAATGGGCGCGTCGAGCTCCACCTTCAAGTCGGCGCGCACGGCCTCGAGTCCGTACGCGGAACCGATGAGCATCTGCCCTTTCTGCAGGGCGATCCCCTCGTCGTACGTCCCCTCGGCGACGTAGATGACGTCGCCGATCGCGCTGAAGGCCTGCGCCTGCGCGAGCTTCCGATACGGCTTGTCATGCGTGCCAGCACCCTCCTCGGCGCGGCCGGCGTCGACGAAGATCACGCGGCGGCCGGCCGCGAACGCGGGCGTGCAAAGGACGAGGACGAGGAGCGCGAATCTCGCGGCGCAGGCGGTCATTCGAATGTGGTACAACCGCGCGGGAGGCAATGCCATTGCTCGATCAACTGACGATTGAGACGTTCCAGCCGTTGGTCGGTTCGTCGTTCTGGCTCCACGTCGACGGCCGCAAGATCGAGCTGCGCCTCACCAGCGCGAAGAAAGTCATGGAGAGCGAAGCGGCGCGGCTGCGGCGGAGCGCGTTCTCGCTCTTCTTCCTGGCGCCGCTGCTGCTGGATCAACGGACCTTCCACATCACCCACGAATCGTTCGCCGAGCCGCTCGACCTCTTCCTCGTGCCGGTCGGCAAGGAGCCGAACGGCTTCACCTACGAAGCGGTGTTCACCTGAGGCGGCGTCCAGCGCATCAATAGATAGACGCCGTTCGTGTCGACCTGCACGAAGCCCAGGCGCTGGTACAGGCGCAGGGCCGGGTTGTAGGCCTCGACGTGAATCGTCACCGGCTTGCCGGCCTTGCGGCCGCGGCCGAGGACGCCGTGCAGGAGCAGCGAGCCGACGCCGCTGCCGCGCCACTCCGGCATGAGCGCGATGTCGACGAGGCGGATCTGGTCGCGCCACTCGTCGAGCCACAGCCGCCCGATGGGCACGCCGCCGCTCTCGACGACGTTCCGCTCGCAGGTCGGGTAGTGGATCCCGTAGTGCTCGTACTGCGCGGCGAACTGCTGGTCGAGAAAGAACGCCTTCTGCTCGTCGCTGAACGGGAAGTGCTGCATCTCCTCCGCCCGCGTGGAGTGGTAGAGGCGGCGCATGAAGTCGTAGTCGGCGTCGGTGGCGGGGCGAAGGGTGACCGCGCCGGCGGCGCGGTCACCCGGGAGAGAATGGCTCACGCGTAATCGATGCGCAGGACGAAGTGCTCGAAGGTGGCGACCTCGCCGTTGCGGTCGTGCATCGCCCAGCGCCCGTCGCGCTGCTGCAGGGTGTAGTCGGACCAGCGCGGATCGCGGTCGCCGTCGAAGAGCGGGACGATGACGTAGAAGCCGCGCACGAGCTTGAGCGAGCCGCCGTCGCTGAGGAGCGAGAGCGTCACCGGCAGGGCGTCCTCGCTGACGGTGGGCTCGACGCCGCCGGTGACGCTGCGGCGGGACATCGGCGATCCAACCGGGCGGTCGCCGCGCTCGACGCCGACGCTGAAGGAGAGCTTCTGCACTTCGTCGACCGGCACGGTGAACTTGACCGGATTGCCCTGACAGCCGTTGGCGCGGCTGCAGGCCCAGGCGCGAAACGGCGCTTCGCGCCGCGTCGCGCCTTCCCAATAGGAGTAGTTGACGAGGAGATCGACGGCGCGACGATGGCGCGGATCGTCCGAGACGCCGCTGGCGCCCGAGACGGCCACGCGCGCGCCGCGGCGGATGAAGCCGCCGTCGCCGGCGGGGATGGCGGAGGCGTCGACGAGCCTGGCGTTCTCCTCGACCGGCGCATAGCCAACGGCCAGCCGCTTCGGCGCGGCCGCCTCGCCGGCGAAGAGCTTCGGAGCTCCTGCGGCGGTGACGAGCGCGCCC
This sequence comes from Thermoanaerobaculia bacterium, assembly GCA_036522835.1. Classification (GTDB taxonomy): domain Bacteria; phylum Acidobacteriota; class Thermoanaerobaculia; order Gp7-AA8; family Gp7-AA8; genus DATDFB01. Next base: position 7,344 of record DATDFB010000293.1, on the reverse strand, counting down.
GCGGCCGATAGGACGAGAAATTCGCGGCGTCCGATTCCTGACTGGTTCGACATGGTCATCTCCTTCTTTCGCTCTGACATGACGGTCATGGCGTCGGGCAGGCCGCACCGCCGGTGAAGTTCGCGTCGGTGGCCGGAGGATCGGTGTACGCAAAGACCTGCGTTCCGGCCACGGGGTTGTTGTTGAAGACGAAGGTCTGGACGTCGGCGGTCGTCGAACCGGCGTAGCCGGGCAGGCGCATCGTCGAGGCCGCGGTGCTGACACCTAGGATGACGTCGAGGAAGTCGTTCGGATCGCCGGCGCTGAAATCGTTGCCGACGATGTTGGCGCAGACATTGATGGCATCGGTCGACGACGGCGCGCCGGCCGTGAGGGCGAGACCGGCGAAGGCGCTGGGGCTCGGCTCCGCGGTGGTGTTGCCGGTGATGCCGACGTTCACCGCGTAGTTGCCGCCGGTGTTGTCGGCGTAGATGCCGGCGTTGGCGTAGTTGCGGATAACGTTGTTGCTGATGGTCAGCGTGATCGTGCCGCTGCCGGCGGCGCTGAGGAAGATGCCGTTGCCGGTGGCCGAGCCGGAGCCGGCCACGCCGGCCACGCCGATCTGGTTGTTGTTCAGCGTGCCGCTGAGCGACGTGCCGGCCGTGGCCTTGAACAGCGTGATGGCGCTGCCGTTGGCGTCGCGGAGCGTGTTGTTGGAGGCGTTGAGCGTCATCGCGCCCGACGTGGCGAAGGTCAGACCGCCGCCGCCGACGACGTTGTTGGGATGGTTGTTCGACCCGTTGTTGCCCGTGAAGACGACGTCCATCGTCGTGCCGCTCTGGCCGGTGAAGTTGGCGAGGTCGCCGACCGCGCCGGTGAACGTCGAGCCGGTGACGGTGACGTTCGCAACGGTGCCGCTGTTGCGCGCTTCGACGGCCAGACTGTGGCCGCTGTCGACGGCCGTGTTGGTCAGGCCGAAGGTCGAGTTGGAGATCGTCAGGCGGTTGAGCGTGCCGCCGGTGTTGACGACGGAGAAGTTGCGTCCGCGGCCGCCGCTGATCGTGGAGCTCGACACCGTGGCCGAGCCGGTCAGGCCGTTGACCGCGGTCGAGCCGAAGTAGACGCTCCCCTCCCCATACGTGTCGACGGTGGCGCTGTTGCCGTTGGTACCGTTGATCACGCAGCCGCTCATGGAGAAGCCGTTCACGCGGAAGCCGCGAATGGCGTAGTTGTCGAAGTCGTGCAGATTCATCGACGAGAGCGAGACGCTGCCGGTGTTGTTGAGATAGATGCCGTTGCCTGTCGCGGTCGCACCGTTCGCGCCGGTCTTGTTGGCGATCGTGCCGCCCGAGCCGGCCGAGCCGGTGCCGGCGACGACGAGGCCGCCGCTGGTTCCGGTGTTGTCGAGGATGATGCCGGTGGCGGAGCCGCCGCTCGAGGCGATGCTGGTGAAGTTGAGGTTCGCGGCGCCGATGGTGGCGTTGGTGACGGCGAGGGCCGTGCCGGTCGACGCGGCAATCGCGCCGCCGCCGTTGGCGACGCGCATGCCGGCCGAGCCGGTGAAGAGACCGGAGCCCGAGATGCTCACGCCCGACGTGCCGAAGACGTTCAGCGAGGTGGTGGCATAGTCGCCGCTGACGTTGGACATGACGATGCCGGCTGCGCCAACCGGGTTGCCGGACGCGCCGACGGCGATCGCGCCGCCGCTCACGGTCTGGAAGCCGGCCGCGGCGCCGGAGTCGAACGTCGCGCGGGTGATGTCGATGCCGTCGCCGAAGGTGTTGCCGTCGACGGTCACGTTCGACAATCCGGTGATGGTGAGGTTCGCGCTGCCGCCGCCGTTCCAGACGATGCCGTTGCCGGCGCTGGAGACGACCGAGCCGTTCGTGAACGACACGAAGGCCGGCGAGGTCGTGGCGACGGCGAAGCCGGTGTTGACGGAGCTGATGGAGGTGTTGTTGACGTTGACGGTCGTCGAGGTGCCGCCCGGCGTCAGGACGTCGATGCCCTTGAACGAGGCGACGAGGGCGTTGTCGTGGATCGACGCGTTGATCGTCGCGCCCGGCGACGCGCCGCTGTTGAGGACCATCACGCCGTCGTTGCCGTGGAGCTCGAGGCCCGCCACTTCCGCGGTCGCCGCAACCTGGATGAGCGCGGCCGCGGAGCTGGTGCTGAAGAACTTCGGCTTGTTGCCCGCGGAGACGAGGTTGTAGCTGTCGACGGTGAGGCCGACGCCCTCGCCCAGGAAGTGCTGGCCGTCCTCGAGCTCGAGGCCGGCACCGTTCACGGTGGAGTCGTGGACGAAGATGATGGCGCCGCTGCCGTCGACGTCGCCCGAACCGCCCGCGCCGTTGAGCGAGGCGAAATCGTTGAACGGCGAGGCCGAGGTGCCGTCGCCACCCGCCGCGGCGGAGCCGTTCACGTACCAGATCATGTGGGCGATGTTGATCGTGACGGTGCCGGTGGAGCTGGCCGGAGTGCCGACCGGCGGCTGATCGGTGACGACGTACTGGAACGACGCGCTGGTGACGCCCGGCGCGGGGATGAAGCTGAACGTGCCGTTCGCGTTCATGGAGAGCTTGCCGGAGGCCAGCGTGCAGTCGAACGGCGCGGTGACGTCGCCGCAGCCGACGATGCCGGTGACGACCATCGAGTCCCCTTCGGGATCGCTGTCGTTGTGGAGCACGCCCTTGCCGGACGGCGTGGTGCGCACGACGCTCGGCGTCGACGCGGCCGCGAGATCGACGCGCAGCTCGGTGTTGCCGAAGGTGTCGAAGCTGTCGGCGACCGCGGTGGGCGGATCGTTGACCGGATTGATGGTGATGGTGAAGGTGACGGTGGCCGAGGTGTCGACGCCGCCGTTGGCCGTGCCGCCGTTGTCGTGCAGCGTGACGCTGACCGTGGCGCTGCCGAAGGCGTTCGGGGCCGATTGGAACGTCAGCGTGCCGCTCGGCGAGATGGCCGGCTGCGAGGAGAAGAGGGCGTTGTTGTCATTCGTGACGACGAAGTTGACGGTCTGGCCGCCCTCGTTCGGGCCGGCGGAGATGGCCGTGGCCCACGTCGCGGAGTAGGCGCCGCTGTCTTCGTTGAGCGCGACGTTGCCGCCCGGCGTGAAGGACGGCGCGTCGTTGACGCCGGTGACGTTGATGGTGAACGTCACGGACGACGAGGTGTCGACGCCGCCGTTGGCCGTGCCGCCGTCGTCGTGCAGCGTGACAGTGACGACCGCGCTGCCGAACGCGTTCGGCGCCGGCGTGAAGCTCAGCGCGCCGCCCGCCGAGATGGCCGGCTGCGACGAGAAGAGGGCGTTGTTGCTGTTGCTGACGATGAAGTTGACCGTCTGCGACGACTCGTTCGGCGGGCCGGCGGAGATGCTCGACGCCCACGCCGCGTTGTACGCGCCGGAGTCTTCGAGCACAGTCACGTCGCCGCCCGGCGTGAACGACGGCGCGTCGTTGACGGAGTTGACGGTGATGGTGAAGGTGACGGGCGATGACGTATCGACACCGCCGTTGGCCGTGCCGCCGTCGTCGTGCAGCGTGACGGTGACGGTTGCCGTGCCGTTGGCGTTCGCCGCGGGCGTGAAGGTTAGGACGCCGCTCGTCGAGATGGCCGGCTGCGACGAGAAGAGGGCGTTGTTGTTGTTGTTGACGACGAAGTTGACCGTCTGCGACGACTCGTTCGCGGGGCCGGCGGAGATGGCCGTGGCCCACGCCGCGGAGTACAAGCCGGAGTCTTCGTTGACGGTGACGTCGCCGCCCGGAGTGAACGACGGCGCGTCGTTGACTGCCGTGACGGTGATAGAGCTCGTCTGCGGCGCGGAGGTGTCGGCGCCGCCGTTGGCGGTGCCGCCGTCATCGTGCGCGACCACGGTGATGTTCGCGCTGCCGTTGGCGTTCGGCGCCGGCGTATACGTCAGCGTGCCGTTCGGCGACACGGCCGGCTGCGCGCTGAAGAGCGACGGATTGTCGTTCGTGACGGTGAAGGTGACGCTCTGCGACGACTCGTTGGCCGGACCGGGCGAGATGCTCGTCACCCAGTTCGGAACCGTCTGCGCGCCGGCGTCTTCGAGCACGGTCTGCGTCGCGCCGATCTGGAACGACGGCGCGTCGTTGACGGGGTTGATGGTGATGTTGGCGGTGTTGTCGTTGGTGCCGCCGTTGCCGTCGTCGGCGCGGAAGACGAAGCTGTCGCTGCCGAAGTAGTCGGCGTTCGGGGTGTAGGTGACGTCGGCGGTGGTGGGGCCGGTGGAGATGACCGGGCCGAGCGAGCCGTGCGCCGGAGGGGTGACGATGGAGAAGGTCAGCGAGTCGCCGTCGGCGTCGCTGCCGGAGAGATGCACGGTGATGGAGTGATCTTCATTCGTCGTGGCGCTGGCCGGGTTCGCGACCGGCGGCGTGTTGCAGACGACAAACGCAGGCGTTCCCGCCGGCACGGAAGGGGCGGCCGGGCTGCACACGCCCGTGTGCACCTCGGGCAGCGGGCTCGTGGCCGTGCCCATGACCGGGAAGGACGTGCCGGTGGTGTTGACGGTGCCGCACGCGGTAAGGACGATCTTGCCCTGATCCGCGGGCACGAGTCCGGACGCGGAGCCGACCGGACGGACGTCGCCGGTGCCGTTGGTCCAGATCACGTTGCCGGAATAGGAGCGGACGGAGACGGAGCCGCCGCCGCGGTTCGAATTGTTCGTGCTGGAATCGCCGATGGCGCGGATGACGGCGCCGGCGAGGTTGGCGTCGAGCTTCGAGGCGAGGTCGATCGTGCCGCCGGTGTCGCCCGCAGCGGACTGCCCGGAGTCGGCGACGTTACCCGACGCGACGACGGCGTCGGTCGTGGAGATGATGCGGATCGTGCCGCCGTAGCTCTTCGAGTCGTGCACGCCCGGATGCGAGGTGGCGACGAAGAGGCTGCCGCCCGGTCCAAGCACGCTGACGGAGCCGACGGCGAAGAGGTCGACGCCTCTGTTCACGGCGGTGCCGGTGGGCGCATCGGCGCGGAGGCGGCCCATGCGCGTGCCGCTGCCGCCGAGGTCGCGGCCGTCGACGAGAAGCGAGCGGCCGGAGCGGATCGCCACCTTCGATGCGGAGTCTTTGCGCCCGAGGGCGGCGACGAGGCCGCGCAGCTGAATGCCGCAGCCTTCGATCGTCACCGGGCCCGCGCCGCCGTCGCCGCCTTGCGAGACGACGTTCGCGTTCGCGCCGACGACGACGGCCGGCTCGGCGAAGCTGGTGGAGCGGAGGGTGATCGCGCCGCCGATCGAATTGCCCGTGCCGCCGTCGAGGATGACGTCGGTGAGCCGCGTGGCCAGGATGGTGCGGCTCGGACCGGAGAGGACGTTGCCGTCGACGCTGAGCGCGCCGGCGGCGACGATGGTGATGTCGCCGCCGCGCGCGTTGGCGGCGCCGGCGTCGATGGTCGTGCCGCCGGCGAGCGCCACGCTGCCGCCGACCGTGGCCGCGATCGCGCCGCCGGTCGAGCCGCTGGAGCTCTTCGACGCGCTCGACACGATGGCCGTGCCGTTGAGCGCCAGGTTGCCGCCGACGTTCAGGGTGATGTTGCCACCCGAGCCGCCGCCGGTGCGGTTCTCGGCGTAGAGCGCGCCGCCGGAGTTGATGGTCATGTTGCCGCTGACGGCAAAGGCCATCGAGCAGGCGCTGGGGCTCGCACCATCGTCGTTGCAATTCACGACGCCGTTGACGATCAGGTTGCCGTCGCTGACGGTGAAGACGCCGTTGGCGACGCCGTCATGATCGAGGGAGGATCCATCGAGCGCGGCGAACGAAGTGGTGCCGCTGATGGTGACGTCGTGCGCGAACGCCGCGGGCGCGGCGAACACGACGAACAGGGAGAGCACGAAAGAAGCCGACACGGAACGCATCAATAGCCCCCTTGAGACTGCACTGTTTTTAGCCGTCGAGCGGAAAGGACGTATGGGACGCCGTGGAATGTAATGCCGGTTGGGGGAAGAAGCAACTGATACTTGTCTGGCAAAAGGGCTCCGAGATCTCTCGGAGCCCTTTGCGTTTCGACAGAGTTGTGAATTTACGTGCGCGGGGGGAAGACGCCCTGCAGCGCGAGGCAGAAGTTGAGCGTCAGGTACGGCTGCATGTTGTTGTGGGGCTGATCGCCGCCGGCGGGCGCGAGGGTCTGATCGGCCATGTTCACCACGACCGGGTTGGCCTTGTTGAACAGAAAGCCGCTGGCCGGATGGGTGAAGGTGTTGCCGGCCGCCGTGGTGAGGGAGCCGAGCGGGACGTTCTGCGCGCCCATGCTGTGGGCGTGCGACGGAATCTCCGACTCGAGCAGGCTCACGGTCTCGGAGCCGCCGGTCTCGCCGAGGTCGTGGAGCGAGAGGCCGGGTCCCTGGCCGGGATGCATCGGCGCGTTGCCCTGCATGTTCGGCAGAGCGAAGGTCGACTTGCCGTCGCCGCCGTAGGTCGTGCCGAGGAGGGAGAAGAGGGCGGTGTTCTGCGAGATTGGCATCAGCTGGCCATCGCAGAAAGCCCACCCCTTCGGGGCGAAGTTGAAAGGAAAGATTCTGATCTCCGCTACGAATGGATCCATGTTCTCTCTGCCTCCTCTTAAGTCTGCGACGGGAAGATCCCGAACAGCGAGATGATGAAGTCGACGCACAGGTAGGGCTGGAAGTTGTTGTGCGGCTGGCTTCCGCCGGTGGGGCCGACCGCGTTCGGGTTCATGACGATGTTCGCCGCGCCGGCGCGATAGATCTTGGTCGCTGCCTGGCCGGTGAGGAAGCCGGAAGGAGTCTGCTGATTCGGGATGTCGTCCGACGCGAGCATGGGATGGGTGTGCGCCGGGATCTGGCTGACGGTGAGCGTCACGGTCTCGACGCCGCCGGTCTCCGCGAGAATGAAACTGTTGCCGAAGTGGAGGGGGATGCGGCCGCGCAGATCGGGAAGGGCGAAGGTGGACTGACCGTCGCCGCCGTAGGTGGTGCCGATCAGATTGAAGAGCGTCTCATTCTCCGAGATGGGGAGGAGCTGCCCTTCGCAGAACATCCAGCCGGCGGGAGCGAAGTTGCCGGCGAACATGCGGATCTCTCCAACGTAAGGTTGTGCCATCTTCGTCGTTCTCCTAAGTCTGCGAGGGGAAGATCCCCTGCAAGGCGATGCTGAAGTTGAGGACGAGGAACGGCTGCATGTTCAGGTGAGCCTGACTGCCGCCGACGTTGCCGATCTCGCTCGGCCCCATCGCCACGAGGTTTTGCGCGCCGGTGTAGGTGTTGTTGACGAAACCGAGGTACGTCGTGTTGTCAGGGGTGTTCGTCTCCGCGGCGGTGCTGGAGCCGTGGGCGACGTGCGTGTGCGTCGGGATCTCGCCGATAGTAAGGGTGTGGCCCTGCTC